>CABRZC010000153.1 GCA_902475375.1 uncultured Collinsella sp. | reverse complement strand
CCTGCTTAAACAGGTCGCGAACCTTAGCGGCGCCGCGGCCGACAAACATCTCAACAAACTCAGAACCAGAAATACTAAAGAACGGCACGCCCGCCTCGCCGGCCACAGCCTTGGCGAGCAGGGTTTTACCGGTACCCGGAGGGCCGACAAGGAGAGCGCCGCGTGGCAGTTTGGCGCCGATCTCCTCGTATCGTTGCGGCTTCTCCAGAAAGTCGACGACCTCCTTGAGGGACTCCTTGGCCTCTTCCTGGCCGGCGACATCCTTAAAGGTCACGCCCACGTCCTTGGAGGCGATCACGCGCGCGCCGGACTTGCCCAGTCCACCGCCGCCAAAACCACCGCCGCCAAAGTTCATCGACGGACCGTCATCACCCATGGCCTTCTTCATGCGGCGGTTGAGCCACCAGCCAATCAGGAAGAAAATCACCATGGGAAGAATGAGGGTGAGCAGGTAGTAGGTCATCAGGCCCGAGTTCTTATCGGGAACGACCGACTCAAGCGAAGCACCGGACTCAAGCACGCGATCGGTAAAGCCCGCGTCATTCGGCACACCGGTCGTCTTGTAGGCGATATTCTCGTCCTCGCCCTTCTTGGTGTAATAAATCGTGTAATCGTCCGTGTTGTACTCGACCTTGTCGACGCTCTTCTTATCGAGCGCTTTGACAAACGTCGAGTAATCGGTCTTCGTAATCTGCTGCGTGTGACCGATGTTGGGGAACAGAACGGTCGAGAGCACGAGGTAGACGACGAAGGCGATGAGCACGTAGAGGATCATATTCCGTCTACGTTTGTTGTCATCCATCTCCATCTGCTTGAACTCCATCTACTGGGGTTGATAATGCTATCTAGAATACCCAACCCGAACGGCGATAAACCGACGCCGGGCACGAAAGGACAGAGATGGCATCACTGGAAGTCGGCAAGGTTCAAATCTATACGGGCGACGGCAAGGGCAAGACGACGGCTGCGCTGGGGCTCGCGCTGCGTGCCACGGGCTATGGACTTAACGTGCTCATGCTTCAGTTTGCCAAGAAGCTGCACTGCGCCGAACATGACGCAGCTCCTCGATTGGGGCTACGGATCGTACAAGCCGACCGCGACACGCCCGAGGCTTGCGCCGCGCAGATCATGGAGCTCGCACGCGAGCAGATTAGCCAGGTAGACATGCTGATCTTGGATGAGCTGGGAGAAGCCATGCGCCGAGGCTTTGTGACGCGCGAAGATGTCGAAGCGTTGATCGCAATGAAACCGACCACCACAGAGCTCGTGCTCACCGGCCGCGGCTTGCTGCCACTGGCCGATCTCGCGGACCTAGTAACCGAAATGCGCCCCGTCAAACACTACTTCGACGAAGGCCTCCTAGCCCGCCAAGGCATCGAATACTAAATGATCCGTAGGGGACGGAGGAAAACGGATCATTTTGCCTTATCGCCAGGTCAATGATCCGTTTTCCTCCGTCCCCTACGGATCATTAGGCGGTGGCGCGGCCGAGCCAGTTGCCGCTGTGGTGGTAGATGGTAAACATCGTGGCCGTGATGAGCCAGGTTACGGGGTAAACCAGCAGCAGGTGCTCAAGCGACGGATCGAACGGCATAATCGCAAACACCCAGA
>CABRZC010000152.1 GCA_902475375.1 uncultured Collinsella sp. | reverse complement strand
ATGTTTGTCGGCCGCGGCGCCGCTAAGGTTCGCGACCTGTTTAAGCAGGCCAAGGAAAAGGCCCCGTGCATCGTCTTTATCGACGAGATCGATACCATCGGCAAGAAGCGCGATGGCGGCGGCTTTAGTGGCAACGACGAGCGCGAGCAGACGCTCAATCAGCTGCTGACCGAGATGGATGGATTCGATAACCACAAGGGTATCGTCGTCCTCGCTGCGACCAACCGTCCCGACAGCCTTGATCCGGCCCTACTGCGCCCCGGCCGCTTCGACCGCCGCATCCCCGTTGAGCTGCCCGACCTGACCGGTCGCAAGAATATCCTTGAACTGCACGCCAAGAGCGTGAAGACGCAGCCGCCGATCGACCTGACCGCGATCGCCCGCGCCACGCCTGGCGCCTCGGGTGCCGACCTGGCCAACATCATCAACGAGGGCGCCCTGCGCGCCGTCCGCGAGGGTCGCAAACGCGCGACTCAGGATGACTTTGAGGAGTCGGTGGAGGTCGTCATCGCCGGCCAGCAGCGTAAGTCCACGGTGCTGTCCGATCACGAGAAACAGGTCGTGTCCTATCACGAGATCGGCCATGCCATCGTTGCCGCCCGCCAGAAGGGTTCTGCGCCGGTTACGAAGATCACCATCGTGCCGCGTACGAGCGGTGCTCTGGGCTACACCATGCAGGTCGAGGAGGACGAGCGCTTCCTGACCACGCGCCAGGAGGTCTTGGACAAGCTCGCCGTCTATTGCGGCGGACGTGCTGCCGAGGAGCTCATCTTTGGTGAGATGACGACCGGCGCTGCCAACGATATCGAGCAGGCCACCAAGCTCGCCCGCAACATGGTGACGCGCTTTGGTATGTCCGATGAGTTTGGCATGATGGCGCTCGGTACTGTCCAAAATGCGTACCTCAACCAGGATACGTCGCTCACCTGCGCCCCCGGTACGGCCGAGCGCGTGGACGCAATTGTCGCCAAGCTGATCGAGGATGCGCACGACCGCGCCCTGCAGATTCTGAAGGAGAACAAGTTTAAGCTCCATGAGCTGGCTCGTTATCTGTACAAGAAGGAGACGATCACGGGCGAGGAGTTTATGAATCTCCTCACGCGCGAGAATCCGCTGATGCCGAAGCAGCAGTAATACTAGTTGCGCAGTGTCAATCGCCCCATTTGAGTGTCCATCTCAAATGGGGCGTTTTGCGTGGGGAGTGTTGTATATGAAGATCGTGGTGAGCGCCTGTTTAATGGGTGAGAGCTGCAAGTATAACGGGCTCGACAACTATCATCGAGAGCTGATCGAGGCTTGCGAGCGCACGGGGCCCGAGGTCCTCTTGGTGTGCCCTGAGGTCTTTGGCGGCCTGCCCACGCCGCGCAAGCCGTCCGAGATTGTGAACGGCGAGGTCCGTACCTGCGAGGGCATCTCAGTTGATCGCGAATTTCGCCTGGGTGCCCAACGTGCGCTCGATATGTGCGAGCAGGCAGGCGGACCGGAAGAGATAGTCGCGTGCATCCTTCAGGACCGCAGCCCCTCGTGTGGTGCGGGTCACATTTACGACGGAACGTTCAGCGGCACCCTCACAGCGGGCAACGGTGTCTTCGTCGACATGCTCTTGCGCCACAGCTACCGTGTGATCCCGGCAAGCGAGTTCGAGCCCAGCATGTTGGAACATTGACCACAGCACTCGAACCCAACACTTCCTCACGGGTGACCGTTTTGGCATCATCCGT
>CABRZC010000151.1 GCA_902475375.1 uncultured Collinsella sp. | reverse complement strand
AGAACGGCACCGTTATCTCGGGCACGCTGATCGAGAAGCCGCACAGCTTCTCGACTGCTTGCAATATCGCGACGCAGATTATCGCCCAGGTCGCCTCTTCCCAGTACGGCGGTCAGTCGATTTCGCTGACCCATCTTGCCCCCTTTGTTGAGGTGAGCCGTCAGAAGATTCGTGGCGAGGTTGCCCGCGAGCTTGAGGAGCTTGGTGTTTCCGCTCCCGCGCAGAAGGTGCGCGAGGTCGTGGAGGATCGCCTGCGCGACGAGATTCGCCGCGGTGTCCAGACGATTCAGTATCAGGTTGTGACGCTTATGACCACGAACGGCCAGGCACCGTTCGTGACGGTCTTCATGTATCTCAACGAGGCCCGCTCGGCCCAGGAGAAGCATGACCTAGCCATGATTGTCGAGGAGACGCTTCGTCAGCGCTATGAGGGCGTTAAGAACGAGGCGGGCGTGTGGATCACCCCGGCGTTCCCCAAGCTCATCTACGTACTCGAGGACGACAACGTTTACGAGGACTCGCCGTACTTCTATCTGACCAAGCTTGCCGCCAAGTGCACCGCCAAGCGCATGGTGCCCGACTACATCTCCGAGAAGAAGATGCGCGAGCTTAAGCTGTCGAAGGGTGAGACCGCGGGCAACGGCGATTGCTACACCTGCATGGGTTGTCGCAGTTTCCTGACGCCCGATCGCTCGGGCAATGGCTTTAACAACGTTGCCAACGCGCTCAACTATGACCCGAGCAAGCCCAAGTACTATGGCCGCTTTAACCAGGGTGTTGTGACCATCAACCTGCCCGATGTCGCGCTGAGCTCGCATCAGGACATGGACAAGTTCTGGAAGATCTTCGACGAGCGTCTTGAGCTGTGCCACCGTGCCCTGCTGTGCCGTCACGAGCGCCTGATGGGCACGCTTTCGGATGCCGCGCCGATTCTTTGGCAGTACGGCGCCCTGGCGCGCCTTAAGAAGGGCGAGACGATCGACAAGCTGCTCGTGGGCGGCTATTCCACCATCAGCCTGGGGTATGCCGGTCTGTATGAGTGCGTCAAGTACATGACGGGCCACAGCCACACCGAGAAGGAGGGCACGCCCTTTGCCATGGCGGTCATGCAGCGCATGAACGACAAGTGTGCGGAGTGGAAAGCCGCGAGCGACATCGATTTCTCGCTGTACGGCACGCCGTTGGAGTCGACGACGTATAAGTTCGCCAAGTGCCTGCAGCGCCGTTTTGGCATTATTCCGGGCGTGACGGACAAGGGCTATATTACCAACAGCTATCACGTCCACGTGTCCGAGGAGATCGATGCCTTCGATAAGCTTAAGTTTGAGGGCATGTTCCAGCAGCTTTCGCCGGGCGGTGCTATCTCTTACGTTGAGGTTCCCAACATGCAGGACAACCTCAAGGCTGTCATTCGCGTGATGCAGTACATCTACGACAACATCATGTACGCCGAGCTCAACACCAAGAGCGACTACTGCCAGGTGTGCGGCTACGATGGCGAGATCAAGATTGTTGAGGACGATGGCAAGCTGGTGTGGGAGTGCCCCAACTGCGGCAACCGCGACCAGGAGAAAATGAACGTCGCTCGTCGTACGTGCGGCTACATCGGTACCCAGTTCTGGAACCAGGGCCGAACCGAGGAGATCCGCGACCGCGTGCTGCATCTCTAATAACCATCCCAGGCTGCCCTGTAGCGAGGCCCCGGACCTTTACTCGCTATTTC
>CABRZC010000150.1 GCA_902475375.1 uncultured Collinsella sp. | reverse complement strand
TCGACACCGCCGAGTTCGCGATCCCCGGCCTTGACGACGAGTTCCGCGTCATCGTCTCCCCGTGGATTCTGACGGTGCTCGTGACCGACCGCCTGGCTCGCTACTACGAGACGGTCACCAAGCACAACCTCAAGTATCGTCGCTACTATCACCAGTTCGACTACTAAAGAAAACGGGTGCGGGAACGTGCCGGGCTATTGAGAGGAACACAGAATGAGACAGTACATCATCGCCAGCCATGCGCACTTCGCTACCGGCATCAAGGAGAGCGTCGAGCTGCTCTCGGGCGCGCGCGACAACGTCCACGATCTTTCGATGTTCGTCGATGACCGCATGGACGTGGCCGAGGAGGCCCAAAAACTGCTGGCGGGCATGTCTGCCGACGACGATGTCGTTGTCTGCACCGACCTCTTTGGCGGCAGCGTCAACAACGAGTTCACCAAGATCGTCCAGACACGTCCCCGCACGTACCTCGTTACCAACATGAACCTTCCTCTGCTCATCCAGCTGCTGTTCTCTGAAGAGTCGGCGCCGGTTGAGGAGACGATTCGCACCATCGTCGCTGCGGACGATACGCGCGTGAAGTTTGTCAACGACCTGTTGGTCGATGACGACGAGGAGGAAGAGTTCTAATCCGCAGCACCTATTGACATGCCGTAAGACGGCGCAAGACCTTTGGGGGGTCACATTATGATTCAGCTACTTCGCGTTGACCATCGCCTGCTTCATGGCCAGGTCGCAGTTTCCTGGGTTCAGGGCCTTGGCTCCAACTGCATTTTCTGCGTGGGCGATAAGGTCGCCAACGACCCGGTGTGGAAGACGACACTCAAGATGGGCAAGCCTGCCGGCTGCAAGCTCGTCATTAAAGATATGGAGCATGCCATCGAAGCTATCAATTCGGGCGTGACTGACAAGTACAAGATGATCATCTGCGTCGCCACCATCGCTGAGGCAAAGCAGCTTGTTGAGGGCTGCCCGCAGATCAAGTCGGTCAACCTGGGCAACACCAAGCCGAAGGATGAGAAGCGCCCCGATGCTCGTCAGGTCTCTCGTCAGATCTTCCTGACCGCGGCCGAGGAAGCCGATGTGCGCGAGATGATGGATCGTGGCGTTGAGGTCGAGATCCGTCCTCTGGCCGATGACCCCAAGGTCGACTGCGCAAGCGTGCTCTAGGCGTTTGAATTCGAAGAGTCTGAGCTCTTCGTAGTGTCCTATTAGGAAAGGGGGATGTATGCTTACCCAAGCAATCCTCATCGGACTTATCGCCGCATTTGGTAAGTTCGACTACCAGCTCGGTACGCTCTATGCGTTCCGTCCCATCGTCCTGTGCCCGCTCGTGGGCCTGGTCCTGGGGGACCTGCAGTCTGGTCTCGCGATCGGTGCGAGCCTGGAGCTGCTGTTCATGGGCTCGATCTCCATCGGCGCCTACGTGCCGCCTGATGAGACGATCGGCGGCGTGCTTGCCTGTGCCTTCGCTATCCAGCTGGGCCAGAGCACCGAGGCAGCCATCGCGCTTGCCATGCCCATCGCCACGCTGTGCCTTGCCATCAAGAACATCCTCAACGCCGCCCTGCCGATCCTGGTTGACCGCGCTGATGTCTTCTCCGGCCAGGGCAACCTTAAGGGTGTCTATGCGATGCACTTCCTGATCGGTTCCACCGGTGTCATCATGGCGTTCCTGCTGTGCTCGCTGTCGTTCTATCTGGGTGCTGACGCCATCCAGGGCATGCTCGACTTCATCCCGCCCTTTGTCCTTGCTGGCTTCGGCGTTGCCGCCAACATCCTGCCGGCCATGGGCTTCGCCATGCTCGGCCGCCTG
>CABRZC010000149.1 GCA_902475375.1 uncultured Collinsella sp. | reverse complement strand
AGGCAAGCTGCAGTACCACATCGCGGGCCTGGGCCTCGTCGATGCAATTAGCGTCGCAGCCTTCCATGTACACAACGTAATGAGCGCTTGCCACCTCGTTGGCGGCCAGCGTGCAGATGGGCGTGGCGCCCGCGCGCGCCGTGGGCGTGTCGCCGGCGCCGTCCATACTGTAAGCGCTTATGGCGCGCGCAGGGTCGGCGGTGTAGGCCCAGCCCGAAGCGCCGCCCGCCACAACCACGCCGTCTTGCGCCGTAGTGCGTCTGCTGGTAGCGCCAGCGGTGTTACCTAGGTCATCGCAGGTAAAGATATGCGTTTGCGTGCCCGACTGGGTCGTGATGACCAGGCCCAGGCGCAGCGCGGCCAGCAGCTGCGGGTCGCTCGTCACGCTCATCTGGCCCTGATACAGATACACGTTGAGCGCGCTGTCGTTGCCCTTGAGGTACAGCGTGCCCGAAAGAGCGTAGTCGTCCAGCTGCGCGGTGCAGTCGGCAAAGTTGGTCGTGATGCCCGCGGCGTTTTGGAACGTGCCACGCCAAAAGCGGGAAAGGTCTGCCGTCGAGATGGGATAGAGCGTCTTGTCGGCCGCGGCAAGCGTTGCCGTTGTGTCCCAGGGCCCGTTAGCCGAAAGGCCGATCTGCAGGTCGGAACCCTCGTCGCTTACCGTGTGCGCCACGGGCGTCACGTTGGTGTAGCGCGAGTTGCTGAACCAGGCGTAGGTGGCGGCGCTCAGGGCGGCTACCAGCACCAACATCCATGCGGCCGCGGCAACCATGCGACGGCGCGAGCTTAGGATGTCTTTGATGTTCGATGCACTCATACCCAGCCCCCTTACGAACGCTTGCCGGCAAAGCGCAGCGCCAGCGATTGCAAGCTGGTGGCGACCAGGTTGTTGGTGCAGTCGGGATCGCAGCCTTCCAGCCACACGTATACATCCACACGCACGGGCGTGCTACGATCGGCGCCTTTGGCAGCGGCGGGCAAGCTGCAGATCTTGGTCGTGGCCTCCTTGAGACTCACGATGCCGGTGTCTTCGTTGTAGTCGCAGAAGTTTGCGCTGGTCAGCTGGTCAAAATGGACCGTGGCACCATCGGAGCGGGTGCTGTCGAGTACCAGGTGGTTCTGCTCGCTTTCGCCGGCGTCCTTACCATCGAGCGTGTTATAGCGCGCCTGGGGATTGTGCTCGCCCGAGACCTCAAAGACGTACTGGCCCGTAACGGTGTCGCCCTGCCCTGGAGCATAGGCGACCAGTCCCACGCGCAGAGCGGTGGAGATGGGGTTTGCCGGATCCTGCTCGGTAAAGGCGATGCCCGACAGGTACACGTCGGTTGCGGCCGAGTTGGTGGCCAGGTACAGAGAGGTCTTGTAGTAGTCGGAATGCTCGGCCGTGCCAAACATGCTGGCAAACAGCGAGTCCTGCGTGGTTCCGCCGGTAAAGCCCGTTACCTTTTGGAAGCCGTTGAGCACGTTGTCGGTCGAGACGGGATCGAGCAGGCCCGCAAAGCTCAAACCGGCGTTGGTTTTGTATTCGCCGTCGTACTCGTTGGAGATGAGGAAGGTAACGCCCGTGCCCGCGGCCATCTTGACGTCGGTGATATGACGGTTGGCGTTGTAGATGTACCAGGCGTACGTTACAGCTCCGGCAACAGCAAGGGCCACTAGCAACGTGGCGAGCATGCGATTGAACTGTTTTTGCAGCGAACGCGCGTCCGACATGCCCCTCCCCCAGATGCCGTGTTGTAAACTGCCTGGACACCATTTGCCCATAATGGAGTTATTCTACGCGAATGTGCTGTTCGTCGGGGGTACAAACGCGACTTTCCGCGTGCTGTTCGCGCTACATCGGGGCGGATAGGGTCGCAAATCGCCGCTTTTTAAAAAATAGTTCTTGCCACTGGGCGGGAGCTCCGTTATATTATTTCTTGCGCACTCGCGCACCCTTGATCGGGCGTTTAGCTCAGGGGGAGAGCGCTTCCCTGACACGGAAGAGGTCAGAAGTTC
>CABRZC010000148.1 GCA_902475375.1 uncultured Collinsella sp. | reverse complement strand
GAACTTCTGACCTCTTCCGTGTCAGGGAAGCGCTCTCCCCCTGAGCTAAACGCCCAAATGGAGCGGACAACGGGGCTCGAACCCGCGACCCCAACCTTGGCAAGGTTGTGCTCTACCAACTGAGCCATGTCCGCTTACGGGGATTAATCTTACGTGATGCCCGCATCCTATGCAAGAACTTTTTTTGAAAAGTTTTGCGACGCCCTCGCGAACCTCGCGAAGACATCAGCCGCCACGGAAGGCGCAGGCAAACGCAAACTCGCCGCAAGAGGCCCCTACATCTCACCGAGCATAATCCAGGCAGAGCTGTCCTGCGCGAGCCTGCCGTCTGCAAGCGGTGATGAGGTGAGCAGGACCCTGCCCGCCGGCAGCTCCACGGGTGCTGCACCGAAGTTCGTCACACACGCCCAGCCGTTGTCGCGGCGATAGGCGATGACGCCGCCCTCAGCGCCCTCGGCACCATCCGCAAGACCGGTGTGCCCGTCAAGATCGAGCCACGCAAGATCGTTGGCGCACCCGCGCAGCTTGCGCCGCAGCCAGAGGGCGTCACGATAAAGCGCAAGCATCGATGTCGGGTCCACTTCTTCCCTATCGGCAGCGTAATCGGAAAACCATGCAGGCTGCGGCAGATGGGGCGCCGCATCGGCGTCCGCCGGCGAAAACCCAAACGATCCGCCCTGCGCGGGATCGTCCGTCGCCACCCACGGCAGGGGCACGCGACAGCCGTCGCGCCCCTTCTCGCGCTTCGGTCCGTGCGTATTGGTCGCAGTGGGATCTTCGAGTGCAGCCCACGGGATGTCAGCCACCTCAAAAAGGCCGAGCTCCTCACCCTGATACACGTATGCCGAGCCCGGAAGCGCCAACTCAAGCAAAAGAGCCGCCCGCGCGCGGCGCTCGCCGAGTTCACGGTCCTCGTCATAAGACGACCCGTCGCGCAAGAGCCAGTCGAGCGCAATCTGGTGGTAGCGCGTCGCCTTGATTTGCGGCAGAGCATAGCGCGTCGCCACGCGCGGCACGTCATGGTTGGAGAGCACCCAGGTCGAGGCGGAATCGGATTCGATAGCCGCCTTCAAGCCCTCCTCGATTGCAGCGTGCATGTCATCATAGGTCCAAGTGGCCTTGGCAAACTCAAAGTTGAATGTCTGGCCAAGCTCGCTGGGACGCGCGTAGAGATACTGGCGCTCGGGCAGCACCCACGCCTCGGCAACGGCGCTGCGTGGCGGATCATAACGGTCGAACACGCGGCGCCACTCGCGATAGATCTCGTGGACCTCGTTGCGGTCCCACAGCGGATGGGTGCCGTCCTCAACCATGTCATCGCCCTCGGCGAGATGCCAACGGTCGAGGTCATCGCGGTCGAGATCCTTGGCGAGACCGTGCGCCACATCGATGCGAAAGCCATCGACGCCCCGATCGCTCCAAAACGCCAGGACGTCGCAAAAGAACGCGTGAACCTCGGGGCAAGACCAGTCAAAGTCCGGCTGCTCGGGCGTAAACATGTGCAGATACCACTGACCGTCCGCAACACGCGTCCAGGCGGGGCCGCCAAAGTTGGCATTCCAATTGGTGGGAGGCAGCTCACCATGCTCGCCGCGACCATCGTGGAAGATATAGCGGGCGCGCTCGGGCGATCCGGGGCCGGCGGCAAGAGCGGCTTTGAACCAGGGGTGCTGGCTGGATGAATGGTTGGGCACGATGTCGACGATGACCTTGATGCTGCGCGCGTGAGCCGCTGCGATCATGTCATCGAAGTCGTCAAGCGAGCCGAGACGTGAGTCGACATCGCAGTAGTCCGCCACATCATAGCCGCCATCGACAAGAGGCGATGGGTAAAACGGGCTTAGCCAGATGGCCTCGATACCCAGCCGCTCAAGATAGTCCATCTGCTGGGTAATGCCCGCGATATCGCCCAGACCCGAACCAGTCGAATCCTTAAACGAGCGCGGGTAGATCTGATAAATCGCGGCATCGGACATCCATGAGCGCGAAGAGGACTTTTCTG
>CABRZC010000147.1 GCA_902475375.1 uncultured Collinsella sp. | reverse complement strand
AATAACTCGTATCCATATATATCCCGCTATTCCTCGACGCTGATTCCCTGCTTTTCGAGATAGGCGAGCCAGCGGTTCATCGTGTCCTCGGATAGAGCATGCTCCATCATGCAGGCCTCGGAATCGGCTCGCTCAAATTCGACACCGAGCTCCTGAACCAAAAACGTGCGGACCAGACGATGGCGATACCAGATAGCCGAGCCGACCTCGCGCCCACGGTCAGTCAGGATAACTTTGCCGTAGTGAGACTGTTCGACAAGTTCAGATGCCTTGAGAGCTGAAACCGCCTTGTTGACCGATGCCTTCGAGACGCCAAGGCGCTGTGCGATATCGACCGACCGCACGCCGCCGGTCTCCCCATCTTCGCTTTCGATGCGAACCATGCACTCCAAGTAGTCTTCGTTCGCCACCGTTAGGTGTAGCTCGCGCGAGCTATTTGTCGTATCCATGAACATCCGTCCCTTCTGCACTCAATGGCTGATTCTACCCCATCCAAGCGTCGCGGTATGCCGTGGCATACCGTGCTACAGTTCTTGTTGCACACGACGACCAAGATTGGAGCGATCTTTATGGAAAACACCACCACGGACCCCGACGTCCTCGAGCGTTTTTTGCGCTATGTCCAGATCAACACGCAGTCCGAGGATGCCAGCTGCGACCAGGTGCCGTCGAGCACCGTACAGTTCGACCTTGCCAACGTGCTTGCCGAAGAACTGCGCGAGCTGGGTGCAACCGATGCCCATGTAACCGAAAACGCCTATGTCTGCGCGCACATTCCCGCTAGCGCCGGTTCCGAGAATAAGCCCGCCCTGGGCCTGATCGCGCACCTCGATACCACCGAGGTCGCGCCGGGCGCCGGCGTAGCGCCGCACATCGTGCACTACGAGGGCGGCGATCTGGTTTGCGGCATCGTCGACGGCAAGCCCGTGTCCATGAGCACCGCCAAACTTCCTGCCCTCAACAACCTGGTGGGTGAGGACCTTGTCTGCACCGACGGAACTACGCTGCTGGGCGCCGACGACAAGGCGGGTGTCGCCGAAATCATGGCGCTTGTCGCACGCATCGCGCAGGATCCATCCCTGCCCCATCCCGCGCTCGGCATTTGCTTCTGCCCGGACGAGGAAATCGGTCACGGTGCCGAGCTGTTGGATATCGAGGCCTTCGGCTGCAAGTACGCTTACACGGTCGACGGCGGTCCGGTTGGCGAGCTTGAGTGGGAGTGCTTCAACGCCGCCGAGGCAACCGTTCGCTTTGAGGGCCAGTCCATTCACCCCGGCGACGCCAAGGGGCGCATGGTCAACGCGGGCAACCTGTTCTGCGACTTCAACGCCCTGCTCCCCTACGAGCAGCGCCCGGAATACACCGAGGGCTACGAGGGCTTCTATCACCTTGAGGGCGTCTCGGCAACGGTCGACCATGCCACGGCGCGCTATATCGTCCGTGATCACGATGCCGCCAAGTTCCAGCAGAAACTCGAGCTGATGAATGCCGCCGCCGCACTGCTCAACCAGCGACTGGGCGAGGAGCGCGTAACGGTCGAGATTAAGCAGCAGTATCGAAATATGGCCGAGATCGTTCGTGACTATCCCGAGCTTATTGATGTTGCCAAGGAAGCCTACCTTGCCTGCGGCGTTGAGCCCCAAGTACTGCCGATTCGCGGCGGCACCGACGGCGCACAGCTGTCGTTCCGCGGCCTGCCCTGCCCCAACCTCTCGACAGGCGGCTACTGTTACCACGGCGTCAACGAGTTTGTCCCGGTCAGCTCGCTCGTCAAGATGACCGACGTCCTGCAGGAGCTCGTCGCCCGTTTCGCATAAGACTGGCTGCATAAGCCCAAAAGACGAATCGCCCCGTCCTCAACAGAGAACGGGGCGATTTTTGGTGCAAGAAAAGTAGTCGGCATCGCAGGTTGAGCCAACGTCAGCGAGCGACGTCCAGAGCGAACAAGTTGGCATGAAAAAGGCAGGGCATTGACCTTTTGGTCATGCCCTGCCTTTTGAATGA
>CABRZC010000146.1 GCA_902475375.1 uncultured Collinsella sp. | reverse complement strand
TAGAGAATGCCGTCCATCCCATCTCGCGATGCATATGACAGGTGAACAGAACCGCAATCCGCTCCATCATTGTCGAGAAGATCGAACGAATTCGGGTCGCTCGTTGCGGCCAAACGACCACTCAGACAAGAGCCATCGTCATTACAGATTTGCCATTCCATGTCTTCGCCTGCAAGAATCGCCATAGACGGCCTGGTCGCGCCATCGTTGACATACATCCCGTCTATGCCAAACCCATTTTCAGCGCCATCGATGAACGACTGCTCGGACCTATACCTCGCAAATGATGCACATAGCACCATTGCAAGACAAAGTACAAAGCCAACAATCGCTATCTTTGCATAGCTCTTGCCTATCATGTCATTCACCTCCCTCGTATGTATCGAGGTATTCCTGCTTGAGCGTCTGCGAGGACGACTTGATCTTTTCCACGAGCGTGCCGGCCTCGATGAAGTAGAACGAGTTGGTGAGGTCTGCCAGGTCGTCGAGTAGATGGCTTGAAATGAGCACGCTGCGTCCCCGCGCCACCTCGCTGCGCATCGCGTCGCAGGAGGTTTTCCGCTTTCCCGGATCGAGGCCGTTCAGCGGTTCATCGAGGATGAGGTACGGGCAATCGGTCGCTATCGCCATGGCAAGCTTTACCTGCTGCTTCATTCCTGTCGAGAGTTTACGGGTCGGCTTGTCGAGATATGGGGAGATTCCGAGGGAGTCGCAGAGCGAGTCGATGTCGGCGGCCGATTTCCACGCCTCCCTAACGAAAGCAAGGTGCTCGATGGCCGATAGCGTGGGATAGAGATCTGCGCCGCCCGAAGAGCTCAGGTAGACGAGTTCTGCAAATTCGGCTGATCGACGTTGGCAGATTCCGTCTGCCGCCAGGCTTCCCGAGCGGATACGGGTGGGAAATTGGCCCGACAGCGCTTCAAGAAGGGTGGTTTTCCCCGAGCCGTTGGGAGCAACGAGGCCCGCCGCCGTTCCCGGGCTCAGGAAAAGCGACCCGATTGAAAGTATCGTCGTGCTTCCGTATCCCACGCTCGCGTCCAGAAGCTCGAGCCCATGGTGCTTTTTCGCGGGTCCAGGCTGTTTGGGCGAACGTGTCGCAACGGCGCCGACCGCAAAAAGGACCGCGACGTATGCCAGGGCCACGGCAAGCATCGATGCGCTGCCTGAACCGGAGCCAATGAATTCCGTCGGGAAGCATCCCACGTAACCCGTTGCCTCGATAGGCGAGAATACGGCCAGCGGCAGGAGATTGAGCGCGGCGTTATGCCCTAGTGCCGAATCGGACAGTAACGGGAATGCCGGGGCCGCGACAAGCAGCGCGGAGGCAAGGGGGCCCGCGAGGACGCGCCTCGTTGCGGTCGATAGGACGGCGGAGCAAACGGATATCAAGGTTCCGCCCGCAAGCAGCGCGATAAGCAGGGCCGTGAAGACGTCTCCCGCGGTCGTGGTGGTAAGCGCGCCGTCATGGAAGAAGGCGATCGGGTACCCAATTTGCCCGAAGCCGTTTAGGGCCAAGGCGTAAATGCCCCCGGGTGCGAGGCCGGCGAGGAGCATCGCGGTCCCCGCGGCGATTATCGAAAACACGATCTGGATAAGGCGCCGGAATTTGGGCGCGGGCGCCTTTGCCGCCAGGGTCCCGGGCCTTGTGGCGCCGAGCACGAGTATCGACGAGAGAAGGAAGGGGATGAAGGGAAGGAAAGACGGCGCCGTGGCAATGGCGTAAGGCAGGAAGGAAAGGAATGGCAGGTCGTTTGCGGAGGCCGGGATATCCGTGATGCCGGAGCTGCTCAGGGCACGGCAATATGCGAGCGCTGCGTCATTGGTCTCTCGGTCTCCCACGATGGACCCGGATTGGAAGCCTTCGCCCATGAGCGCGTAGTAGCTCTCGGCAGAATCGAGAAAGGCGGCGTCGGTTTGAGCGGCAAGGGCGGCGTTCGCATATCTTGCAAGCTCCGCGTCGACTTGCTGCTCTGGAGATAGGTCTGTGCCGCTGGCCTGGGGCGCGCGCGTATTG
>CABRZC010000145.1 GCA_902475375.1 uncultured Collinsella sp. | reverse complement strand
AATCGTCAATATCGGTCGGAGGGGTGGCTTTGTAAAGCCGTTTGTCTCCACCCGCATAGCGGGTGGTTTAAAGCTGGCCGCTGCGCGGCCAGCAGACTAAAGTCTTGAATAAAAAGCGGCGCCCATAACGGACGCCGTCTTTTGGAAATATATGGCAAAACAGCAAGGAAGACGGGGCGGGCGCGGTAGGGCACCTTCCCGTGAACTCGCTCCTAGCGGTTGCGTTCTTTAAGGGCGCGATCGATTTCGCGTTGAACATCGCGTTTGGCCATGTCCTCGCGCTTGTCGTAGAGCTTTTTGCCTCGGCCCAGGCCCAGCAGCAGCTTTACGCGGCCGTCGGTATTAAAGTAGAGCTCCAACGGTACCAGCGCATAACCACGGTTGCGAAGTTTGCCGTCGAGAAAGTCAATCTCCTTGCGGTGTAGCAGCAGACGACGGCGGCGATCAGGGTCGCGATTCCACACGCCGCCATGGCTATAAGGGTGAATATGCAGGCCCACGAGCCAGCACTCGCCGCCACGGATCAGTGCAAAGGTGTCGGTGATCTGGCACGCGCGCTCACGAATCGACTTGACCTCGGTGCCACTCAGCTCGATGCCGCACTCAAAGGTCTCATCGATAAAGTACTCGTGGTGTGCCGAGCGATTCTTGGAGATGAGCTTGCGCTCGCGCTTACTGGGCATCGCCGGCCTCCTTGGTTCCATCGGCGTTTGAGCCCGCGGCGTCGCGCATTGCCTTGCGCTCGGCATTGAGCTCGGCGTCGCTCTCGCGCACCAGTTTGATAATCGCCGCGCAGGCCTCCTCGCCCACCAAGTCACGAGCACGCACCGTCAGGCGCGTCGCCTCCTGCTTGTCGCCGTCGCTCGCAGCATCGGTCGCGCACATGATCAGGCAAATGGCAATCTCGGCCGAAGGCGAGGTCGGCACGCCTTGCAGGGCCAATTCACCCATCACGTGATCGTCGCTCTCATCGGCGGCATCCGGATAGGTGGTATGAATCTTGTTGAGCAGGCGCGTCGTGTGCGCATCGTTGGGTGCTAAGCGCAGTGCCAGACGCGCGCAACCCACGGCCGCCGAGACGTTCTCGGTCTCAGCCTCAAGGAAATACTGGCCCAAGTTGGCGTAGGCGCGGGCGGCGCACTTGCCATCGCTCGCACGCTCTAGTACCGAAAACGAAAGCGATGCCCATTCCTGCTTGTCATCGAGTGCGCGAAACAGCTCGGCCAAGTCCAAGCGATAGTTGCAGTTCATGGGGTCCCAACGCACAGCCTGCATCAGGGCATTACGAGCGCTCACATAATCCTGCTGACGAATGTAGGCAAACGCCATGTCAGAATACAGGCGGTCAAACGGCACCTCGACCTGCACGAGCTCGCGCGGATCCTTCTCCACGCGGCGATAGGCCAAGCGCTCAAACTTGCTATCGAAGCTAAAGTATTGGCGCTTCTCCTCCGTCTTGCACTCGGCGTCGATATACTCCTCGGCGAGCTCCACCAGGCGCTCCAACAGCGGCGTCGCCGTAGCCAGGTCGCCCTGCGCCAGATAGTTCTCGGCATACGTGATGTCTTGCAAGCTGATGGGCAGATCCATGGCTACTCCTCGATCTGAGCGAAACACGGCAGACGCCGTATATACGGTCGATACACAAAACCCGGGTCTCTTGCGAGGCCCGGGCATTCATTTGTGGGTAGCCCGTACCAGATTCGAACTGGTGATCTCCGCCTTGAGAGGGCGGCGTCCTAAACCGCTAGACGAACGGGCCATATGTAGCAAATGCAATGGCTGGGATGGAGGGAGTCGAACCCCCATTGACGGAACCAGAATCCGCTGTCCTGCCATTAGACGACATCCCAATGACTGCATCGCTGCGCTCGGCTGTGCCTTTGCGCAAGAAAGAAATATACGGGAAGTCTCGCCGTGACGCAAGCCCCAATTTTGACTTTTTTGAAATTCAGTCAAACCTTGATTCTCATCTTCATTGCAACAGCCTCAGGACTCAGCGCAACGCGTTGCG
>CABRZC010000144.1 GCA_902475375.1 uncultured Collinsella sp. | reverse complement strand
CCTGGACGTTCGCCTCATGGGCATTTTGGAACCGTGGGACTTTGCCAAGGTCGGCCCGTTCGATCCCGCCATGCAGGAAGGCGACTTCCGCGTTGTCTCCGTCGATGCGTCTACCAAGGACCAGGTGGTCATTGATAAGCTGGCGCTCGACATTGCCGGCAACGATGCCGAGGCGGTGCTGGGGCTCAATAAAAAGAGCATCCGCACCTGGGCGCGCAAGGCTCGCAAGCATAAGGACGGCCTGGTGATGGTACCGGTCTACTTTGTCGATCGCCCAGCGACGGACAGCCGCGATGGCGAGCAGGTGCGCATTGCCGTAAACGGCCAGACGGGCCGCGCGGCCGCGGTGGTGTTTGGCAACAAGCGCGAAACGCATATCGTGGCGCCGCTCAACCCGAGTCTGCATCTGTCCGGAGAAAGCACCGTGCACGCCACGCCCATCGAGGTCAAATACGTTAAATCGCCCTTCCTCTACCAGATCGTGCGTAAGGGAGGCGGCGAGCAACCGCGCCAGGTGGCAGCGGTTGCCGAGGGTTCCTACCGAGAAGAAAAGCCCAAACGCAAGGGCTTGCTCGCTGCGATCTTTGGGAAGTAGGGGAGTAGTGCCGGTCGGCGCTGCGATCCGATAGCTAGAGGAACGGGGCAGCTCGCAGGAGTGCGGACTGTCGTCTGATTGTTTGAGGGTGCCAGATGTAAATAATCGGTGGAGCGGCTGCAAAAGAGCCGTCTCGCTGGGTAAAATCAGGATGTGCCGCGGAACCCGCTCCTCAGCTAGTCACACTTCGGAAGCGCGGGCAACGCAGGTATTATCGTCTAAAGGGCCGGCTGCAACCGGCCCTTTTTATGACTCCCTTCGCTATCCGTTACTGCTTATATTCCCGCCAGATCGAGTAGAGGTTCCGGGCAATGCCGGTCACATACATCGAGAGGCGCAGGATTTCAAGAAACAAGTTCATAGGCTTCACCCCAATCGGAGATCGGAGCGTTGCCCGCAGACGGATTCCGCGGCAGTCAAGATTTTACCTCACAGGCCGCGGTGGGAGACATCCTGCCCATTCCATGGTTTGGAACGGTGTCGATCTAACGGGCAATCAAACCCCTAGCACTCTTTGAATTGAGCAAGCATCTGCCCGAAGAAGCTGAGCCCGGATGGCTCATAAATGAGTGAGCCGCCA
This sequence comes from uncultured Collinsella sp., assembly GCA_902475375.1. Classification (GTDB taxonomy): domain Bacteria; phylum Actinomycetota; class Coriobacteriia; order Coriobacteriales; family Coriobacteriaceae; genus Collinsella. Next base: position 1,083 of record CABRZC010000144.1, on the reverse strand, counting down.
TCTTCGGTTCGGTAGACCCCGCAGGGGAGGTAACGCCCGTCGGGGAGAACATAGAGGTTGGCTTCTTCCTTCAGTCCTGCTGGAAATAGCGGAATCCCGTTTTCGTCCACTTGGAACTCGTCTATATTTGCGATCTTTCTTTCCGTGGTGCCTCCTGGTCAGTTTCTATCGTAAGTGCGCCCTAAAACAAACACTGCTCTATCAGCTCTTTACCGCGCAAGGCGTCGGTCCACTCCTGCGGAATTGCGTCGATGCCGTATACCGTGCCGGCGAGGGCGCCGGCAACGGCTGCGGTGGTATCGGTGTCGTCGCCCAGGTTGACGGCGACAAGCACGCAATCTTCGTAGCTGGTAGTGTTGACGAAGCACCAGGTGGCTGCCTTAAGCGTGTCGCGCACGAAGCCACCTGACTTGATCTCCTGCTCAGGCATGCCTTTCAGATGGAGTGCCCACGAGGGGAGCGCGTCGTTCATCACATTCCTCATCAGCTCAACAAATATGATGCATGCATCGGTTGATGTTCTGTGGGCGTGCGTGATTGCCGAGACCTCGCGGATCTCGTTGTCCGTCGCATCGGTGAACGCTAGGGGAGCGATGCGCATGAGCGATCCGTTGCCGTTGTCGCGCTCGCCGGAGCCTCCTTTGCCGGCGTGCAAAGCGCGGGCGGTCGTGCCGCCGTAATCGAAAACGCCGTCGATCGTATACTCGCCACGGGCAATCCAACTTACGAACTTGTCGCGCATGTCCGCGGTGTCGATGTGCCCAAGCTCCCTAATCGAGTCGCAGGTAGCAAGCGTCATGGACGTGTCATCGCTCCAGGTGCCGGCGGGCTGCCCATGCGTGCCGTAGCCGATCATGTCGGTGCATTCGAACGTGCCGCGGGGCCTGAACTCGTAGGGAACGCCCAGTGCGTCGCCGACGGCGAGCCCATAGATGCAGTCGCGCAGTGTTGTTTTCGGTCTGTCTGTCATGGAAAGCTCCTCTTATCCCAGGTGATGTGGAGCGCCATCGGTGGTGTCGGTCGCAACGTATTGCTATCCTTGTGCTTCGCCATTAGTCGCTTCGTTGATGGCGCGGTACTCGG
>CABRZC010000143.1 GCA_902475375.1 uncultured Collinsella sp. | reverse complement strand
CTTACTTTCATAGCCGATTTATTAATCCCAGTCCCAGAAAAATCATCCTTATGAGTTGCGGTGAAATAAGGACTGTTTGGCGGGTAGAAGCCGCTATTCAATCCCTATTTCACCGCAGTTTAGTAGTTACTTACGGACCAGCCTGGCGCAGAAGTGGCCGTCGTAGGAGTCGGCGTTTAAGGGGACGCTTTGGAAGAGTCCACGATCGTTTTGGCGCAGGGTGACGAGCTGCTTGGCTTGTTCAAACTCGGGAAGCTGCAGAATCTGGGCTTCGGAGAGCGGCGCCACGGTAAAGTCGGCGCCCTCAGGAGAGGCCAGGAAGGCATCTACGACCTGCGTGTTCTCCTCATCAAAAACCGAACAGGTGGCATAGATAAGCTCACCGCCGGCAGCCACGCGTGCAGCTGCCTCTTTGAGCATCGTCAGTTGCAGGCGAGGCAGCTCGAACGTCACATCCTTTTCGGTCAGGCGCCACGGAATCTCGGGGTGACGACGCATGGTTCCGGTGCCCGAGCATGGGGCATCGATAAACACTGTATCGAACAGAACGGGTTTACCAAGCATGGCATCGAACGACGTGAGGACCGCATCGAGCTCGCATGCATCACCCGAGACGGTACGAACGCCCTTGATACCCGCCTTATGCAGGCGCGCGAGATTCTGGTCACACTTGCGATCGTGCAAATCGAGTGCAGTGTGCTGACGGTCGTAGCCGGCACGCTTAGCCTGGCACATCATCACATACGTCTTGGTACCACGACCGGCGCCAATCTCTAGGCAGCGCCCGGGACGAGTAGCCGCAGTAGCGATAAGCTGAGCGTTAAGGTCCGAGGCCACGGCAGCCGCGCGCTCAAACACACCCGACGCAACCGTGGCCTGCGCATCGACCGGCGCATGGCAGCCCGGGAATACCGGCGCCACAAGCTGCGATAGGTACGGATCAGGCTTGGTTGCAAAGGCATTCTCGTGCAAAGCAAGCGGCGCGGGCGCCAGATTGCCGGCAAAGTTGAGCGCACCCTCGGGCGTATCGAACGACGCCATAATGCGGGCGCACAGCCAGCGAGGAAGGCCCATCAAACGCGAAAGGCGAACCAAACGACGCTCGGACTCATCGGCACCCGCGGCGGCGGCAAAGTCCTCAACGTTGTCCGCGACCTTATGCAGCACGGCGTTCGCCAGACCCGCGGCCGATTTAGCGCCACTACGAACCAGCTCAACACCCTGGCTCACGGCAACGCGGCCCGGCGTATGCAGATAGAGCATCTCGAAGGCCGAGATGCGAAGCGCCATGCGAACGCGCGGCGCGACCTTTTTGGGCTTATCCAAAAACTGATCGAGCAACTCATCCAAAATGCCTTGCGTGGCGGCAACACCGAGCGCCAAACGAGCGGCAAAAGCGGAATCGCGCTGGTCGATGGCCTTGGCGGAAGCACGGGAAGACAATACGTCGCGTGCGTACATACCGCGGCGATCGGCCTCCATCAACACATCGAGCGCAAGCTTGCGCGCGGGGGAAAGCTTACTCATGACAAAACACCCCACGTCAGATCGGCACCCTGAAGGCCGGCAGCCCAGGCAGAAGCAGCCATGGCACGCTTGCCGTCGGGCTTAACCTCGAGCAGTTCAACGGCGCCATCGGAAAGCCCCAGGTAAACACGCTTGCTCTTGACGGCAACAGCGCCCTCGGCAAGCGACACGTCGGCAGGCGCAGCATCGAGCACACGCACGGTCTTGCCGGCAATCACGCAACGAGCAGGTGCGGTATCGGACGAGGCCAGCACATGACGCACGCAATCAAGCGCCGCCATCTGCGGATCCAAACGCATCTCCTGCTTAGAAATCTTGGCAGCATGAGTGACAAGCGCCTCATCCTGCTCAGTCCAAACAGCCGAACCATCGGCAAGCGAGGGAAGCGTATCAGCCAGCAGCTTGCCGCCAAGCTCACCAAGCTCCATTGTGAGCGCCTCAGCATGCTTACCGGCAACCGACGTAGACGCCTGCGCACAATAAGCACCGGTATCCACGCCATTCCCAATACGCATAATGGAAACGCCGGCAACCTCGTCACCAGCAAGAATGGCACGCTGAATGGGAGCAGCGCCACGCCAACGAGGTAGCAGCGAAGCATGAACATTCACAATACCAAACGGCGCCATTTGCAGTACCTCATCAGGCAAAATGCAACCGTACGCGGCCACACAGAAAATATCAGCCTGCGCAGCCTGGAGCGCCTCAACAACCTCAGGCGTCATACGATTGGCCTCAACAACCGGCAACCCAAGCTCAAGCGCCTTGGCCTTAACAGGAGAAGGCTCAAGCTTCTTGCCACGCCCACGAACAGCATC
>CABRZC010000142.1 GCA_902475375.1 uncultured Collinsella sp. | reverse complement strand
AGCGAACAGGCTGTGGTTTTGGGATGTTGGGGCGCGCACGTGTCCTCATGGCGTGCTAGCAAAAAGAACACCCGCGGTCAACAGGGCAAATATTCAATGTTAGTGCCAAAAAATTCACTTCTCCCATCAGAACTCGGTAAAGAAACCCGCAGGAGGTGATACGATTTATCATGTTTTTGTAACGTGCCTGCAAACTTCGAGAAAGCCCATATATGGACGTAACGTTCTCAGCCTTCCTCGGCCAAATTGTGTCGAACCCAGTCCTTGCCGTCACCGTGATCCTCGCGCTCGGCGCTATCTTCGTCAACGGATGGACCGACGCGCCCAACGCCATCGCGACCTGTGTCACCACGCGCTGCATGCCCGCCCGCGCAGCCATTCTCATGAGCGCCGCATTCAACTTCCTCGGCGTGCTCATCATGACGCACTTTAACGCGAGCGTCGCCAACACCATCTCACATATCGTCGACTTTGGCGGAAACAGCACCATGGCGCTCGCGTGCCTCTGCGCGGCGCTGTTCTCCATCGTCGTCTACGGCGCCACGGCATCGCGTTTTGGCATCCCCACCTCGCAAAGCCACAGCCTTATCGCCGGCCTGACCGGTGCCGCAATCGCCCTCGGCGGCGCGAGCAGCGTCAACGTCCACGAGTGGATGAAGGTCATCTACGGCTTGGCGCTCTCCATCGGCCTGGGCTTTATCATGGGCTGGGTCCTGTGCAAGCTCGTCTCGATTCTTTTCGCCGCCGCCAACAGGCGACGTGCCAATGTCTTCTTTAAATATGCTCAGATCGCAAGTGCCGCGGCCATGAGCTTTATGCACGGCGCGCAAGATGGACAAAAGTTTATCGGCGTGCTCTTTTTAGGTGTCGCCTTTGCCAGCGGACAGACGAGCGTCGGCGACGCCGGCATCCCCATCTGGATCATGCTGCTGTGCTCGGCCACCATGGGCATCGGCACCAGCGTGGGCGGTGAGCGCATCATCAAGTCTGTCGGTCAGAGCATGGTCAAGCTCGAAAAGTACCAGGGCTTCTCCGCCGACCTGGCGGGCGCCGCAAACCTGCTGCTTGCCACGCTCACCGGCATCCCCGTGTCCTCCACGCACATCAAGACCTGCGCCATTATGGGTGTCGGTGCCGTCAAGCGCCTCTCGGCGATCAACTTCGGTGTCGTCAAGGACATGATGTTCACCTGGTTCTTCACCTTCCCCGCCTGCGGACTTATCAGCTTTGTCATGGCCAAGCTGTTCATGATGTTCATCTAGTCAAACCGAACGTCCATCCGGACCGCAATACCTCGCCCACCCGTCTTCGCCTCGAAAGGACCCACTCATGGCAAAGAAACCCGATTCGTTCTACTTTGACAACTACGTCGCCTGTGCCGACCTTGCTGTCCAGGCCGCAGAGTTGCTCATCAAGATTTTTGAGAACTTTGATCCCGCGCAGATCCACGGCATGCTCGAAGAGATGCATGCGATTGAGCATGCGGCCGACAAGAAGCACCATGAGCTCGAGGATGCCCTGCTCACTGCCTTTATCACCCCGCTTGAGCGCGAGGATCTGGACCTGATGAGCTGCTCGCTCGACACTGTGCTTGACCGTATCGAGGGTGTCGTGCAGCGCGTCTACTTCACCAACATCCAGAGCATCCACCCCGATGCCATTGTCATCGCCCACAAGGTGACCGACGCCTGCCGCGCCATGAAGGACCTTATGGTCGAGCTGCCTAATTACCGCAAGTCCAAGACCCTGCGCGAGCTGGTCATCCAGATCAACACCATTGAGTCCGAGGCCGATGAGCTCTACATCAACGCCATGCGCAACCTGCACGTCAATGGCAAGGACCCGCTCGAGGTCATCGCCTGGCGTGACGTCTACGCTTTCCTGGAGTACTGCGCCGACTGCTGCGAGAATGTGGCTGATGTCGTGGATTCGATTGTCATGAAGAACAGTTAATTGGGGGTACGTGTCCCGGCGGTCGCGGGCCCGACCACTAATAACCTTTTTCACTCCGGCTGCAAGCAGAGTCGTTCAAAAGGTTATTAGTGGTCGGGCCCGCTCCCTTACGTACCACCATTGGAAACTTTGGCTGATACTTTGAAAGCGATGAGGCTTTTGTTGGCAGGACCTTGGGGCCCGATTGGAAACTTTGGGACCGCCTTAAACGTTTGGCTGGATGGGGCTTTGGGTACCCTTTTGCTTAGTTTTGGGTTGTTTTATTAGCTTTGGAGGGTTTGGTTATGGGGTATTTGGATCTGGCTCGGTCTCGGTATTCTTGTCGTTTGTTTGAGGCTCGGGCTGTGGAGCAGGCTGTGGTGGATGCCATTGTTGAGGCTGGGCGTATTGCTCC
>CABRZC010000141.1 GCA_902475375.1 uncultured Collinsella sp. | reverse complement strand
GGGGGACACTCCTCGACAATTGGTGCATGGGCATTGCAACATACAGTTTTTCGATTCCGTATGTATATATGCGCGCTAATGGGTTATAAAATCTAAGTCTGAACATAGCAGGTCTGCGATGCGGCTCGGGCAACCGGGCCGTTTTTGCGGACGGGGGTAGCGCGAAAGGACTGCACATGCGTCAATTTAAGACCGAGAGCAAAAAACTGCTCGACCTTATGATCAACTCCATCTACACCAATAAGGAAATCTTCCTGCGCGAGCTTATCTCTAACGCGAGCGACGCCGTCGACAAGCTCAACTTTAAGAGCCTGCAGGACCCGAGTGTCAAGCTCGATCAGGGCGACCTGGCTATTCGCGTCTCCTTTGATAAAGACGCCCGCACCATTACCATCTCGGATAACGGCATTGGCATGACCGCCGAGGAGCTCGAGCGCAACCTGGGCACCATCGCCCATTCCGGCTCCGAGGAGTTTAAGACCGAGAACGCCGAGCAGCAGGGCTCCGATGTGGACATTATCGGTCAGTTTGGCGTGGGCTTCTACTCGGCCTTTATGGTCGCCAGCCATGTGAAGGTCGTGAGCCGCGCCTATGGCGAGGATACCGCCCACGTTTGGGAGTCCGACGGTCTTGAGGGTTACACCATCGAGGATGGCGAGCGCGCCGAGCACGGTACCGATGTCATCCTGACGCTGCGCGAGAACGAGAAGCTCGATGCCGACGGCGAGGCCGAGACCTACGATCGCTTCCTGACCGAGTGGGGTCTCAAGAGCCTGATTCAGCAGTACAGTAACTATGTGCGTTACCCGATCCAGATGATGGTGTCCAAGAGCCGCCAGAAACCCAAGCCCGAGGACGCCGGCGACGATTACAAGCCCGAGTACGAGGACTACCAGGAGCTCGAGACCGTCAATTCCATGACACCGATCTGGAAGAAGCACAGCTCCGATGTCGAGCAGAAGGACTACGACGAGTTCTACAAGTCCACGTTCCACGACTTTGACGATCCTGCGCGCACCATCAGCTTCCACGCCGAGGGCACGCTCGAGTATGACGCCCTGCTGTTTGTGCCGGGACGCGCGCCGTTCGATCTGTACAGCAAGGACTACGAGAAGGGTCTGGCGCTCTACAGCTCCAACGTCCTGATCATGGAGAAGTGCGACGACCTGCTGCCCGACTACTACAACTTTGTCCGCGGCGTCGTGGATTCCGCCGACGTGTCGCTCAACATCTCGCGCGAGACGCTGCAGCAGAACCGTCAGCTCAAGGCCATCGCCAAGCGTGTGGAAAAGAAGATTACCGCCGACCTTGAGGATATGCGTGACAACGACCGCGAGGCCTACGAGAAGTTCTTTGAGAACTTTGGCCGCGGTCTTAAGTACGGCATCTACTCGAGCTATGGCATGAAGGCCGATGAGCTCGCCGACCTGTTGCTGTTCTGGTCTGCCAAGGAACAGAAGATGATTACCCTGGCCGAGTATGCCAAGGGCATGCCTGAGGATCAGAAGGCCATCTACTACGCCGCCGGCGACTCGCGTGAGCGCTTGGCCAAGATGCCCGTGGTAAAGGGCGTGCTCGACCGCGGCTATGACGTGCTGCTGCTGACGCAGGATGTGGATGAGTTCACGTTCCAGGCTATGCGTGAGTACGTTGCCGCCGATATGCCCAAGATCTACGAGGACGATGCTGCCCGCGAGGCTGCCGAGAAGGCTGTGGCCGACGGTGCCGAGCCCGAGGTCGAGGATCGTCATCTAGAGCTCAAGAACGTTGCGACCGGTGATCTTGACCTGGCGACCGAGGACGAGAAGAAGGAGGCCGAGGACGCCACCAAGGAGAACGAGGACCTCTTTAGCGCTATGAAGGAGGCGCTCGGTGACAAGGTCGAGAAAGTCGCCGTCTCCGCGCGCCTGACCGATGCCCCCGCTTGTATCACCACCGAGGGCCCACTTTCGCTCGAGATGGAGAAGGTGCTCCAGAAGGGACCCGAGGGCGCGCCCGACGGCATGCCCAAGAGCCAACGCGTGCTCGAGCTCAACGCCAAGCACCCGGTCTTTGACAAGCTTGTCGCTGCCCAGAAGGCAGGCGACGCCGACAAGATCAAGCAGTACTCTGGTCTGCTCTACGATCAGGCCCTGCTGGTCGAGGGCATCCTCCCCGAGGACCCCGTTGCCTTCGCGGCGGCTGTTTGCAACTTGATGTAGTTAGGTAGTTACGCGGTTTTACCAAACCGCGTAACGGCTCGACGCTGCCCTCAGTTCCGCCGTTCTAACGAACGGCGGACCAGTCGACGCTGCGCGGGCGCCAGAGCGACAACTTGTCATTCAAAGAGGACGGCATGACCAGAAGGTCTATGCCG
>CABRZC010000140.1 GCA_902475375.1 uncultured Collinsella sp. | reverse complement strand
CGGCCGCAGCCTCTTCGAGCGCGCACTCGAAGGCGGCTACAACTTCCTGGATGCTGATTTCGGCACCGAGACCTGCACGGTCACCTGCCGTTTCCAGGAGCACCTTGACTACATGGACGTCATCCAGAATCCGGACTTCTTCGTGACGTTCACCGACGTGCCGTTCAAGAGAAATCAGAACAGCATTGAGCACTATGAAGGCCAGCTTCAGGCCCACGTCCTCGATCCGCTGCACGAGAAATTCGGTATCGACATCTCCGACGAGGCGCTCATGAAGGCCATCGACCTGCACAATGAGATCAGCGCGGTCATCAATGAGATCGGTGATTACCGCAAGCTCGACAACCCGACCATCACGGGCTATGAGTTCCAGGTCATCCAGCTCTGCTCGCTGGTCTGCCCGAAGGAACTGATCCTCCCGATGCTGAAGGAAACGGCCAAGGAACTCAAGACCCGCAAGCCCGATAAGAAGAGCCCGTTCCGCTGCAAGGTCGTTCTGGCCGGCTCCGAGAACGATGACCCCGAGTTCACCAAGCTGATCGAAGGCTGCGGCGCCGAAGTCGTCTGCGACCGTCACTGCTACGGTGCTGTGGAGTCCCGTGCTCCCATCGTGGTCAAGGAAGGCGAAAAGCCGCTGACCGCGATCGCCCGCCACTACCTTGAGACCAGCAACTGCCCGCGCTTCATGCCGCAGGATATCATGCGCGAGCGCAAGCAGCGTCTGGCCGACCTCGCCAAGGAGTACAAGGCCGACGGTATCATCGTTGCCTCCAACAAGTTCTGCGAATACTGGAGCTACGAGCGCACAATCGATACCATCGTCATGCCGCGTGACTTTGGCTACCCGGTCTGCTCCATTGAAAAGGAATACATCAACGGCGCCTCCGGCCAGCTGCGTACCCGCTTCCAGGCCTTTGTCGAGAGCATCGAAATCAAGAAGATTCAGGAGGGCAAATAATGAAATACGATATGAAAGCACTTGCCCATGATTTCTGGTACGGCAAGCCCCATCAGGAGCGCCGCCTGGGCGATCTCTATATTGACAAGACCGGTCTGTACAAGCACAGAGAGTGGCGTGGTTTCAAAGACACCATGTACTACTTCTACAACATCTGGATGTACAACTACGCGCACATGGTCATGGACGTTGTCCGCTACGGCGGCCTCATCAACTTTGCCAAGGGCGTGTGGCGTTATCGCTGGGTCGGCCAGACCTACCTGCCGGTTCTGCACTGGTTCGACCGCGGCATGGAAGGCATGCGCGGCGAGGGCCTGAAGGCCTCTGCGTGGCACTACCGCGGTATGGTCAATGCGACCATCTTCCAGTTCCAGCGTATGTTCTCCTCCGACGCCAACCTCCACGGCGGCAAGAGAAACTACAGATGGCATCACAACGTTGCCCACAACGAGACCGTCTGGGGCGGCGTGTTCTATCCCTGGCACGGCAAACTGACGAACGTCCCGATGGAAATGATCCCGTACTTCGTCACCTGCCACGTCAACAGCCATACCGTTCTCAACTACATCGACGCGGTGCAGTCCATTGGCCTGCCGGGCGATCCGTGCCCGATGTGCCAGGCGGAAGCCGGCCTGTTCGTCCTCGACGACATGCCCGATTACGCGCCGATCGTTGTCACCTCCAACGAGGCCTGCGACGCTTCCGTCGCCACCTCCATCCTCCAGGACTGGTTCCTCGACAAGCCGCTGTTCGCCATGCCGCAGCCGATGCAGTTTGACGATCCGCTGCTCAAGAAGCATTGCCGCGACGAGATCGAGCAGTGCTGGAAGTTCGTCGAAGAGCAGACTGGCATCCCGTTCGATTGGAATTCCCTGGTCAAATGCATTGAGTCCCAGAACGAGCTGATGAAGTTCGAGTGGGAGAAGTGGGATGTCGCCGCCAAGACCAACTACTACCCGGTCAACGGCGTCGCGCAGGCTCTGTACCGTATCTACCAGTCCCAGTTCGGCGATCTGCCGGTCTGGCACGAGGTTGACGGCCACGTCCGCAAGATCCTCAATAAGTGCGTCAAGAAAAAGATCAACAGCTTCCCGGAGACCCGCCACAGAGTGCTGGCATGGTCCTGCGCACCGCTGTACTACTCCAACTGGTGCACTTGGGCGTATAACTGCTGGGGTCTGAACACCGTCATGAACATGGACTCCCTGATGTTCAACATGACCATCCGTACCGACAGCTACGATCACTGCCTGGACGACATGGCACAGTATCACATGTGGGCTCCGATGCGCCGCATGGCCGTCGGCGGCATGCACCACATCTTTGAGTGCTGGAAGTACATGGAAGAGTTCAACTGCGACATGGTCATGATGTACGATCAGCTGCAGTGCAAGGGCATGC
>CABRZC010000139.1 GCA_902475375.1 uncultured Collinsella sp. | reverse complement strand
TTTTTGATTATATCTTTCTCGAACTTTTCAAAAACGCAATAGGGATGCTTAGGCGTGGACTATACTTTCGTTTGTACTCAATCAAGCCGGAAAGGAGGTTCCATGATTCCCAAATACGAGGCAATAGCTGCAGATATCCGTCGAAGCATCGAGGACGGCGCTCTAAAGCCGGGCGACAAGCTGCCCACCGTCGTTGAGTTCTGCGAGCTCTATAGCGTTTCCAAAATCACCGTCAAACGAGCTATTGAGCAGATTACCGATGAAGGTCTTGTTACCAGCCGGCGCGGATCGGGCACCTACGTTAAGGACACGGCGGGGCTTCCCGGCCAGGCGTTTTTCCAGGGCAAGAACAATCGCTCCCAGGGCTTTTCGTATGAGCACCGCGGGGAGAAGGTGACCTCGGTGGTCTACGATTTCTCGATTGTCAATCCGCCAGCAGACGTCGCTGCCCAGCTGGGAATTGCCGAGGACGACTTTGCCTATCACATCGTGCGCGTGCGCCAGGTCGACGAGAAGCCCATCGTTATCGAGTACACCTACATGCCCCTCGAGCTGATTCCGGGCCTTAAAAAGAAAGACCTGTATGGATCGGTCTACAGCTTCATCCGCAAGCAATGCGGGCTGAAGATTTCGAGCTTCCACCGCACCATTCGCGCCGTAGCGGCAACCGAGGAAGAGGCTGAGCGCCTGGACACCAAACCCGGCTCTCCCCTGCTCGAGCTCAACCAGATTGGCTTTTTGGATAGCGGCACCGCCTTTGAGCATTCGATCTCGCGCAACGTTGGTGACCGCTTTGAGCTGCACAACGTAACGTTGGCATAGGTTTTTGTAGTCATGCGGGCGCTCGTTACGGCTCGTTTAGAGTGGGCGGCCGCGCAACACCATGGGGGTATGAACATGTCCGATTTGATTAAACTGACGCCGATCTTTCACGAGAAGATCTGGGGCGGCCGCCAGCTCGAAACCGTATTTGGTTATGACATTCCCGAGGGTCCCATCGGTGAGTGCTGGGCCATCTCGGCACACCCCAACGGCGACTGCCAGATCGCTGAGGGCCCGTACGCCGGTCACACGCTGTCATGGCTGTGGGCCGAGCACCGCGAGCTCTTTGGCAACTGCGAGGGCAAGGAGTTCCCGCTGCTCATTAAGATTCTAGACGCCAAGGACGACCTTTCGATCCAGATCCATCCCAATGACGAGTACGCCGCCGAGCACGAGAACGGCAGCCTGGGCAAAACCGAGTGCTGGTATGTACTGGACTGCGAGCCCGGCGCCACGATCATCGTCGGACAGCGCGCGCACGACCGCGCCGAGGCCGCGCGTATGATCGAGGACGGCCGCTGGGACGACATGCTCAACGTGCTGCCGATTCACAAGGGCGACTTTTTCCAGATTGATTCCGGTACCGTCCACGCCATCAAGACCGGCACGCTCATTTTGGAGACGCAGCAGTCGAGCGACGTGACGTATCGCCTGTACGACTACGACCGTCCCGGCACCGACGGCAAACTGCGTCCCCTGCACATTGAGCAGAGCCTCGACTGCATCGACTTTGATGCTCAAGCTCCGACCGACGGCACGGTGACCGCGCCCGAGGTCGACGGCGTGACCAAGCTCGAGTCTAACTCCTGCTACACCGTCGATCGCGTGCGTGTCGACGGCAGCAAGACCCTCGACCAGCGCTGGCCCTTCATGTGTCTGTCGGTCATCGACGGCGAAGGCACCGTCTGCGGCGACCCCGTCCACAAGGGAAGCCACCTGCTAGCCCCGAGCACCGTCAGCTCCATCGACCTCGAAGGCAAGATGGAACTGATCATCAGCCACCTGTAGGCCACCGGTCCCCAAGCGCTCGCCGGGACGGGGCGCGGGGTTTGGTCGCCTGCTCGGACAGTCCTGCTCGCACGGAGAGCACATTAAGTGCTCTCCGGCTCGTGCGGAACTCGCGATCGACCAAACCCCGCGTCCCGTCCCGGCGAGCCTCTGGCTAGTTACGACAATCAAAAAGCAACAAGGGGCTCCCCCGCTCATCAAACGGGAGAGCCCCTCACCATACATAACGAATCAAGGTGCCTATAGGTAGACCTTTTCGAGAAACGATAATGTGTCCTGAAGACGCGCTCTCTCTTTACGATCGGTCTGCCGATTTACATAAGAAGAAAAGTCCGCAAAGAAGTCTCCGGCGTCAGCCCTCATTTGCTCTATTAGCTCCAAGCGAGCCGAAGGCGGCAACAAACCCGCAAGTCGAACAATATCCGAGCGATGCTTTCGTCGATCTTTATCGTTGCAATGGCGCCCTTCTTCATAGCTCCTATTGATATCAATGTGTGCACGCATCTTGAGGGGAATGATATGGAGCGCATCGAGCAACGTAATGCCCTCTACGTTCGTTGCGTTGTCGCGAATAAATTCGTAGTAGCCATCGTCGAGAATAATTGCCGAAAGACTTGATACGGCCCCGTCAAAGGAAAGAGGTGCCACTTCGCTCGTTTCATCTTCGAGCACAAAATCAGGATGTCGGGCGAATAGCTCAATTTGGCCGGGATAGTCTAGGACTTGCCTTGATCCTTCGGGC
>CABRZC010000138.1 GCA_902475375.1 uncultured Collinsella sp. | reverse complement strand
CCATCCTCGCAGTATCCGGTTCTCAAGGTGCACGCCTGCGCGGTCCATCCGGTTCGACCGGGCCGCGCGGCAAGGAGATATATTGCCAGACCGGAGGGGACCCGTGGGCGGGAATCTGGGCGTACACATTTCCTACACAACTGTGCCCTCAACTGACGCTTGCCAGTTGATAGCTACCGCTTGCCGAGCACATCTTTATATAGAGTGGCCCCTTTGGCTAGAGCCGATATGCGCCCCTGGCCAAAGCGCAGCCGGCATCTAGCAGCTCATCGCGCTCCTCCACCGAAAAGCCCTCGGCGTACACGCGCACCACCGGTTCGGTCCCGCTGGGACGGATCAGCAGCCAGGTGTCATCCTCAAATGCCAGACGCAAGCCGTCCATATGGCTTACGCTCTGCGGCGCCTTGCCGCATATCGACTTGGGATTCACGCCGGGAAGCAGCGTGCGCAACGTCTCGGCATCCTCGGCCTCAAGGCGCAAATCTCGACGTCCGTAACTCGTCTTGCCAAAGCTCGCCTCGAGCTGATCGATAAGCACGCCCAAGGGCGCGCCGGTCTTGGCCATGAGCTCGCACAAAATCAGGCAGGCAAGGATGCCGTCGCGCTCGGGCATGTGCGCGGCGATACCGATACCACCGGCCTCTTCACCGCCCACGAGAACGCCGCCCTTCTTCATCTCGGCGGCTATATATTTAAAACCGACGGGCTTGATGACCACGCGGCAGCCGAGCGCCTCGGCAATGCGACGCACAAGCGTGGAGCATGAAAGGTTGACGACGACACGTCCCTTCAGATTGCGATACTGGACCAAATCGCCCAAAACGAGCGCCATAATCTGATGTGGATGTATATATCTGCCGCGCTCATCAACCGCGCCGATACGATCGGCGTCGCCATCAGTCACCAGACCGGCGCACGCCCCGTCTTCGACAACTGCGCGCTCACAAGCATCCACCCACGGCTCGACCGGGTCGGGGCAGATATCTCCCCTATCGGTCGTCTCGTCGGCGTGAATCTCATGGACTTCGACGCCAAGCTCTCGAAGCAAGTCGGCAAGATATCCCTGCGCAGCTCCGCCCATGGGGTCAACCACCACACGCATATGCGCGGCGCGAATGGCATCCGCGTCGACAAACGATGCCACCGCTCGCATATAGTCGGGAATGATATCTGCCGTGCGGTATTGCCCCTCAAGCCCCAGCGGCTCGGCGGCCATCGTCTCCTCGAGCTCTTCGATGACATCCTGGTTGGCCGTCGAGCCATCACCCATCCGCAGCTTGAGGCATAGATAGCCCTGCGGATGATGTGAGCCCGTCACCATAAGCGCGCCGCATGCCTCGCCGTCATACGCAGCCGCCCACGTAAGAGCGGGAGTCGGCACCGGTCGAGACACGAGCACGGCATCGAGCCCGTGGGCGGCAATCACGCCCGCCGCGAGCTCGGCGAACTCGCGCGCTTGCGGCCGAGTATCAAATCCTACATATACCGTTTTACCGGGATTCGTCTTTTGCCATAGCCTGCCGATAGCATCAGTGACACGAGCGACGTTGTTGATAGTAAAGTCTCCGTCGACGCGAGCTCGCCAACCGTCAGTTCCAAAGTGAATTATCGCGCACACGCGCAGACACCTCGCAGTGTTTGGATCATGGTACGCATGAGGTATACCCGCAACGGGCATCCGGCAAGCCGCCGGCACGCTCGTTCACCGTTTAGGCAAAAGCGTCGAGGTGCGCACCGCCAACAAAAAAACCGCCCCAGCGGGGGCGGTGATTCGATACTCCCATTTTCGGGTTCTATATATTGAGCGCATCTGCCATAGCGGCTGTCGTAACCGCCGTGGTTCCGCAGCAGCTGCCTACCATTGCGGCGCCCGCCCGCTTCCACTCGACGCATGCGCGAGCGAAGGCTTCGGGGTCCTCATGCCACACGGGACCATCCTGTGTCTGAACCGGATTTCCCGCATTGGGACGCACCGTGACGGGAGTAGTCGCCGATGCAACCATCCTGGGCACCGCCGCGTTCGCGGCCGCAAGCGAACAGCAATTAACACCAACCGAGTTTGCGCCGTGTTTTTCGGCGTACAAAACGGCTGCCTCGATGTTGAGGCCATCGCCCAACAGGTCGCCTTTATCGTCAACGACAAAACTCACCAGGACAGGCATACCGTCGGCGGCATCTCGGGCGCCGGCAAGCATGGGCTGCAAATTACGGATAGACGTCACCGTCTCGATCAGCAGACCGTCAACACCAGCATTGAGCAAGGCGTGCGCTTGTTCGCGCGCAATGCCTCGGATTTCACGATACTCGGCAGAGTCCTCGGCAAACCACTCAATACAAATCGGGCCCATCGAGCCCAGCAGCAGCTGTGGGTGCGCCTGGCGAGCATCGTCGACGGCCCCGCGATTGACCTCCGCCACGGACGGCGCAATCTGGTCGTGCTTGAGGGCATAGCTTGATGCCTGAAAGGTGTTGGTAATGAGCACCTGCGCGCCGGCGGCGACATACAAGCGATGGATACGAGAAACGGTCTGCGGCTCTGCCAGATTCCAAAACGCCGGTGGAATGTCGGCGGCATCGTACTCACTCAACAGAACACTGCCCATGGGGCCCTGCGCCAACAAGGTCTCGCTCGACAAGCGGCGCG
>CABRZC010000137.1 GCA_902475375.1 uncultured Collinsella sp. | reverse complement strand
GGGAAAGTATTAGAGCTCAGCTGATAGAGGTACCGCTCTGGCGTCGATGCCCCGCGTCTTCTTCGCTTGATTGGGGAAAACAGCCTCGCCTAAGTAATTGCGAGCCCGCCCAGACGTATCTGCGGGGGTTGTCTGCACAATTCGCGGTATTATGTTGCGGAGTTTTGAAAGGAGCCGCTGGTGGTCACGACGACGTTTGCCTCGCCTTTGGGCGAAATCTTGCTTGCCGCTGATGGCCGCGGTCTGACGGGACTTTGGTTTGAGGGGCAGGAGCACTTTGGCTCTACGCTGCTCAAAGAAGATGCGGAGCACGTTGAAGGTGTCGATGCGGTTTCCGGTATTGGTGGCATGTCGCCGGTGAGTCCGGTAAATGGTGCGGCCTCTTCGGTGCTTGAGCGTTCCTGGGCTTGGCTGAATGCTTATTTTGCAGGGCAGGAACCTCGGTTTACGCCGCCGTTGCATATGATTGGTACGGCGTTTCAGCGCGAGGTTTGGTTTGAGCTGCTTTCTATTCCGCGTGGCGAGGTCACTACGTATGGCGAGATCGCCCAGCGTGTTGCCGCTCGACATCGTGTACCGGGAAACGAGGCACCCGTTGTGTCTCCTCGTGCGGTGGGGGCTGCGGTCGCACGTAATCCCATTTCGATTATCGTGCCGTGCCATCGCGTGGTGGCGGCCGACGGATCGCTCAACGGATATGCCGGCGGCCTTGACCGCAAGGAGTGGCTGCTGCGGCTCGAGGGTGCGTACGAGGAGTAACGCCAGAGCACTTTGCATAGCCAAGACGCCGTGAAAGAACGGGACGCGCTTTCCGAATGGCGTCCCAAGCGGAAACCGTGTCCCGGAATACAGCCTCAGAGTGGGACGCTGTTTCCGGTTGAGACCACTTGCTTTGGATATCTATCTACGCTCGCTCCTGCATGGCGTTGATAGATTTGTCCATGTTGAACAGATAAGCCACGACTCAGACAATAAAGAGCCCGGCAAAGCCGGCACCCATGCCGATAAGCAAAAACGTGTTGTCGGGGTTTCGGAAAGGTAGACGCCGCCCGATCCAATGTGAGACGGTTGCACCGATCTGCACGGTCACGTCAAAACACAAGCGTTAACTGCGCGCCCTGCTCAACGGGCTGCTCCTTGTGCTCGCTCAGAAGGACCATTCGGTCTTCGTATTGCTTTTCGGTCATTTCGATAACGGTGACCTCTCCAGCGCTTGGAAGATTCAGCTTAAGGCGAGCGATATGCGCCGCTGCGGATTCGCGAGTCACCAACAGACGCGAATACACCGAAAACTGCTCCATATGGTATCCGTCGTTAATCAGAAACTTTCGAAAGTCGCTATACTGCCGACGCTCGGCTTTGCTTCCCGTTGGAAGATCGAACAGAACCAATAACCTCATAACCCTCATGGCTCCTCCCTATTCAACAGTTACCATCTCGAGCCCTTTTAGCTCGGGCAACAACAGCCTCTTAGGATCCTTTTCGAGAACGGCAGTTCTGAGTGAAGAGAGCGTTGTCTCTATGCACTGCTGACAGCCGCAACGTTTTCCGTCGATAGTCATGACGTGCTCAAACACGCGAGCGAGCAACGCTTTGTCGCGCTGGCCCAAAGGCTCTGCAACGCCGTAGCTCATAACAATTAGATCGACGAGAGGGCGGAACGGTTCAATAAGATCGTCGACAAGATTAAACGCGTTGTAAACGCTGTGATGGTGAAGCCCTTGGGATACGAGCCATCCACCGCCAACGGCTGCTCTTCCGATGCCTGCACGCAGGACGCTGTAACCATAATCGAGGGCGGAGCTCTGCATACTGTTACGTCTGGTCCCTTCGGTAATGAGGGCTTTAAAGTACGCGGAGGCAGCTGCGCCTTCTCGATTGTCCGTGTCGCCCGAAAGAACGGTTTTGGCATAAGAGGGGAGAGGGCCTGCAGACAGCCCCATTTCTGTGAGAACCGCCGCTTGGTTGAGTATCTTTGCCTGAACGATTCGTTTCCAAAGCTGCTTTTTAAACGGAAGGCTCATGGCAAGCTGATCCTCGACGATGCGCGCATGGCGCGAATGGGCGCCCATGGGGAGCATAAGACCATTGGGCATATGATCGCGCCCGCAGATCATGACGCCTATTCCCGCGTCGTTAAGCTGCGACATGCAGGCGACCGTCATCGTGGTTTGATGGGATTCGAGGATGACGACCCAAATGTCCTCGAGGGGAATGGTGGAGCTGCGGTCGTCCACGGTGATCATCAATAGGCCGTTCTTGATGCAGAGGTGGGCCTTGCTCTGGATAAGTATTGTCCGTTGAGCCATTTTGTCGACGCCCTTCCCCGCATTAGCGTTACAATACAGCTAAGTCGAAAGCAGCTCACCTTGGGGAAGGGCGCGGCTCCAGACAAGGGGAGCCACTTAAGTGGCTTACCCGTAAAGTAACCCCCGTTCAATCTTCGGATTGGGCGGGGCGAACTTTTTTGGGCGAGTGTTAGCCAGTATTCCGTAAACGGTAGCTATGAATAGCATTTGGGCGGGTCCTTTTGAGCGTTTTTTCGCCTAAGGATTGATTCGATTGTGAAGAAAAGTACATAAATCGCTGTGCCGAATACGGCTCTTTTCTTGCGTGAAGCGCTACGTGTCGACGCATTTTGTCTCGAAAAAAATGAATCGCAGATGTAGATCTGAGG
>CABRZC010000136.1 GCA_902475375.1 uncultured Collinsella sp. | reverse complement strand
GGACTGCTTGTTCTCGTTAATGTAGAAGCCGTCGGTGCGCAAGTCATACGTAACCTGTCCGATGTTCGAAGCATCGGCATGGAGCAGAACCTCGCTGTCGATTAGCTCCTGAATCTTAGTATCGCTCAAGTACATATGAACCACTTCCTTAGGGCTCCGAGTATAGCACCAAGGTATGGCACGGTGGTTACCCCCAAAGGTGGTACAGAGAAGTAATAAGAAAGCGTTGCACTTAAAGCTCCTACAGTGCTCTTGTATCGCAGCCAAGTGCGTCGTGCCGCATCAGCAACGATATGCGGCGCTCAGAAGCACTGTCCCCAGCAGGAATAGCGTTATGGAGGCAGCTATCCAGCAGCTGTCGCCGGTCTTGGGAAGCGCCGGTGTTGTTGCCGTAGTGGATTTGGGCTTGGTCGTCTTGCTGACTGTTGTTTTGGTGACCGTTTTCTTGAGCGACGTAGCCGCGGGTTTCACCGCAGAATCCGTCGCCGGTCCCGCACCGGGTTGCCCCGCAGCAGGGTCGGCGCCACCAGTAGGCTCGCCCGTGCCATCCCCCGGCACTTCGCCGCCGGGTGTAACGGTCTCCCCCGCTGGGGCGGTGGCGCCATCGGGCACAATCACCACATGCGGTGCCATGGCTCCGCCAGCATCCACCACGCTAACAGCGCCAAAGGCTCCGCCTGCGGGAGTCACAAGGTGCGCGGCCAGGATCGACCCGCGATCGCAGGCAACGGCGACATCCGTACCGGTTGCATCCAGCCAGGACGCATCCACAGCAAGCGTCTTGCTCGCTGCGTCTGTCCCAAATCCCTCTTCGAGCAATCGTACGCCATAAAAGTGCAAGCCCGCATCGGATCCCGCGCCCGCGGCAATGACATGCCCGCCGCCGCGTACTGTCAAGCTGCCTGCGGCAATGCCGGCAACAGTCTGGTCAACAACGCCCGCCCCGTCGGCCCTAGCATCGACCGTGCAGCCGTCCACCACCAGCGCCTGGGGCGCATGGATCCCGCATTGCGAGCCCGTCGCCGTAAGCGAGCCCGAGCCGCAAAGCGTAAGGTTTCCCCACACCTCCATGCCGCTCATGGAAATGTCCGCATCGGGCGCATGCGTCTCGACCACGGAGTTTTGCCCCACAAGTGTCACCACCAGGTCGCCGTCGGCGCCGATGGCTTCGCCTGCATAGCCGGTGAGCTCTAGTTGGTCGGCAGCGGTCCAAGTCCATCCGGGACCCGACACGCCCGGCTCGTAGTACGTGGCGCCCGCAATGAACAGGCTGTCCGCGCCCGCGGCATAAGAAGGCCCGCCCAGCAAAACGCATAGGCAGGCCATGACGGTAAGCAGAATGTGGTGTCGGCTGGTGTGGAACGCGGTAGCAAACATAACCGCTCCGATCTACGCAAGAGCCAATGGAATCTGCACCAGGAAATTACCTGGTAGCAGCAGTTATTAGTGTAGCGAGATCGAGAAAGGGGCAAAGAGGAAACCTGCGATCGAACCCCGATATTAGGCGTAAATCGTTTTGCCAGTCGGTGAAAGGAGGTCAAGTTCGACGAAGCTCCGTAGACTGTCGAGGGCACAGCGCCAATCAACGACGCATTAGCTCTGACGCTCCTTAAAGATTCGCAAAGCTTTCTCTAGCTCGGGAATATCATCGACGATTACTTTCCAAGCAAGGGATCGATCAACCTCTCGATAACCATGCGCTACGAAGTTGCGAAAACCCCTAATATCATTCCAGGGATACTCTGGAAAAGCTGATTGGACTTCATCAGAAAGATGGAGCGCATCCTCAGCGATTCTGTAAACAGGGCTCATGATTGCGTCGTAGGCAAGTTCGCCTTCATCGCTTCTATCGCAAACAAAGGAACTCTCCGTAGAGCCAAAATGGTCGATACGTTTGGTCAGCGTCTCGCAATCAGACAGAATGACATCGATGAGCTCGGCGTCTCGCTTACGCCGCTTCATAAAGACGCACCTCATCCTGTTCAATGTTTTTGCGGAAAGCCGGGCGCATGTGCTCAGGCGGATTAGTCACAATCTCAACCTCTCGCCCGAGCTCCTCTTCAAGTTCAAGGGAGATTTCGTATAGCGTGCCAAACGTCATGCTGTCTCCGCAAACGAGGCGCAAATCGATATCACTATCTGGCGTCTGCTCACCGCGGGCAAAAGAGCCAAAAAGATACGCCTCGCGGACATCGTAGCGAGACAGTACGCGAGAAACAGCGGCAGATATGTCGACAAAAGTAATCATGGTTCAATTTTACTTTTCGATTGTATGGAAGGCAATCGCCATATGTATGCTCTACGGCTCTTCAGTAAGATTAGAATCAAAAAAACCAGCGTGGATGCAGCTGTCGAGCCAAGCCCTAGTCTCCTCTGGCGGTTTGCCAGTTGGGTGTTTGCGGAACGGGAATACTCTTATAAGCGTACACGTCCTTTGCCATGTCGATCAGGCCCTCTTCAAGACTGCCAGCCTCTACTTTTAAATTAATATAATCAACACAGGACTGCTGAGCGGCTTGAAGAAGCCTGGCCCATTTGAGCTGCATTAGAATGACCTTAAAGATATCTGTTTCGTTCGCATTGTTGCAGGTTGTTATTGACTTAACTTGTTTAATGGTCAGAATTCTGCGATCCAATTTCCATTCGCTTCTTTGCGCCATAAACGCAATGCAATCCGAGG
>CABRZC010000135.1 GCA_902475375.1 uncultured Collinsella sp. | reverse complement strand
AAGTAGTTCATGACGGGCGAAAAACGAAGAAAAGGGGCTTGATGCGTCCTTAATGTTTCATGCGGATAGATTGATTTGACAGACGGTGGCGAATGCCCGCCGTCCGCATTCGTATGAAACAAGGAGTCTCCATGCTCGCCTCTCTTTTTTCAAAGCCTCAATCATCGCTGTCCGCGCAGGCCAAGCGCCTGGTGGCGATGCGCTTTCTCATCTACACCGGTTTTCAGACCAGCTACTTTATCGGCGTCATCGGAACGCTCACCTATGCGGACGACGCTTCGGTCGTTGCGACATCGCTGGCCGTCCTGTTTATGAATGTATTCGTGATCCTGGGATCCTTTGCGGGTGGCGCGGCGCTTGACGCCTGGGGTCCGCGCCGCCATTTCTTGCTGAGCATCGTCGGCGCTCTCGCAACTGGCACGGCAATCATCGCCTTTGGTAGCGCGACCGGCGTCGTCCTGCTCGGCGCGGTGTTTCTGGGCTTTGTGATGGGATTCACCCAGCCCATTGCCACGTCCTATCCGGCCTACCTCACCGATGATCCCGTCGAGCTCAAAGACATCAACTCCGCCATCGCCATGTTCTCAAACGTGAGTATTATCGTCGGACCCACGTTGGGTGGCTTTCTCGCGGCGGCTGCGTCGTCGCGCGCGGTGTTTGTGCTCATGATGCTCTTTACCGTGCTGGCGCTCGTCGCCGGTTGGGGCCTTAGGCCGCAGACCAGCCATGTCGCCGGGGATGCGGATACCGATTCGGCAGAGGAAGGGGAGCGTGCGGGACAAAGCTCCAACCCCAGCACGTTCGCCCGCGTCACCTTCGCGACAAGCATCAAGACAGTCTTCACCAACAGTATCCTCGCCTTGCTGTTCTGCATCATCTTCCTCTCGAACTTTGGCTACGGTGCCTTCGATCCGCTGGAGTCGTTCTTCTACCGCGATGTCCTGCACGTCGGTGTCGAATGGATGGGCTGGCTCTCGTCGGCCTCGGGCGTGGGCGCGGTGCTGGGCGCCGTGGCCGCGCTCCGCTTGCCTCCGCACCTGGTCAACCTTAAGACGCTGCTTGTGGCGCTCATGTCCGTGGGTCTGGGAAGCCTGCTCTACGTGGGAACGCCGTACGTGGGCGTAGCCCTTGTCGGCCAGATTGCCCTGGGCGTGGCCTGGGGCGTTGTCAACCCGCTCCACAACACCATCGTGCAAACAACGGCCCCGCTCGAGCAGCTCGGTCGCGTCAACTCGGTCATGGGCTTTGGCAATATGTTTGCCGGCGTGGCGCCGCTGGCGATTGCCCCGTGGCTGGCGGCGACATTTGGCGTGCAACAGACGCTCGTAGGGGCGGGCATGGTCGTGACGGCAGTTCCCGCGGCGTTGCTGCTGTTTGGGCGCCGGCATTTTGATCGTGCCGCAAGGCAGTAAAAACCATCACAACATTCGATGAAAATCGCGATTTTGCCGAAAAACGTCGAATGTTGTGATGGTTTGCGCCCCGGGCCAGGCCATCCTGCGGGTCTGGCCACCACAAAGGGCCAGGCACCTTTGTGGTGGTTTTTGCGTTGACGGGCCGCGCCCGCGCCTTGGTATACCATGTACGCCGTTTGCGAATACACCCCACACCGCCGCTCTGCCCAGAAAGGCCCCCATGGACGCCACCTTCAGTCACATCAAAGCCGTGTTCTGCGATATCGACGGCACGCTGCTCACGAGCCAGCACACGGTGTCCCCGCGCACCGTGGCGGCGATCCGCGCCCTGCGCGAGCGCGGCGTACTCTTTGGCCTGTGCACCGGGCGCGACGCCCAAGCGACCGAGGCCATATACGAGCTCTGGGGCATCGAAGGTCTGGTGGACGTGCTCGTGGGTTGCGGTGGCGCCGAGGTCATCGACCGCGCGCACGACATCAACGAGCTGAGCTACCGGCTACCAGGCGAGACCATCGCGCGCATCTGCGAGCACATGGCAGGCCTGCCGGCAACGCCCGTTTGCCCTCGGGACGGCGTACTCTATGTGCCCGAGAGCAATGCATGCGTCGAGCACCTGTCGCGTGTCGACGGCGTGCCCTACAAGGTGGTCGACTTTGCCGAGTTTTTGCGCGAGCCGCAGACCAAGGTGATGTTTACCATGGCGCCCGAGGCGATGCCACAGATCATCGAGCGAGCATCGACGTTCGCCGACGACACCGTTAAAGCGGCTGCTCTGCAGACCACGCAGCGACTCTACGAATTCATGGATCCGCGCGTGTCCAAGACGCGCGGCCTTGTGCGCGTGGCGGAGCTCAACGACATGGAGCTCCAGAACATCTGCGTGTTTGGCGATGCCGATAACGACACCTGCATGGTGGCCGACGCCGGCGTGGGCGTGGCTATGGCAAACGGCAGCGACGCTACCCGTGCCGCCGCCGACTTTGTAACCGCGAGCAACGACGAAGACGGCATCGCGATCTTTATCGAGGAACATCTGCTGTAGCGCTAGGGCAGAATCACCACAAAGGGGACAGGTGCCTTTGTGGCGGCCTCAGGCGATTTGGGCGAATTGATGCCTAAAATCTGCGCACAAAATCAAATATGATTGTCTGAACATCACGCTTCTAACCACCGATGGGTTAAAGATATTCTCATCGGTTTAGTAAGGTATTCCTGCTGGCTAATGACCTACCGCTCACGGTCGATTTTCGACCGTGAGCGGGATGTTTGCTCTTGAGCAAAATGTTGTGCAAAT
>CABRZC010000134.1 GCA_902475375.1 uncultured Collinsella sp. | reverse complement strand
GTCTGGACTCTCTATGCTTACGCTGGATAGACATCGCTAGAACGGGTATAGTATCGAAAGTTTTGTCGTTTACCAGCGGGGGAGTCCTGTGGGCATCAAAAAGAAGATCAAAAAGGAGCTTATCGGCACCTCCGATTACCCGTCGAATAAGATCTTTACGATCTCCAATTTCATCACCTTTACGCGCCTGATCCTCACGCTCGTCTTCCTGTACCTGTTTGTGACGGACAACAACCGTGTCGTTGCCATTGTCATCTACGCTATCGCGGCCTCCACCGACTGGATGGACGGCCAGATTGCCCGCATGACCAAAACCGTCTCGTGGCTCGGCAAGGTTATGGATCCCATCTGCGACCGTGCGCTGCTATTTACCGGCGTACTGGGCCTGGTGGTCCGCGGCGAGCTTCCCATCTGGGTCTGCGTGCTCATCATTGGTCGCGATATATACCTGGGCATCGGCACGCTCATCGTGCGCCACTATCACCGCCGCCCCATCGACGTCGTCTTCCCCGGCAAGATTGCGACGGCGCTGCTCATGACCGGCTTCTCGCTCATGCTGTTGGGCTTTCCCACTGTGGATGGCTGGCATCTGCTGCCCGCCACGTTCACGGCCTTCCCGGGCCTCAACGGCAGCCCGGTACCGCTTGGCATCTTCTTTGTGTACGGCGGCGTCATCTTCTCCATGCTCACCGCCGTCATCTATTCCATTAAGGGTGGAGCAGCCATTAAACAAGCCGTGGCGCATCCCGAGGACGAAGACATCGACTTTCTTAACCCCGAAATCGAAGACTAAGTCGTTGGGGTATGATTACGTACAGTTCATTCTTTGCGGCATGTCCGCGTTAAGTTAGGGGTTGTCATGGACAACATGGTTAACAATATGCCTCAGAACAATAAGGCCTCAGAAGCCACCTGCGTTTTCCGCGTTCCTTCGAGCGATGTCACCGTTCCCGACCTCATGGCCAACGTGCACATCACCGCACCCGTCTTATCTATCGTCAAAGGCCCTCAAACCGGTGCAGCCTTTGAGCTCGAGGATAATGTGACCACCATCGGCCGCGATCCCGCCAACGGCATCTTCCTCAACGACATGACCGTGTCGCGTAGCCACGCGCGCATTATTCGCGAGGGTCTGGGTGCCCGCATCGAGGACCTGGGCTCGCTCAACGGTACGTGGGTTGATGGCGCCATCGTCAACGGCGCACCGCTGCACGATGGCTCTTCCGTCCAGATCGGTACGTTTACGCTCATCTACCACGAGAGCACGCCGGAGCGCATCGAAACCGGTGAGTAGGGCATGGCCGAACGCAATTATCTGAGTATCGGCCAGGTCGTCAATCTACTTCGAGGCGCATACCCCGATCTTTCGAACTCAAAAATTAGATTTCTCGAAGATGAGGGGCTCATCACCCCTCATCGCACGCCTAAGGGCTATCGTCAGTACTCCAAGGAGGACGTTGACCGCCTGGAGGTCATTCTGCACCTCCAGAAGACTCGCTACATGCCGCTCAACGTGATCAAGCAGCGCCTGGAAAACGCCACGGACCTGTCTACGCTCGCCTACGAGGTGGGCCTGTTGTCCGATGTTCCGCTCAAGACGGAACCCAAGGAGACTAAGCAAAAACTGCATCCCATCGAGACCATCCCCGATATGCTCGGCGTCGAGATCTCGTTTATCCGCTCCCTGGCCGAAAACGACCTCATTCGCATCATCAAGAGCCCGCAGAATCGCGAGCTTGTCGATGGCCGCGATTTCCCGATCATCCGCTATTGCTCCGAGCTTTCGCGCTTCCATATCGAGCCGCGCAACCTGCGCCAGTACGTATCGTCCGCAAACCGCGAGTCCTCGATGTTTGAGCAGGTTCTCGTGAGCATGCTCGGTATGGATACTTCCGACGACGAGCGCGATGCCAAGCTCGAGCGTGCATTTAAGAAGCTGCATGACCTCACCGAGGGCGTCCATACCGCTCTGCTCAAGAACCGTGTATTCGAGTCACTCAACGCCGTGGTGGAGGATGCCGATATCGATGCCCTCGACGAGGAGATCGCACGCTCCGAGTCAACCAAGGCCAAAAGCGAAGAGACATCTACCTCCGCGGTCCCCGTGCGTGAGGAATCCCTCGTGCAGCCGCTCAAGGTTGTCGCCCCCTCACGCGCCGGCACCGCCAGCGCGGCCAAATAGACGCTGCTACAAACCAGCCTCCCCTGAAAGGTCATGCCATGTACGACTTCGAATCTCACATCGTCGACATCCCCGACTATCCCGAGCCCGGAGTCATCTTTAAGGACATCACGCCGCTCTTTGGTAATCCCGAGGCGCTAAAGGCCATGGTTGATGCCCTGGCTGAGCATTTTGCCGGCATGGGCATCACCAAGGTCGTGGGTCCCGAGGCCCGCGGCTTTATGGTCGGCGTGCCCGTGGCCGTCGCCCTGGGCGCTGGCTTTGTGCCCGCACGCAAGCCGGGCAAGCTGCCGCGCAAGACGGTAAGCGAGAGCCACGAGCTCGAATATGGCACCGACTCTATCGAGATCCACGCCGATGCCATTACCTCTAAAGATACCGTGTTGATTCTGGATGACTTGGTCGCGACGGGCGGAACCGTCGAGGCAACAGGTAAACTGGTGCGAGATATGGGCGCAAAGCTTGTGGGTTACGGTTGTATCCTCGAGCTTGCGTTTCTCAACCCGCGCGAGAAGCTCACGCCTTCCAACGAGGACGTTGAGCTCTTTAGCCTGGTAACG
>CABRZC010000133.1 GCA_902475375.1 uncultured Collinsella sp. | reverse complement strand
ATGGCCGATACGGCGATTTGGCGTTGGATCGGTTCTTTCTGATATATGCTGGTTGCGGCTCTTCTTTTGGGAGGAGTCGCTTTTTTGTTGCTAGGAGGTTGGCCCGTGGTTGATGGGGATGCTCGCTCTGAGCTGCTTTCTGCTGATTGGAATGGCGAATGGATGCGCTTGCAGGCTGGTCGGCGGCGGGCTGATGATTCTTTTGAGTGGGATAAGCGGGCTCGGCATTTTCGGCCGCTTGAGACTGCTCCGTATGCCCGGGACTTTATGAAGCTGTTGGCGTTAAAGCCTGGTGAATCCGTGCTGGATATGGGGTGTGGGGCTGGGTCGATTGCTATTCCGCTTGCTCAGGCTGGGCATTCCGTGATTGCTGCCGACTTCTCCCCTGCTATGTTGGGCACGCTTGATGCTGGCATTGAGTACTATGGGCTCGAGGATTGCATTACACCGCTTGAGCTTGCTTGGGATGATGACTGGGATTTGGTTGGACCGGTCGCGAAAGCGGTAGATGTTGCCTTTGCCAGTCGCTCTGTCACCACGACCAACCTAAAAGGCGCGCTTGCCAAGCTTGATCGAACGGCTCGTCGGCGTTGTGCTGTCACGATGGTCGCCAACTCCAGCCCGCGCTATGACCTGCACCTGATGAACGCCATCGGTGCCTCGGTTACCTGCAGTAATGGCTTTGTGTATGCCTTTAATATCCTCATTCAGATGGGTGCCCTGCCGCAGGTTACGTACTTTGAATCGCCTCGTCGCGATACCTTCGATAGCCTTGAGGCGGGCGTGGCGGACTTCTCCCGCATGCTCGAGCACGGTAACGAGGATAAGATCGACCGTCTGCGCGACTACGTCGCTCAGCATATGATTGAGAATCCCCATGCCGGCGAGCCGGGGTCCAAGGGCGTGCCGCAGGGGCGCTACATGCTCGACCACGTCCGCAAAGTCCGTTGGGCGTTTATTGCATGGGAGCCGGTCTCTTCGGGCCGTCCATAGACCGCTTTCGGCCGCCGTACACGTCCGCCTGTAACCCGCGCTGTTCTCCCGCTCGGCATCCGCATTCTTTTTGAACTGGGCAAACACGCCCCACACCGCGCCGTTCCTGCGCTATCGTGGGACAGCTCACGTAGATTAAGGCCCCATCGTGGGGCGCCCCATAACATAGAAAGCGAGAACCCATGGCACTGACAGGAGCCCAGGTCAAGCAGCTTCGCAGCATGGCCCATCACCTCAACCCCGCCATCATCATCGGCAAGTCCGACATCAACGAGGGCACCGTCGAGCAGACGGTCGCCTACCTGGAGAAGCACGAGCTCGTTAAGTGCTCCGTACTCGATGGTTCCAGCCTTTCCGCCCGCGAGGCCGCCGAAGAGCTCGCCGATCGCTGCCATGCCGAGGTCGTCCAGGTTATCGGCCGCAAGTTCTCGCTGTATCGCGAGTCCTCGCGCAAGGACATCGAGAAGATCAAGCTCGTCTAAGAGCCAACGATCCGGCGAGCCAACATACATCAAGCTTGCGAGCGTCCGAGCAATTCGGACGCTCATTTTTTATCGCTCGACGAGCACGCGGTTAAGCCTGCCCTCCACCAAGCGCTCGTACAGACGCCGCGTCTCGGGCTCGGGCACACCATTGACCTGCTCCCTCAGGTGATGCATATGCCCACTGTACAGCTCGACGATATCGCGTCGTCGCCCCGCCGCACCGTAGACGCGCATAGCGCAACGCACCATGTCCTCGCGCGCCGTCTCTTGCCGCAGCCCCGACTCCACCAGCCATACCGCCGACTGCAGGTCGTTTTCTTCTAGGGCGGCATTCGCGCCCCGAATCATGCAGTCGATATACTTCGATTCCATAATGCGCCGCATACGCAAAAAGTAGGTGGGATTACAGCCATTGGGAACATACAACGGGCCGGCGTAGAGCTGCTCGATCTTAAGGCACAGCTCGATCAGATGGGGTCCGCGCGCACCCGTGCGATTTCCCAAAACTTCGCGGCTTATCTGATCAAACAACCGCACGTCAGTCTTGACGTAATCGCCGTTAAGCCCAATGCACTCGTTTTGGATCAGTACACACGACTTGCCGTCCGGCGTCGGCCCCAAGGCCGAACGCAGGCGCGATATCGTCGAGTACAGATTGTTACGAGCGCTATTGAACTCGGCATGGGGCCACAGCTCCATAGCCAGCGTCTCGCGGTCGACCAGTGCATCCATGCCCAGCGCAAGCCGCTCGGCAAGCGTCGCCGCTTTCTTGCGGCGCCACATCTTATCCGTGATGGGAAACCCGTCGCGCTCGGCGCGAAACGCCCCAAACATGCGGATCTCGATATGGCCAATCACATCGACACCCTCGGCATCGCCGGCCTGGAACAGACGCTCGCCTTCGCCCTCAAAGTCGTCACGCAGCGAATACCGCGACAGCTCGCGCACCGGGAGCTTCTTTCGAATTCTAGCGGCCGGCTCACCCAGACAATGCATCGCAAGGCGCGCAAACAGCCGATACGACGGATCCAAAATCCCTAGGCGGTTCATGGACATCCAGGCTGCAAGGTCGCTATCGCGGCCCGCGGAGGCCAAATGCAGCGCCACCATCCAAGCTTCGGCACCACCGACCTGCGTCCGACTCAAATCGAGCAGCTCTGCCTCTTCGCGCACCGATACCATCGATGTATTGCGTAAGTACGCCGCGCGCTCTAACAGCAGTGCGTTGTCGCGTATGTATCCAATCGATTCCTCGGCAAGCCTGAGCACCTGCACCGCACGGAATTTGGCATTGACTGGACGCCCCTCAGCCAGCGACTGCCAGCCTTCCAGTATCAAGCCAAAC
>CABRZC010000132.1 GCA_902475375.1 uncultured Collinsella sp. | reverse complement strand
TTGGTTGCATTCACACAGTGCAGGGCTACGACCTCAATTACGGGTTCGTAATTCTGGGTCCCGACATTTACTACGACAACGACAAAGGGGGCGTCTGCGTTAACAAGGCAAACTTCAAAGATACCGTCGCAAAGAAAAAGGCAAGCGACGACGACCTACGAAAGATTATCGTCAACGCCTACTACGTTCTCATGACGCGCGGCATGCTGGGAACGCTTCTTTATGTATGCGACCCAGCGCTCAAGGAGTATTTGTCACGGTATATCCCGGTGATATAGACCTAACGACCGCCCTCCCCCATGTAACCATCCTGTAAATCATAGCGGCGCACTCGAGTTTTACCGTGATGCGGTCGCGCCCGGCGCTCCACTGTGCTAAAGTATCCCGAACGCTCAAACGACTACGAGGGGAACTAGAAGATGGCACGTGTGCACAACTTCTCAGCTGGCCCGGCCGCACTGCCCACAAGCGTGCTCGCCGAGATCGCCGACGAGATGATGGACTACCGCGGTTGCGGCATGTCCGTGCTCGAGATGAGCCATCGATCTAGCATGTACCAGCAGATCATCGACGACGCCGAGGCAACCCTGCGCCGCCTGCTGAGCATCCCCGACAACTACCGTGTCCTGTTTTTGCAGGGCGGCGCCACGCTGCAGTTTGCGGGCATCCCCATGAACCTCATGCGCCGCGGCCGCGCCGGCTACGTCGTGACCGGCAACTTTGCCAACAAGGCGTACAAGGAGGCCGCCAAGTACGGCGAGGCCGTGCTGCTCGCGAGCTCCGAGGACACCAATTTCGACCGCATCCCAGACATGGCCGACGTCAACGCGCGCATTGCCGCCGAGGCCGCGGGCGACGGGCTCGACTACGTCTACATCTGCCAGAACAACACTATCTTTGGCACCATGTACCACGAGCTGCCCAACTGCGGCGATGTGCCGCTGGTCGCCGATGTCTCGAGCTGCTTTTTGTCACAGCCGCTCGACGTTGAGCGCTACGGGCTCATTTACGCCGGCGCGCAGAAAAACGCCGGCGCCGCAGGCGTGACCGTGGTCATCGTGCGCGACGACCTTATCGCCGAAAGCCCCGCCTTTGCGCAGACGCCGCAGTACCTGGACCTCAAGACCCAGGTCGCCAAGGGCTCTATGCTCAACACGCCCAACACCTTTGGCATCTACGTGTGCGGCAAGGTGTTCCGTTGGGTTGAGCAGACCGGCGGACTTGCCGCCATGGCCGAGCGCAACTGGGCCAAGGCCAACCTGCTCTACGACCTGCTCGAGCACAGCGAGCTGTTCCATGGCACAACGCAGGCCGACAGCCGCTCCATCGCCAACGTCACCTTCCGCACCGGCGACGCCGAGCTCGATGCGGCCTTTGTTGCAGGCGCGGCCGAGCACCAGATTCAAAACGTCAAGGGCCATCGCCTCGTCGGCGGCATGCGCGCAAGCGTGTACAACGCCGTCACCATGGAGGACGTGCAAGCGCTGGCCACGTACATGAAGGACTTCGAAGCACAGCATAGTTTGAGTCCACGATCTAACTAGCCCGCAACCCGCGGGCCGACCAGCCACTTCAAACCACCTGTTTAAACCAAACCTGCTAAGGAGTTTTTCATGCGCAAGATTAAGACCATCGACGACATCACCAAGGACGGCAAGGTCGAGTTTGGCGAGGGCTACGAGTTTGTGAGCACCGCCGAGGAGGCCGACGCTATCCTGATGCGCTCCACCGACCTGCACGGCTACGAGCTGCCCGAGGGCATCCGCGCCATCGCCCGCTGCGGCGCCGGCGTCAACAACATCCCCGTCGAGGAGTACGCCAAGAAGGGCGTCGTCGTCTTTAACTCCCCCGGCGCCAACAGCAACGCCGTCAAGGAGCTCGTCCTGGGCATGCTGGTGCTCTCGAGCCGTGGCGTGGTGCAGTCCATGAACTGGGTGCGCGACAACGCCGACGACCCCGAGATTCAGGTCGACGCCGAAAAGGCCAAGAAGGCCTTTGTGGGCCGCGAGCTCAAGGGCAAGCGCATCGGCGTCATCGGTCTGGGTAACGTGGGCTCCAAGGTCGCCAACGCCTGCGTCGACCTGGGCATGGACGTCTACGGCTACGATCCGTTCATTTCCGTCGAGCACGCGTGGGTGCTGAGCCGCGAGGTGCAGCGCGTGGGCACGCTCGAGGACCTCTGCCGCGGCTGCGACTACCTCACCGTGCACGTACCCAGCAAGGCCGACACCATCGGCATGATCAGCACCGAGCAGATTAACCTGCTGGCGCCCGACGCCGCGCTCATCAACTACGCGCGCGAGACCATCATTGACGAGGACGCCGTCGACGCTGCCCTGCGTGAGGGCAAGCTGAGCTGGTTTAGCTGCGACTTTGCCACGCCCAAGACCGTCAAGATGCCCAACACGTTTGTCACCACGCACTCGGGCGCCGGCACTGGCGAGGCCGAGGCCAACTGCGCCGATATGGCCATCAGCGAGCTCAAGGATTACCTGGAGAACGGCAACATCGCGCACAGCGTCAACTACCCCGCCTGCAGCATGGGCAAGGCGCGCGCCGCAAGCCGCATTGCCTGCCTGCACGCCAACGTGCCCAACATGATCGGCCAAATCACGGCCATCCTGGCCAAGGACAATGCCAACGTGCAGCGTATGACCAACGAGTCCGCTGGCGAGAACGCCTACACCATGTTCGACACCGACGAGCACCTAGACAGCAGCACCATCGAGGCGCTCAAGCAGATTCCCTCGATGTATCGCGTGCGCGTGATCAAATAGCGCCGGCGCCAAGCCTGCCAGACAGGCCACGACGCCCATTCGGCCCCCGTTTTCACAAAACGGGGGCCGATTTCGTTGCTCCCGGCGGCTTGAAAAGTGCTACCCCGAACAAGTTTTTTCGGATAA
>CABRZC010000131.1 GCA_902475375.1 uncultured Collinsella sp. | reverse complement strand
ATGCCGATGTGATGTTGCAAGGTAAAGGCATGCTTAGGTCGATTGATGCTGAAGACGCTGTCTGCTCAATAGAGGAATTAAAGACAGGTGAAACTGCATCGTACCGTGTTTCAGATAATGCTGCGAATATGATTGAGTCGATACCGATTGGAGCACAAGTTTCTTTTAGGTATTTTGCTCCGCAACTTGAGGAGGAGCTTGCTTCTCTGGTGTCTATATGCGCCGATGACAACTAAAAGGCCTGAATTTAAACGGCCTCGGATGGTCAATTGGCTATCCGAGGCCGTTTTTTACTCGACCGGGGCGTTGACCTTGTCGATGGTCCAGGCGGCTCCGAGGCCGCCGGTGGTGTTGCGGCGGATGCGCACGGTGACTTCGTGGCGCTCGCCTGCCTGCGTGTAACGCAGGGGGAAGC
This sequence comes from uncultured Collinsella sp., assembly GCA_902475375.1. Taxonomy (GTDB): domain Bacteria; phylum Actinomycetota; class Coriobacteriia; order Coriobacteriales; family Coriobacteriaceae; genus Collinsella. The sequence goes on along the minus strand of CABRZC010000131.1, from coordinate 2,764 downwards.
TTGCGCGGTTTCGCGCGGCCTCGATGGTACCGCGCTCGCGGGCGATCCAGTAGTACTCGCCGACAATGCCGAGGGTATCGGCGCCGTAGGGGAGATAGGTCGACAGCTGGTGTAGCAATGGACCGGGGCAGAAGACCTCGGTTGCGAAATCGATGGGGAAGTCCTCGGGGATGGCGGGCGCTACGGGTGCGGGGGCCGGTACCATCGTCGGTGCGAAGGCCTGCTCATTGACGGGCGTCACCTCGATGACGGGCGCGGGTTCGGCGCCGAGTACTGATTCGGTGTCCGCTTTCGGCATCGCCGCGGAATCTGCGGGCTCGACGATGGCGGGTGCGTCTGCGGTCGCGGTGTCGAACTCGACTTGCGGAGCGCTCTGATTCTCGACGCTCGACTTTGCCTCGATGGGCGTGGAGGCCATGGTGGTGATGCCGGCGTTGGCGTTCTCGGGGTCATAGACGACCGTGAGCGAGATGGCAGGCTGCGGTGCCTCGGGCTCCGATGCCACCTCGGTAGCGTCCTGTTCTGCGGGCTCGCAAGGCTGATCGTCCTCGGCCTCGTCGCCAAAGACATCGCTGTTTTGGAACGCAGACGTCTCGGGCTGGTCGGCGGCTTCTTCGGTTGTCGACTTGGGAGCTTCGTTGAGCTCCGCAGTGGCTTCCTGCTCGGATATGACTTTGGGATCGGCCGTGGTGGCGATTTCGGTTTCGGCTTCTGCCGTTACCTCAATAGCGACTTCGATCTCGGGCTCGGGCTCGGGCACAGCTTCAACTACGGGCTCGGGACGCTTAACGTGCTTGGGACGCACGGCCTTGAGGTCCTTCTCACCGCGTTTTTTCTTTTTGTAGGACTGTTTAGCGCCCTTGGCTGCCTTGGGCTTGTCCTCGCCCTTGGCAAGGGCGGCATCCTAGGCATCGTTGGCGATGACGGTGGCATACAGGCGACCGCCCTTAAAGACGGTCAGCTTAATGCAGTCGTCGAGCTCCTCGAGCAGCTCGCGCGTGGACTCAAAGCCGAGGTCATAAGCGGCCATGTCACCAGCGGCGAGTGCCTCCTCGACCTGCGTCATAAACGTTTGCTTGCCGCATCCGATTGCATCGCGCAGCAGGCGATACAGATAGATGTGGTTGCCCAGCGAAAGCGTGGGCCTAACTATTGTCTTGCTCATGGCAAATCTCCTCTTTACACACCAAAGCATCTTACCATCGCACGGGGCGTGCCGCCTCGGCGCCCAAGGCAAACGGGCGCGAACCGCTTTCGATTCGCGCCCGTTGTACAGGTCGGTTATCTATGAGAGACAAATGTGCTTAGTTGCCCGATGCCGTGCCTTGGCTCGAGTTGTCAGATGCCGTGCCGGAAGCGGTTCCGCTCGAGCTGTTGGTGTTGCTACTGTCTGCTGCGCCCGTTCCCGACGTGGTGTCGCTCGTTTGGTCGCCCGTGTTCGGCTGTGAACCGTCAGTCGTTTGGCTTGAGTCGGTCGTGCCGGACGGCGTGCCACTGTTGGCCGTAGAGGAATCGGTGCCCTGCGATTGGTTTTGGGTGTTCGAGGACGAATCGGCAGAGGTAGAACTGTCTTGCGTGCCGTCCGCCTGTGCCTGCTGATCCTGCGACTGGGTGTTGCCATTTGCATCGCTCTCGGTCGTGCGCGACGAAAGGATTGGCTCGGGGCGCTCGCCCAGACCCTCACCGGCGGTGGTTATAAGGATGGCGCCGGCGCAGGCGATGACCGCGACGATGGCGATGGCGATCGAGAAGACGATGACCTTCTTTTGCGTCTGGCTGCGCTCTGCCGCCGCCTTGGCGCGCAGACTGTCGGGAGCGACGCGCGCCGTGGTCGCGCGCCCCGCAATCTGGCGCATCTCCTGCGTAGTCGCGGCGCCGCCCAGGTGCTCCTCGGCATCAAGCTCAACGGGTTCATAGGCGCCGGCAGGGTAGTCGTCGGCGGTGTGTGTACCTTTGAGGGCTTCGGCGCTGGCAGAGATAAAGTGGCGGTAGACCTGCGAAGACACAACGGTGATGACCGAGCTCACGGCGGCGCCGATTACCGATCCGGCGATACCGATCTTGGAGGCAAGCGCGACGCTCGTGGCGGCGGCTGCGGCGCCGGCAATGATCTGAGGAATGGAAATGTCGTCGAACAGGCCCTTTTTGGGCGCGATGGCCATGGTCTGTCCGATGGAGTGGTTCTCGTGCACGCCGTTGTTGAGCGATGCCGGCGTCATAACGCGCGTGCGCGGCGCGTCAGTGTACTTGGTTGTCATACGGGGTCCTCCCGGTGTAAATCTGCTTCGTTTCGTGTAGCCATCAGGGTACCCACCAGATGTGAATCGTGCGTGACGTTTAACAGATACCATCAACTCATCAAGGGGGGCTTGCTGTCTTTGGCGAAATAGCTTGATGCTAAACTGGACTTACGATTGCGAGGTGGTTTACGTGATGTACCCGTATATGACATTCGAAGACGGTACCGAGGTCATTCATTCTGACCTGATTACAGATGTCGATGTCGAAAAGGTTATCGTGCATTTTGAACGACCGACGGCAGAGCGCTCGTTGTGAGTTGCCTTCCTGTTCGTGGACTGACTGGGAAGGGCATTTTACTCAGAGTGAAAAACGAGCTTTCGAAGAGTGTTTGAGCAAATTATTTAGATTAGTTCGAATAAAGAAGCTGAATGCGATGACCTAAAGCGTATGCATTTTTAGTATTAGATGCGTATGAAATGGAGGATGTGAATGGATGAGCTAATAGACTTTAAAAAACGATTTC
>CABRZC010000130.1 GCA_902475375.1 uncultured Collinsella sp. | reverse complement strand
TGGTTAAGGAGGGTGCGCACATGCCGCAGACGACATACATTCGCCGCGTTGCCGCGCGTGCCCTATATATCGCTCGGAGCCGCATATGAGCAGGTATGTTCACGGCTCCGGGAGAGACGACGCACAATTAAATAGTCAACCGCAAAGCAGGTTCCCCAAAATTCCGGGTTTGAGCACGGCAGGGCAATCGCCGCCCGTCGTGCATCGATACCGCTGTTATCCGTTTTTGGTTCGAGAGGGGAACCGCCATGGCTGAAGAATTCGATTTCCATCCGATGTGGGAGAGCCTCGGCATGAATCTTGCCGACCACGACATACTGCTGGGCGCCGTGGGCCAGATGTACGGCGATATGTTCTTGACGCAGAACAATCGCCCCAAGTCCACGTCCTACCTGGACTTTGTGGCCACCAACATCCACAGCGGCCGTATTAAGGAGATGCTCGACAAGAAGGAGGCCGGCGAGGCCACCAAGATCGTCGGTTCGTTCTGCGTGTACGTGCCCGAGGAGATTGTGCTCGCCTGCGACGGTATTCCCGTGGGCCTGTGCTCGGGTGCCGATTGGGCAACCGATAAGGTCGAGGAGCATCTGCCGCGCAACACCTGCCCGCTTATCAAGAGCTTTGCCGGCTTTAAGCTGGGCGAGGTCTGCCCCTACATTGAGTCGAGTGACTTGGTGGTAGGCGAGAACACCTGCGATGGCAAGAAGAAGGCCTACGAGTTTTTTGCCACGCAAAAGAACATGTACGTCATGGATATTCCCAACGTACACGACGAGTCGACGCTCGTGACCTGGAAGGCCGAGGTCAAGAAGCTCGCCGCCAAGATCGAGGAAGAGTGCGGCGTCACGATTACGCCTGAGCGTCTGAAGGCCGCCATCCACGCCGTCAATGAGAAGCGTCGCGCCCTGCAGCGCCTCGCTGCCACGCGCGCTGCCGACCCTGCGCCCATCAGCGGTCTTGACAGCCTGCTGACCGTTCAGGCCGCCTTTATGGACGACACGCCACGTCTGACCGGAGCCATTAACGATATGGCGGCTGAGTGCGAGCAGCGTGTCGAGGCTGGCGAGGGCGTGGCGCCCAAGGGGACCAAGCGCATCCTGTACACCGGCACGCCCATGGCCGTGCCCAACTGGAAGCTGTTCAACCTCATCGAGAAAGCCGGCGGCGTTGTGGTAGGCGAGGAGTCCTGCACGGGCTCGCGCTACTACAAGGACCTGGTCGACGAGTCCGGTGAGACGGTGGACGAGATGCTCGATGCCATCGCCGAGCGCTACTTTAAGATCAACTGCGCCGTCTTTACGCCCAACGACCAGCGTATGAAGGACATTGTCCAGATGGCCAAGGACCTGCATGCCGACGGCATCGTCGACGTGGCCCTGCAGTTCTGCACGCTCTATGAGATGGAGTCGTTTGCCGTGGAGAAGGCCGCCGAGGAAGCCGGCATTCCGTTTATGCACATCACGACCGACTACGCCGGTGAGGATGCAGGCCAACTGCAAACCAGGATCGAGGCCTTCTTGGAAACCATTTAGGGCTATCCGTCCCGGCGGCTTTCCCAGGCACCCGATCTTGCCGTTCAAACCGTCGCTTGCGTGCGAAAGTACGCGGCGCGTCTCTTTCACGGCAACCTCGGGCACCTGGGAAAGCCGCTTCCTTGGTTGGTTAAAAGGTTTAGGAGTTATATGTCGGAAAATATTGAGCAGCCGTTGCCCAGCACGTTTGAGGAGTTTAACGAACAACGCAAGGCGGCGTTTATTCGCGTTAAGGATTACAAGCAGGCGGGTAATCGCCTGGTCGGCTTTTTGTGCAGCTATACGCCGCTCGAGATTATCGATGCCGCGGGCGCCTCGAGCGTGGCTCTGTGCGGTACGTCCGACGAGGTGATTCCCGAGGCCGAGAAGGTGCTGCCGGCAAACCTCTGCCCGCTCATCAAGTCGACGTATGGTTTTGCCTATTCGCAAAAGTGCCCGTTTACGTACTTTAGCGACATGATCATCGGCGAGACCACCTGCGACGGCAAGAAGAAGATGTACGAGCTGCTCAACGAGCTCAAGCGCACGCACATTCTGCACCTACCGCAGGGCCGCGACCGCGCCTACGAGCGCGAGGGCTGGTACGAGGAGTGCCGTCTGCTCAAGGAGGAGCTCGAGAACTTCTACGACATTACGATTACCGACGGCGACCTACGCGCTGCTGCCCGTCGTCGCAATCGCCTGCGTGCGGCCCAGCTCGAGATGTTTGCGCTGCAGGCCAACCAGCCGGCGGCCATGAGCGGCGTCGATCTGATGAGCACCATGTTTGCCGGTACGTTCAGCTTTGATATCGAGGCCTATACGCAGCAGCTGGAGCAAAAGGTCGCTAACCTGCGCGAGGCCTACGAGGCCGGCGAGCACCCGGTTGCGGCGGATGCCAAGCGCATCCTGATCACCGGTTGCCCGGTGGGCGGCGTAATCAACAAGATCGGTCGCACCATCGAGTCCAACGGCGGCGTGGTCGTGTGTATGGATGACTGCTCGGGTGAGCGCACGGCGGCCATGATGGTCGACCCGGATGCGCCCGACATCCTGCGTGCGATCGCCGACCGCTACCTGGATATCAACTGCTCGGTTATGACGCCCAACGACGGTCGTATGGAGAACACGCTGGCCATGTGCGAGAAGTATCACGTCGATGGCGTAGTGGAGAGCGTGCTCCAGGCGTGCCACACCTTTAACGTGGAGAGTGCACGCATGCAGGAGGCCGTCGAGGGTGCGGGTATTCCGTATATGAAGATCGAGACCGACTACAGCAACGGCGACATGGGCCAGATCGAGACCCGCATCGCCGCCTTCATCGAAACCCTCTAGCTTCCTCAGGCACCGGATCTTGCCCCTCAAACCGTCGCTTGCGTACCAAAGTACGCCGCGCTCCTCTTTCGGGGCAACCTCCGGCACCTGAGAAACCTAGAGCTAAGGCGCCTGAACGCGCCGCTGTCTTTGATGTTTGGATTAGGAGAGAGCCATGATAGGGATCGGGGTCGATATCGGGTCTACGGCGGCTAAGGCTGCTGTGGTCGATGGTGAGGGTTCGGTGGCGTGGACGTGCGTGCAGCCAACCGGGTTCTCCTCGGTCGATGCCGCCGATAGGTTGCGCGAGGCGCTCGCGGCGGCGGGCTTTGACGTTGCATCCGATTCTGCGCGTGTGGTGGCCACGGGTTACGGGCGCGTGGCTGTGCCATACGCCCACAAGGTTGTGACCGAGATTACCTGCCACGGCGCCGGTGCCGTGCGTCTGTTTGGCGATCGCGGCACGGTGATTGACGTGGGCGGCCAGGACACCAAGGTCATTCAGCTTAAAAATGGCCGCGTGGCCAAGTTTGCCATGAACGACAAGTGCGCTGCCGGCACGGGGCGCTTTTTGGAGATCATGGCC
>CABRZC010000129.1 GCA_902475375.1 uncultured Collinsella sp. | reverse complement strand
GGCGAGCGACTGCTCCAGGCGGTCGATCAGGTAGAGCTGGTCGATGTGCCTCTCCTGGCAAAGCTCCATCAGGGCGGACATCATGTCGGATGCTGCCATCTTACTTTCCTTCCTTCGCGGGCTTGAAGTCATAGGTGGGCTTCAACTTGCACTTTTTAACATCACAGAAATCGAGGGTGACGGACTCGCCGTCCTCGAGCTCGAGGGTCACGTTCGTCTCGGTCGCGGCGGCAATCTTGCCAGAGTACTTGCGACGACCCTCGGTGGCGGTGGAGGTGAGCTCGCAGTCCTCGCCCACAAAGCGGGCAAAGTCGCGCGGGCGGCGCAGCGGGCGCGCCATACCCGGGCTCGACACCTCGAGCGTGTAGCTCGAAGAAATGGGGTCGAGCTCCTCGATCACGTCACCGACCCACTTGGTATTGGCCGTGATGTCGTTGAGCGACAGGCTCTGACCCTCGGCACCCTCGATACGCACACGCACGCAGGGGGCCTTGGTGGCGCCCACGAGCTCAACGTCGACAATATCGACATCGTGCTGGAGAGCGACGGCCTCGAGCGCGTCGATGATCGCCTGCTCGGTCTTGGTCTTGACCATTGCGGCACCTCCATCCATACAAAAAAGAAGCGGGGCCGAGACCCCACTTCTTTCAATTACCACTTCATTTGCAAGCAAACTATACCAATACCTGCGAAAACGTGCAAGCGCAACGGAAATTCGCAGGTCAGCGCGCCCACAGCTTCTCCACAAGAATACAACAATTTACTGCAAGAACTTAGTCGGTCACAAGCAAAACGAGGGACGACCCAACCGAATCGTCCCTCGTCTTTTACACGTCGGCTATGCGTGCGGCGTTTACTTAACCACCAGGTTGACCAGCTTGCCGGGCACGCAGATGGCCTTGACGACCGTCTTGCCCTCGAGCCACTTGGCAACGGCCTCCTCGGCGGCAGCCTGCATCTCCTCGTTGGAGGCATCGCGGGCAACGTCGATGCGGCCACGGACCTTGCCGAGTACCTGGACGACAATCTGCACCGTGTCCTCGATGGACTCGGCCAGGTCGAACTCGGGCCAGGCGGCGGTGTAGGCGTTACCCTCGCAGCCGAGCGCCTCGTGCCACAGCTCGTCGGCCCAGAACGGGCAGATGGGCGCCAGGACGCTCACGATGTCCTTGGCCACGCCGTAGCACAGAGCCTTGTCGCGATTAGCGCCCTCGGTGGCGTTGAGGTAGGCGCTCGCCGCGTTGACGAGCTCCATGACGGCCGAGATGGCGGTGTTGAACTGGCCACGGTCAAAGTCCTCGGTGCACTTGGCGATGGTACGGTGACGCTCGCGATAGAGCTTCATCGCAGTCTCGTCGAGCGCGGACTTGTCGAAGGCCACGCTGGCGTCACCCGACTGGACGAGCTGCCACACGATACGCCAGGCGCGCTTGATAAAGCGGTTGGCGCCCTCGACGGCCTTGGGATCCCAGTCGAAGTCCTTCTCGGGCGGGGCGATAAACAGGATCGCCAGACGCATGGTGTCGGCGCCGTAGGGCTCGATAACCGAGCTCGGGGGCACGACGTTGCCCTTGGACTTGGACATGGTGTCGCCGTTCTCGTCCTTGACCATGCCCTGGCACAACAGGTTGGTGAAGGGCTCGTCCACGCTCAGCAGGCCCAGGTCGCGCAGCGCCTTGGTAAAGAAGCGGCTGTAGAGCAGGTGCAGAATGGCGTGCTCGATGCCGCCGATGTAGTTATCGACGGGCATCCAACGGTCGGCCGCCTCGCGGGAGAAGGGCAGCTCGGTGTTGTGCGGGTCGGTATAGCGCAGGTAATACCAGCTGGAGCAGGTGAACGTGTCCATGGTATCGGTCTCGCGCTTGGCCGGGCGGCCGCAGACCGGGCAGGTGGTCTCGTAGAAGTCCTTGCACTCGGCGAGGGTCTCGCCGGCGCCCAGGTCCAGGTTCTCGGGCAGCGTCACCGGCAGCTGATCCTCGGGCACGGGCACAATGCCGCAGTGCTCGCAGTGGATGGCCGGGATGGGGTTGCCCCAATAGCGCTGACGGCTGATGAGCCAGTCGCGCAGGCGGAACTCGACCTTGCGACGGCCGCAGCCCATGGCCTCGAGGTCAGCCACGATGGCAGCTTCACCCTCGGAGTGCTTGCCGCCGCGCATACCGGTGTACTTGCCGGACTGGACGAGCGTACCCTCGGCAGCGTGGGCGCAATCCCAGTCGACGTTCTCGGCATGGAAGGTATCGATGGTCTCGCCGCTGGCCTCGACGGCAGCGCGATCGTCATCGTCCAGGATGATCGGCACGATCGGCAGGTCGTACTTGCGGGCAAACTCAAAGTCGCGCTGGTCGCCGCAGGGAACGGCCATGACGGCGCCGGTGCCGTAGTCGGCAACGACATAATCCGCAACCCACACGGGGACCTTCTCACCGTTGACGGGGTTCACCACGTAGCGGCCGGTAAAGGCACCGTGCTTCTCGAGGGTGCCCTGGGCACGCTCCACGGCAGAGATATGCTTGGAGTCCTCGACGATCTTGGTGACGGCCTCCTCGTACTCCGTGCCCTCGACGAGCTCGTGCAGACGAGCGTACTCGGGAGCCAGGACAAAGAAGGAAACGCCAAAGAGGGTGTCGGCACGCGTGGTGAAGACGGTGATCTTGCCCTCGTCGCCCTCGATGGGCTCGCCATCCTGGTCGCACAGGGTAAAGTCGACCTCGGCGCCCTCGGAGCGACCGATCCAGTTGGCCTGCATCTGCTTGACGCGCTCGGGCCAGCCGGGGAGCTTCTCCAGGTCGTCGAGCAGCTCCTGGGAGTACTCGGTGATCTTGAAATACCACTGCTCAAGGTCGCGCTTCTCGGGCTCGGTGCCGCAGCGCCAGCACTTGCCCTCGGTAACCTGCTCGTTGGCCAAAACGGTCTTACAGGTGGGGCACCAGTTGACCGGGTTCTTCTTGCGATAGACCAAGCCCTTTTCCCACAGCTTCTCAAAAATCCACTGACCCCAGCGGTAGTAGTCGGGGCTGCAGGTCTTGACCATGCGATCCAGATCGTAGGAGAAGCCCATGCGCTTCATCGTGGCGAGCGCCTGGTCCATATTCTTATACGTCCAGGCGGCAGCCTGCGTATTGTGCTTGATGGCGGCGTTCTCGGCAGGCAGGCCAAAGGCGTCAAAGCCGATGGGATGCAGAACGTCGTAGCCGCGCATGCGGGCCTGACGGGCCATGGCATCGCCGATGGTATAGTTGCGCGCGTGGCCCATGTGCAGGTCGCCCGACGGATACGGGAACATCTCGAGCACATACTTCTTGGGCTTGCTGTCGTCGGTGTCGACGGCAAAGAGATTGGAGTCCTCCCAGGCCTTCATCCACTTGGACTCAATGGCCTGCGCGTCGTAGGCAGGGATCTCATCCTTATGATCTGTGCAATCGCACATATCAGCTCCTTTAATCTTAGATGGGGTCGGTCGGCTTAGCTTTATTCGCTACTGCGGACAGTCCTGCGCAAGACGAAGAGCACATTAAGTGCTCTTCTTTGCGTGCGGAACTTGTAGCGAACAAAGCTAAGCCGCCCGACCCTAAGGTTAACT
>CABRZC010000128.1 GCA_902475375.1 uncultured Collinsella sp. | reverse complement strand
TATCGGTCGATGATTTCAATCCTGCGGCTAGCCGATGTTCTTCGCAAATAAATGAGGCTTCCATGGCCATGTGGCAGCTTGTCTCACCGATGGGTGGGAGCCGAGTACTTTTCGGACGATTTGCTTGGCCTCGGCGTAGTCCTGGACGGGAGTTGCTGGATTATCGCAATCCTCGACGAGATATTTCAAAGCGGCACCTTCTTAAACAGCGGACGTGACGGCGGCCTTCCCTGAATTCTATAAAATCACGGCCTGACTTGGGCGGCGAATTGGCGGAGCTCGTCATCGTCCATATCGTCGAAGTGCGGCAACTACGCCAGCGCGGCCCTCTGCTCCATCAGGTACCTACCGCTCGGAGACTTGCGAATCGTCTGCAAGATGACCTCGGGGGCGAGAGCTGGGAAATCCACGCCCTAGGGAGCGACAAAAGAGATGGATTCAGCTGTCCCTCCCATGTGTTGGGACCTCATTCAGGGCATCGGCTGCATCCGGCCTTTCGCATTCGCCGCCCGGCTCTCCGGTCCCGCCCGGCCGACGGGTTTCCCATCTACGGCAAAACGATCGCACTTATATATATGCATTCCCGGATTGGGAATATGTTTCAGCCCACGTGAGCAAAGCCTCGGCGTACTCCGTGGCATCTCGGCTTTGCACCCTGCAATGCCGCGCAGCGGAGATACCACCTGAGACGGATGTCGATGCATCGAACCCGAGACCGGGCGCTGCGGCGGGAAGCCTCTCGCACGGACAATCTGCTCGATCCTGCCGCACCCATCTTAAAAAAGTTCGACAAACGTTTAATCGTACGACATCCGTCGAACAGTCGGGGGTACATACCACTACAGAAGGCCCATGGAACGGGGAGCAAGATGGTCGGCGACGGGTTCAAGGCACTCTCCGGCCCCACGCGCCGCCAGGGAGGGCGTCGGGAGGGAGGCCGTAATGGGTGAGAAGGGCGAGCGGCCGGAGCGGGTGTTCCCCGGCAGGACAGACCCGTGGTTCATAGCGGCCATGGTGATTGTGGCGGGCGGTTTATCCGCGGCGTGTATCGCGTGTTTCCTGAGCTCAAGTCCCGCGCTCCTATGGGGCTGGCTCGCGCTGGTGCCCGTCCCGGCCCTCGTGGCCCTGGCCGCCCTTCCCGTCCGCAGCAACCGCCTCGAGCTCTACGGCGACCGCCTCGTCGTCGTGTACGCTGGGACGCGTTCGGTGATACCCTACGCCCACGTGCGGGGCGTCCGGCGCACCAGGACACTCTGGGCGGGGACGGCCAACTCGCTCGACCGCGTCTACATCGAGGCGCCCTACGACGGCGACGCCATCGTCTCGGTGACCGACAACGATGCCCTCGTGGCGGAGCTGGGGCACAGGTGCGGCCTCGGGCCATACTCCCATTTTTGAGAGAGGTGCCGTCGGGGCCCCCGAAAGCCGTCTGCATCAGCAGACCTTTATTCGAAATCGGGCGGCGCGGCTGATAATCCCCGGCCTGAACCGCGAGGCCTCACCTGCATTCCCGTTGGCTCTTTGCGTAAACATAAAAAGAAGGGCACGGGCGTCCGCCTTCGCGGAAACCCGTGCCAAGATTTGCGCCACCGAGATGACCGGGTAGAATATGACTAACGCTATTCCGCATTCCCGTACTTGCACTACGGATTTGGGAAAGCGCATGTCTCAGCCTCTACTCGACCACGGTCGCCTCGGTCGGGATGGCCCCCAGCACTGCCGCGTACTCGGTGGGGTAGAGGCGGCTGATAGTCTGAACGTCGCGGATGAGGACGTTGCGGTCGTCGGGCTCGGAGATGCCGTAGCCGAACGCCTCGAGCGTCTCGATCGCCTCGCGGATCTTCTGCTGGAACATGGGGCCGGGGTCCACCCTCAGGCCGAGGTAGCCGCGCCACAGGCTCGGCGACACGCGAAGCATGTTCTGGATCTTGGACATCGGCTCGATGTCGGCGTAGACGTTGAGCGTGACCATGGCGTCCTTGTGCCCGAGGATCGACTGCAGCGCCTTGATGTCGCCGCCGTGGCGGATCCACTGCGTCGCGAAGGTGTGGCGCAGGCCGTGGAACGTGATCAGCTCGTCGTTGGTGCCCATGAGGCCGTTGGCCTCCGAGAACGTCTTGAACGCCCTGCGGATGTAGCTGGTGGTGGCGAAGGAGCCGTCTGGCCGCGACACGACGTAGCTGTCCGCGAGGTCGCGCAGGCCGAGGGTCGACGCCTCCCGGAGCCTCTGCGTATCGATCTCGTGGATCTCCTTCAGGAAGGGGAGCAGGCCCACAGGGTCGATGGGAATCGTCCTCAGGTCGTGGTTCTTGGTGTCCTTGATGAAGGAGCCCCTGTCCTTGACGTAGGCCACGGAGTGCCTGACCGTGATGAGCCCCGACTCGAAGTCGACGTCGCACCAGCGCAGACCGCAGACCTCGCCGATGCGCATCCCGGTGTGCAGGGCGAGCACGACCGCCCGCCTGAAGGTCGAGTCCGACATCATCGAGGTCACCGAGTTGAGCTTCGGCACGAGGTCGGATCGCAGCGCGTTCCTGGGCCTGGCGATGACCCTGGGCGCGAGGGCGCCGTCGAACGGGTTCCTCCCGATCGTGTCGTTGCTCCTCTTCAGCAGGACGGCGTAGAGCCGCTTGCCGAGCTTGAAGGACTTGTTGAGCGTTTCGGGCGCCGTGCCCAGGCCGATCCTGCGCCTCGACCACGCGTTGACGTCGTCGGTCGTCACCTCGTTGACGGGGACCAGACCCAGCTCGTCGCGCTCGATGTGCAGGGCGCTGTAGTGGTAGTCGTCGCGGGTCGTCGGGGTGATCCTGTTCATCTCCAGGCAGAAGTCGATGAACTTCTCGAGCGCCTCGGAGAGCGGCAGCGCGGCGTAGTCGTCCCGCTTCTCGGCGGGAAGCCCGGCGCCGACAGCGGCCCTCGCCTCCTCCGCCTCGGCGAACTCAGACTCGATCTCCGACCTGAATTCCGAGAGGACGCGCATCGCCGCCGCCTTTCCCCTCGTGCCCTGCTTCAGGCAGGGCACGCCGGTGTTCTTGGTCCTCTGGACCTTCTTCCCGGTCACCTCGTCGGCCACCGTCACGATGGCCTGCCATTTCCCCTTGTTCTTCCTCACGCTGCCGACTCCGCATATGCGTAAGGTTTTATTGCTGCATTTCTCGTTTTGCATGTCTGCTCATAAATCCGCAGTTGATTAGAAACAGATGGGCCCACCTGCGGGAACCCGGAGAGACGACGATTCGGGGCTCCTACCCCCGTTGATTAAGTCATCGGCTGCACCGCGCTCCTCGAAGTCGATAATATTCTATCTTGACAAAACGTGCTTAGCTGGATTAATCTACATACGTAGAAACGCTCTACTTGCGCTATTTGCGCGTGGTATAACAAATAAACACAGGTCAGGCCTATTATGGGCCCGCTGGGGGTCAAGGGGTCGCTGGTTCGAATCCAGTCGTCCCGACCAGAAGTTTGCAGGTCAGGCGCCTAGTGCCTGACTTTTTTTGTTAAGAATCAACAAAGTAAGCAACAAAGAATCAACGGCTTTCTTGATCGATACTTTCGCTCAACAAAAACTTGTACGTCACCCTCCAAAAACGACAATTTATGAAATGTTTGGAGGCTGACGTACACAAATACGGTACATTCACGTTGCGACAGCGTC
>CABRZC010000127.1 GCA_902475375.1 uncultured Collinsella sp. | reverse complement strand
CGTTGTTCACTGCATAGACTTTAAGCGAACCATCCACGTAGTCGAGGCCATTCGAAAGAGTATCCGTGAACTTGTATGCATAGGAGTCATAGGTGGCGTAGTTATCCGCAACCTTACCGGTAATCTTGTAGGTCACTTCCTGTCCGATTTGAGAGTCGGCAACGCCAGCCCAACCAGTTTTCAGCTGCGTGGGATCATCAGAAGTCGCGGCAAGAATCTGCTTATCGACAGTGGGAATACTGGTCTTCTCGGTAATTGAAACCGCTTCATCTCCGACGACAGCGAAGATAGGGGCGGTGGCGGTTTCGGTGCCTGCGACAGTAAGGGCGTCAGTCACAAAGAGCCAATAGCCGTGTGAAAGGTTGTTGGCAACACCATTCGAAGTGGCCGCGCAATCACTTGGATCGCCCAGATCGGTCACCTTAGCCACAGCAGCCGCAATCTTATATGCAGCAGAGTCAGATGCTACGCTAGTCGTTTTACCGGTGTGCATCACGTTCTTGCTAATCCAATCTGCAGTATCCTGGGCGGTTGCGATATTGGCGTGCGTATCGAATTCCTTAATCGCTTCCTTAACAGCAACTTCAACCTTGTCGTTCGCCCATGCGATATTGCTCACAAGCGTCTGGCCGTTCTCATCCTTTGCAACATCAGCGTCAAAGATCTTGTAACCCATGAATTCGGTATCGTTCCCCAACGCTTTTCCGATGGTCACCGAGCCGTTCGCGTCGCCCTCAGCAAACGCCATGGTCACCGGGGCCATAACTCCGCCGAAGCTCAACGCCACCGTGAGGCCTGCCGTTACTGCTAGGCGTGCGATGTTCTTGCTCATGCTCATCTTCTTTTCCTCCGTTTTCCGGTTGGTTCTCATTCGATCGGTCATCATCTGTCTGCGTCTTAGCATCTGCTTCGCTACGTCTCGCCCCGCTCTCTGTGGGGCTGCCAGCTACTCTTTATGGCTGCCACCTCCCCGCTTGACCAGGAGCGCGACCACGATGAGCGCGGCTCCGACGACCGCAACGGCGGCCGCGGTGAACATTGCCATATCGCCAGTCGAGGGCATAAAGCCTCCGGTGAAGATGCTAGGGGGCGTGCCGGCGGGCGTGTTGATGAGCGATGCCTCCAGGCTGCCCGTCGACCCGTCCGCGCTGTCGGCGCGCAGGGGCGACTCGGCTGTGACGGTGAGCTTGGGCTTGGCGGCAGCCACCTGGTCGACGTCCAGGCCCTCGGCCTTGACCGTCACGGAGCGCGTGCCCTTAAAGGCGGTGTAGCCCTTGGGCGCCTTGGGCTCGCGGACCTCCAGCTTGCCCGAGTCCACGCCCGAGACGGTCACGCGGCCGTCCTCGCCCGTGGTGACGGTGGCCTTGCCCTCCGCGTCCCACGTGCCATCGGCCGCCAGTGTGCGACCGCGGTCGTCGGCGATGCTCAGGACCGCCCCAGCAAGCGGCTTGTCGCCGTCGCTGCCGCGCTTGGTGAGCGCGAGATCCCAGGTGTAGGCGCACGCGTCGTCGCTCGGCGTGCGGGTGAAGCCGGCGTCGCCGGACTGGTCGGCAAAGGGAGAGCGCGGGTAGCGCAGGTAGACCTCGTTGGGGTTGCCCTTCGCGATGCCGTGGTTGCACGCGCTGTTGAGCGGCGCGTTGTACACGGCGACCACGCGGGCGCCCGCGGCGAAGGCGTCGGCCCCGCCGAGCGCGGCGATGAGGTCGCCGGTGCGCGCGGTGAAGGTCTTGCCGTCGACCGAGACCCCGCACTGGGCCGTGATGTCGGTCCAGCCCTTCGCGGGGTCGGTGCCGGCGCGGCCGTCCCTGCCGACCGAGACGGCGTCAAAGCCGCCGTCCGCGCCCGCCGCCACGTACACGCGCATGCTCGCGGCCACCTTGGAGGGGTCGAGCCCCGCGCTCATGGTGTCGACGAACCGCACCGTATAGGTATCGTAGGCGGTAAGACCCGCCGGGACCGTGGCAGAGAGGCGCCAGCACAGGTCGTCGGCGACCGTGGCGTCGGCGGCCTTCTGCCAGGCGGCGGTGCTGTCCTCCAGCACATACTTTTGGACCTTGGGCGTCGCCGCCTTGGGCTTGACGGTGACGGCGCCGCCGCCGACCAGGGCCATGATCGGCGCGGTGCCGGCCTCGTTCTGGGAAATGGCGCCGTCGTCGGCGACGATGAGCCAGTAGCCGCAGGACAGCTCGGCCGTCTTGCCCGCGTTAAGGGCCACGGACACGGCGCCAGAGCTCTGGAGGTAACGAGCGAGCTGTGCGCTCAGCGCGCTCGTAAGGTGAGAATCGGTGTTGAGCCACTCGGCAGCTTCCTGCGCGGTGGTCTGGGAATTGGGCATGCCGGCGCTGTGCAGCACAGGCAGCGCGGCGTCACGCGCGGCGTCGCTTGCCCAGGCGAGGTCGGTGGCGATCTTGGCGTCGCCGCTGTCGTCGATAACGTTGGCGCTAAAGATCTGGTAGGCGTCGTAGCTGCTCGCCACGGTGCCGCTCACCGTGATGGAACCGGTCGAGGTCGGCGCGGCCTGCGCGGATGCGGGGAACACAACCGCGCAGGCACCGATCAGGAGGGCAAGCAGCGCAAACAAGATTGGGAAGGAGCAAACTTTCTTATTCACGACGCTCGCCTCCCTTCGCATTCGCCTTGCGACGAATGTGTATCCAGGCCGCAGCAGCGCAAAGCACCGCCGCGCCGGCAAGGTACGTCAGAGTGACGCCCGACATACCAGAAAGGGGCAAAGAAGTGGAGTAGGTATTGGTGAAGGTGGGGATGGAGGTGTCGGTGGATTTGGGGGCGGAGGTGTCAATGAACGTCCGTTCTTTGGCATTGGGGTCTGCTGTCCAATCGCCCTTGGAGTCAACGGATCCCTTCATGTAGGTCACCCTACAGTTGATCTCTCCTTTTTCGGTGTCATACGTTGGCACAACCGTGAACTTATAGACCGACTGGTCGTACGTGTAGTGCGAGAACTGCGAACCGTTGGTTTTCTCGCGCACATAGTACGTAAAGGTCTTGAAAGAGCCACCCGTGGAGCCG
The DNA here is from genome assembly GCA_902475375.1 of uncultured Collinsella sp. Classification (GTDB taxonomy): domain Bacteria; phylum Actinomycetota; class Coriobacteriia; order Coriobacteriales; family Coriobacteriaceae; genus Collinsella. The sequence continues at coordinate 819 of CABRZC010000127.1, read as the reverse complement.
CCCGGGTCGTCGGAATTATTCCTGATATCAGAGAGCGAGTACTTGAACTCAATCGTTTTATCTTTATCAGTGGCGTCCTTGAACGAAAGCGTCTGCTTCGTATCTTTACCAGAGGTGGTCTCGGCAGTACCGATGATGTCTGTGTCTCTAAAGCGGCTGTCTGTCGCGAGCTGAAGTGTAAACTTCTTCATCTCGCCACCCTCAACGATCTTAGTCGCCATAGGAGTCCAGGAAACACTAGGGGTATACTTGTTGGTGAAGGTCTTTCCCCCGTCGGGGCCGTCAATCGAATAATAACCCCCAATAGCATCTAGTTGCACATCAGCGTTCCGGTGGTCAGTTTTGCCCTCGGAATGCTCGACCGCGCTCACATTTTTGATCTCGTAGTTATGGATTTTGATCTCTATGGTCTTGTTCGGATCGTTCCGAGTCGGAACAGTCATGAGCACAGTCGAGTGGTCTTCGACTGTCACCTTAATCTCGTACACGGCGGGGTCGTATGTGATGCCGGAAACCTTTCCGGCATTTTCGACTAGGTAGTATGTAATCGTGCCAGCCGTACCGTTCGCTGCAGACTGCTCACCCAGGTTAAACGTGATGTTGCCTCCGTCAACATTACTTGCAGTTCCAACCGGGGTGCAAACGTCATGATTGAATACCCCGCTAGCGAAAGGATCAACCGAATCCTTGCGGTAGACCGTAAAGGAGAACTCCCCCTTATTGATCTTGCGGCCGGACAGCGCCTTGGTCGCCTTCAGCTTAAGGCTCGGATAGACATACGTGTCTGCTGGCTGACCCAAGTACAGGTCGCCATTCGAC
>CABRZC010000126.1 GCA_902475375.1 uncultured Collinsella sp. | reverse complement strand
TTTTTAAAAATAATTATCGACCCATAGCGCAAAGAAGCGGCCCCGCGATCGGAGTTGATCACGGGGCCACGTTGTTATTAGTGGTTATGCGGGCAGTTGGCGCAACAGCCGCTGGTGGCGCTGGTGCTGGAGCCGCCACTGCGCTGGTCGGTGTTGTAGAAACCGCTGCCGTCGAACTTAATGCCGCTGGCCGAGAACGTCTTGGATGCCGGGGCGCCGCAGCTGGGGCATACGACCTCGGGCGTCTCGGACATGGGGTGCTCAACCTCAAACACGTTGCCGCAGCTCGTGCACTTGTAATCGTAGCGCGCCATAATACTTCCTTTTCAGCACAAAGCGGGCAGATCGCTCTGCCCGCAAAAATTCAAACAACTGTAACTGTACCCTATATCGAGGGTTTTATCACGCTTCGCCCCAGAATCTATGGGTGCTGCGCAGGAGCTTCGCAGCTTTGCCCTCGGCTGCCGCAACGTCGGCCTCGTCAGCCTGCCAAGTCCAGTTGCCCGTGGCCACGCCCGGTACGTTCATACGCGCGTCGTCGCCCAGCCCCAACACGTCCTGCAATGGCATCATAACGAGTGGAGCATCGCTTGCCAGGGCATTGCCCATGAGTTCACTTGCCAATGCAATACCGCTTGGTTCGTCGCCGCCCGCAAAGGAATGCGTGCACCAGCCGGTGAGCGTCGAGGTGTCGTGCGTCGAGGTATACAGGATCTTGCCTGGTGTGGGATGAATTCCGCAGCGAACGTCGTAGTCGCTAAACTCCAGCACATCCATGCCGGGGAAGCCGCAGGTGGAAGCCATGGCGCGAACGCCAGGCGTCAGATAACCTAGGTCCTCGGCGATAAAGTTGAGCGGACCTAGCTCGTCGTAGGCGGTCTGGAACAGGTCCTTGCCTGGACCCGCCAGCCAGCGGCCGTCGGCGCAGGCCTTGCCTGCGGGAATGCTAAAGTAGCTGTGGAATCCCAGGAAGTGGTCCAGGCGCACGCGGTCGTAGAGCGAGAACGCGCGACGCAGACGGTCCATCCACCAGCGGTAGCCGTTCTCCTTCATGTGATCCCAGCGGAAGGTGGGGTTGCCCCACACCTGGCCCTCGGGCGCAAAGTTGTCGGGCGGCGCGCCCGAAATCTCAATCGCCTTGCCGGTGTCGGACAGCCAGAAGTTCTCGGGTTCGCTCCACGCGTCGGCCGAATCATCCGAGACATACATGGGGATATCGCCGATGACCTCGATGCCCTTCTTGTGTGCATAGTTCATGAGCTCGCACCAGGCAAGGTCAAAGCGGTACTGCATGTACGCCTGCAGCTCGGCCTCGTCGTGGAAGCGCTTGTCATCGATCAGGTGCTCGTTGTAGCGCGCGACATCCGCCGGCCAATCGTGGCGCGACTCGCCCTCAAAGTACTTCTTAACGGCCATGTAGACGCAGTACTTCTCTAGCCAATCGGCATTGCGGTGTTTAAACGCCGTGTACAGCGGGTCGGCATCCTCGCCGCCGCGGTTCTTCCAGATGACGAAGTCGGCGGCCAGCTCCTCGTGGCTTTCGGGCAGCAGGTCGATATTGCCTGCAAAGGCCGAAGGACCGGCGTAAGGGGAGCGGAAGAAGTCCGTGGGGTTGACGGGCAGGACCTGCCAGTAGCGCATGCCCATGGCGGCCAGGTGGTCGATAAAGCGACGCGTGGGCACACCGATCGTGCCAGGCTTGCCGTCATCGGTCGGCACCGAGGTGATGTGGCACACGACGCCCGCGCCATGATCGAGCGGCTCCTGCAGGCGCTTCTCGGCATGGTGATAGATGATCGAAGAGCCCAGCGGGTACAGGTCGAGCGTGACGGTACCGTTGTGGATTTCGCATTCGTGGCCGCTGATCACGTCGCTTGCACATTCGCCGAGCGCCGGGATCGTCACGCAGTGCGAATTGCGCAGGCTGCGGTTGATGATAACCGTCGCGGCCTCGCCGTCTTTGCCCGTGCGGGTGTAGGCCAAGACGTCGTCGTTGAGAGCGAAGGCCTTGATCTCGCCATCGACCATAAAGGGCAGAGCGCGGCGCACGGCAGATGCGTTCTTAACGATGGCCAGCGTATCGAAGTCATGGAGTTGGTCCTTGGTCGGCAGGGTACGACGGTTGCCCGGATCGGTGAGGCCCTCCAGGCCGTACTCATCGCCGTAATAGATCGAGGGCACTCCTGGGAAGGTCATCTGCATGAGCGTTGCCAACCAAAAACGGCTCTTGGCCAGGCCCATCGAGTTCTCGTCCAGGCGCCATTTGCTGCGCTCGCTCTCGGGCAGCTGCGACTCGTCGGGGCCACCGCCGAGCACCGAGATAATGCGCGGGCGGTCGTGGCTCGAAAGCAGATTGAGCGCGCAGGCCAGTGCCTCGCGCGGGTAGTTCTCGCGCAGGGTCTCGATGTCCTCAGCAGCTTGATAGGCATTCTTGTAGCCCATCAAAAAGCCGATGACCATGTCGCGGAAGGGGTAGTCCATGGCAGAGTCGAGCTCAGAGCCCTGCAGGTAGCGGCGCAGATGGCCGTAGCTGATCTTGTTGGAGGCGTCTTCCCAGACCTCGCCGAGCAGCAGCGCGTCAGGTTTCTCGGCGAGCACGGCCTTTTTGATCTCGGCCAGGAAGTCATCGGAAAGCTCGTCGGCCACGTCCAGGCGCCAACCATGGGCACCGGCGCGCAGCCATTTGCGGATCACGCCGTCCTTGCCCAGAAGTTTTTCGCGCACCAGCTCGGAATTCTCGTTGATGGCGGGCATGTTGCCCACGCCCCACCAGCAGTCATACGAACCGTCTTCATGGAAGTAAAACGCATCGCGCCACGGCGAGTCCTCGCTCTGCCAAGCACCGACGCCGGGATAATTGCCGTAGCGGTTAAAGTAGATCGAATCGTCGCCCGTGTGGTTGAAGACGCCGTCCAGGATGATAGAAATGCCGAGCTTCTCGGCCGCCTTGCACAGCTCCGTAAAGTCCTGCTCGGTGCCCAGAATCGGGTCGATCTTGGTATAGTCGGCCGTGTCGTAGCGGTGGTTGCTCGCGGCCTCAAAGATGGGGTTGAGGTAGATGGCCGTAAAGCCTAGCTCGGCAATGCGGGGCAGGTCATTTTGGATACCCTTGAGCGAGCCGCCGTAAAAATCCCAGGTCTTGATGGAGCCGTCTTCGGCACGCTCGTACTCGGGCGGTTCGTTCCAGTCCTCGACCATGCGGCGCTGGATTCCTTTGCGCGGTTTTTCAACATCGGCAAGCGTGCGTTCGCGCCAGTTTTCGTCGCGTGCATAGCGGTCGGGGAAGATCTGGTAGACCATACCGCGCTCGTACCAAGTGGGACGGTTCTCTCGGTGCTTGTAGACGGTAATCTGGAAGGACGGAACCTCGGCGTAGTTGTAGGTCACACCCTCGCCACCGGTGCGACCCTGCGGTGCACCCAGGCGTACCTCGGGCTGGCCCTCGATGTTGCAGATAAAGCTGTACCAGATAAGACAGGGCTCAGTGCACTCAAGCTCTACGGTAAATATGCCGTCGCCCTCGTGCGTCATGGGATACAGAGACTCACCGATTTCATCGACCCAGGTGCGCAGGGTGAGCGTTGCCTGGTTGGGGTCGGCATCCTCCAAAATCACCGATAGCGAAACGGAAGTTCCAGTGGTCACAGCGCCAAACGGAGTACGAAACTGCGGCAGACGGCTGTTGTGAATCAATCTCATAATTCGGTCCAGTTCAATAGAATCACGGCCTGCGGGCCATGGGCTTTACGCACTGGATGTAAGTATATCTTTTGTACACAGGCTGGATAAACAACATCCGTTTACCATCGGCGAACGGTTGTCCTAGAAAATCGTTTTACCACCCAAATTATCGCGATATTCAAATGTGCCTATACCGATACTATTTGTAGCCAAACAAAAGTAACCCGGTTTACTACGACGAATTGAATGATCTCAACCAGGGTCATTTTGG
>CABRZC010000125.1 GCA_902475375.1 uncultured Collinsella sp. | reverse complement strand
GGATATCCTCGATTTTGGACGTATTAAATTCGACGGCAACAAAACGGCTGCCTCGTTTACCGGCGCAACGCGCCCAATTTATGACTTGACCTGGCGTTATACCCTTACCGGACACTTGCTTTGGGGCGGCGGCACGGCATGGTCGCGCATCATGTTCCCCGCATTTAACGAATACATTCGGACTCGTAGACCCATTGCCGTGGTCGCCACGCATATCACGGCAGCCAATGTTGCCGTCGGCGCCCGCGTCATTACGGGCATCGACTATCCCGTCATTTGCGTACCGACCGATTACGAGGTCGAGGGTTGGTGGCCCCATAAGGACACCGACCTATTCTGCGTGGCAAACGAGTTTATGGCCGAAACGCTGCGCCCCCGCAAGGTCCCCGAAGCAAAGATTCGCATTACAGGCATCCCTATTCGCGCCGGGTTTGACACGGATTACAATCGCGAGGAAGAGCTAGCCAAGTTCAACCTCCCCACCGACAAGACCGTCGTGCTGGTTATGGCCGGCGCCAGTTTACCTCAACCGTACGTCCGCTTTCGCGCGGAGATGGACCGCACCCTCCCCTTCCTGCGCAGTTTCGAGGACATGCACTTTATCTTTTTGCCGGGCAAAGACACCGAATATGCCACTCGTCTCAAGACACTCTTCGACGCCATGAAGCTCGACAACGTCACGGTACTGGACTACGTGGACGACATGGCGGCCCTCATGCACGGCTGCGACCTGGCAATCCTCAAATCGGGCGGACTCACTGTTACCGAATGCCTGTGCGCGCATCTGCCAATGATCCTGTTGGGCAAATCATACGGCCAGGAAAAGGCCAACACCACGATGCTCACCGGCATGGGCGCCAGCATGCATGTCACCACCGCACGTGAGCTCATCGTAACCCTACGTCACTTGCACGATCATCCCGAATCACTCAAAGCCCTACTCATCAACGGCGAAGTACTACGCCGCCCCCACGCAGCCGAAGACATAGCCATCGCAACCATGGAGCTCGTAGGTAAACCCCAAAAGCGCAAACGAGCCTTCTGCCGCTTCTTCTGGGGCGGAAAACCTGCGCATATCCGCTAGGGTCTTAATGTCCGCTAGCCTGCGGGAGGCCCTATATATCATCCCGTGCTCAAACATTCTCGCTTCGCTGCGAAACTGCGCGCGGGACGATATATAGGGCCTCCCGCAGGCTAGCTGCGTTAACGTACTAGCAGCTATACCAGATTCCCCACCAGTGGAATCTGCAAAGGGGAACCGGAAAATATAAATACAGTAAGCCGATGCGACAAAGGAGGCGTCCCTTTATCGCATCGGCTTACTAGAAAAGTAAATATTGTTTCAAGCGAGTAGCCGCCCGCCCGGGGCTTACCTATATCGTTCCACGCGCAGTTTCGCAGCGAGCGAAGCGACGCGAGAATGTTTGAGCATGGAATGATATAGGTAAGCCCCGGGCGGGAGGGATACGAGCGCCCCTAGGCGACGCCGCTGGAGCCGAAGCCTCCGTTGCCTCGGTCGGTTTCGTCTAGTTCTTCTACTTCTATGAGGTTGACCGTGGGGACTTCTTGGATGACGAGTTGGGCGATGCGGTCGCCTTTGTTGATCTGGATATTGTTGGTGGGATCCAGGTTGATGAGGATGACCTTAAGTTCTCCTCGATAGTGGGCGTCGATGAGACCGGGCGTGTTGACTATAGACAGGCCCTGCTTAATGGCTAGACCGCTGCGGGGCTGGACAAAGCCGGCGTAGCCATCGGGCAGCGCAATGGCCAAGCCAGTGGAGACCAAGCGGCGCTCAAAGGGCTTGAGGGTGCAGTCTTCGTTGGCACGGAGGTCAAGGCCGGCATCCGTGGGATGTGCGTATTTGGGAAGCTCGACCGTGGGATCGAGACGCTTAATGTTAACGGTAATGTTGGACATGAAATCACCTTAGCTTGTCGAGCTCTTGCAAAAACTCGTCGACGTCTTTGAAATCGCGATAGACCGAGGCAAAGCGAATGTAGGCCACCTTGTCGATCTTGGCCAGGCGCTTGAGCACCATATCGCCCAGTTCGTGGGACGTAACAGCCGTCAGCGTACGCGAACGCAACTCCACCTCGATATCATCGATGATCTCGTTGAGCTTTTTCGTGTCGATATCGCGCTTAATCGTGGCGCGCATCAGGCCGACCAGCAGCTTGTTGCGATCGAACCGCTGCTTAGACCCGTCGGATTTGATAACCTCGATGGGATCTTCGCAGCGCTCGAACGTCGTAAAACGATAATTGCACGAACAGCATTCGCGACGACGCTTGATAGTGTTGTTCGACTCCTGCATGCGGGAATCGACAACGCGGGTATGTGCCTTGCCGCATTTGGGACAGCGCATGGTACCTCCTCCTAAACGATAACAAGGGTACCATGCGACCGAGCGGAAATCTTACGAACGAGCCGGAACTTTCAGAACTGCACCGGCATCAAGGGAGCCGCGATCGAGGTGATTGACACTACGAATCATGTCGGAAGTCTCCTGCGTGGAAAGGCCATCGATGGGATGCTCCTGGGCAAGCGACCATAGGGAATCGCCGGACTGCACACGAACCGTCTCGTAGGTGACGTTGGCTACGGAATCGGCATACGATGCTTGACGAGCAGAAAAAACTGACGTGGCGAGCACAAAGAACAGGGTGAATGCTACAGCAACAGCAACAATCGTCGAAGCCTTCAGGGCAACAGGAGCCGAAGCAGCGGCTGCACGCTGGGTGCGAACAGGTTTAGTGGCCACGGCCTGAAAATGAGAGCGTCCACCCTTCACGACCGTGAAGGCAGGCGAGGCAGGCGCCTCGAGCTTAAGGGCAAGGTTTCCCTGGACCATATCCGCTGCGTTCATTCTGTTCCCCTCTCGTTTGTTTTGACGAGAACTGTTTTATCAAGCCGCGGGGACAAAAAAGTCTAGCGCGGGAACGAGTGTTCGGTTATTATTATCTTCGAACAGTTGTTCCTGTCAAGCAATAATAGAACATTTGTTTGGTATGGGTAGAGAGGAATCCCTGATGGCTCGCAAAATTACCAAGCGTCAGCAGCAAATTTACGACTTCATCAAGGAATATCAGCAGGAAAAGGGCTATCCGCCCAGTGTGCGCGAGATGGCTTCGGCTGTGGGCCTTTCCTCCCCTAGCACCGTACATGCGCATCTCTCCGCACTCGAAGCGCGAGGCTTGCTCAAGCGTGACGCCACCAAGCCTCGCGCCCTCGAGCTCTTTGACGAGGACGGATCTTCCGTATCCATCTCAAAGTCCGATGAGCCCACGGCGCCTCGCGGCACCGTATCGCTGCCTCTCGTAGGCCGTGTCGCTGCAGGGATTCCTATTCTTGCCGAGCAGAATATCGAGGACACCTTTACCATCCCAACCGAGATCGCAACGGACCAGGGGTCCTTTATCCTCGAGGTCCACGGCAATTCGATGATTAACGTCGGTATCTATAACGGCGACTACATCATCGTCCGCGAGCAGAAGAGCGCCATGAATGGCGAGATTGTCGTGGCCATGATCGATGGTTCCGCAACAGTCAAAACGTTCTATAAGGAACAGGGACGCGTTCGCCTGCAGCCCGAAAACGACACTATGGAGCCTATCTATGCGACAAATCCCACAATCCTGGGCAAGGTCGTCGGCTTGATGCGCCGGCTCTCGTAATGCAAAAACGCATCACGGTCTTTGATACCATTCGCGGGTTTACCATGCTGTCGATGGCGGGATTTCATGCCTGCTACGACCTTGCCTACCTATATGGTTGGAAGATGCCCTGGTTTACCCAGACCATCTTCCAAGACATCTGGCGCGCCAGCATCAGTTGGGTATTTTTGTTTATTGCCGGCTGGATGTGCACTCTCTCGCGCAACAACATCAAGCGTGCCGCCAAATATGCCGTTGCCACTTTAATTGTATGGGTCGCAACGACGCTCGTCTCGGTCGATGACTCGGTGAACTTCGGCATCATTTTCTGCATGGCGGCATGCACAGCCATTGTTGCACTCGCGCGCCCGGCTCTCGATAGGTTGCCGGCGGTATGGGGTATATCGATTTGCCTCATACTCTTTGCCTGTACCTGGAGCATTCCTAAAGCGGTCTACCCTATCCCCTATCTAGCTTGGCTGGGGTTCCCAAGTCCAGACTTTGTCTCCGG
>CABRZC010000124.1 GCA_902475375.1 uncultured Collinsella sp. | reverse complement strand
AAACGAAGTCCCTGCCACCTGGAAGATGGCTCGGCAGTCCCTTAAAGGAGTGGTAGTCATGGCAAGCATGGTTCCTTATCGTTCGGTCTTTGGTGTTCGTCCCTCTGCTAGCTCGTTGTTTGATCTCTTTGATGATATGAGCGACCTAGCGAACAGCTCGATTGCCTCTAAGGCGTTCCCCGTTGACGTTGAGGATAAGGGCGATGGCTATGAGGTCAAGGCTTATCTGACCGGCGTCGCCAAGGACGATATCGATGTCGAGCTTAACGAGGGCCGTCTGTCCATTAGCGTGAATGTCGAGGAAGACGAGGAGAACGAGGGTAAGAACTTCCTGCAGAAGGAGTTCAGCTCGTACAGCGCGACGCGCGGTGTGTACCTGAAGGATGCTTCGAGCGAGGGCCTTTCTGCAAAGTACGCTGACGGCATCCTTACCGTTACGGTTCCTAAGATTGTCGAGAAGAAGAACGTTACGAAGATTTCCATCGACTAACGCTATCGGCTATTAGCATCGGTGCCTGCGTTAAGGGGGCTGGGAAGTGATTCCCGGCCCCCTTTTCTATTTGGGCTGGCCTATTGAATGGTCATGGGCCGATATTGCCCGGCGGGACGTATTGTGAGTTTATGCAGCCCCTCAACGCGGGTGGCGGCGCTGCCAAGTTCGTTGTCGAGTGTTGCGCCGAGGGAGCTTGCGTAGCTTTTGACGGTCAGGCTTGGGCGATTGTTGTCTTGGCTAATGTGCATCGCGATAAGTTGCTCGGTGCGATCGGTTACCAACGCGCGTGCGGCATCGGCGGCCTGATCGTTGGAGAGATGCCCTTTTACAGACAGGATACGTTCCTGAAGAAAGCGAGGATAGTCGCCTTGACGCAGCATGGTTACATCGTGGTTGCTTTCGAGTGCGAGAATGCGACAGTCCTTGAGCGTATCGATGGCATGCTTCGACAACTCGCCGGTGTCGGTGGCAAAGCCAATTGAATCACCCTGAGCGTCAAACCGGTAGCCGACGGGATTAACGACGTCGTGGGATGTCGAATATGTTTGAATGTGGACTCCGGCAATAGAGAGGGCGTCACCTGGGTCGAATTCCTCGACAGGTAGATGTGCGAGGCTTTCTTTGGACGTGAGCGTTCCTCTGCTGGAAAAGACCGGGCCATTCCAATGCTTGCACCATACCTCAAGCCCCTTGATGTGGTCGCTGTGTTCATGGGTGACAACAAGGGCGTACACGTCGTCTGCCGACAGTCCGAGTTCCGCCATGCGTTTGAGCGTTTCGCGGCGAGACAGTCCGTCATCGACCATAATGAGCCCCTGCGGGCCCTCGATGAGTGCGCAGTTGCCTTTAGAGCCACTGCCGAGGATATGAAGGTGCAGACGAGACATAAGATTCCAAAGGATACAATGGGTGCGGACGAATAGAGGAGGAAGCAAATGCCTACGGTATCTCAGCATTATGGACACCATGCCGTGCCTGGGGCAGTCGATGAGACCCGGACGAGGCAGCAGGCTGCTCCTGTCGTGCTCATGGTATCAGGCGGCGCGGACTCGACGGCACTGCTTCTTATGGCGTGCACATCAAAGCTGGATATCCAAGACGGACGCGGTGTTGCCCCCATTGCTCGCGAGCGCCTGCATGTGCTGCATGTAAACCATCATCTGCGCGGCAAGGCGTCCGATGGCGACGAGGCCTTTGTGCGTGAGCTCTGCGCGAAATATGGTTTACCGCTGTGCGTGGAGCACGCTTATTTTGATGGGGAGTCGGGCAATATTGAGGCCGCGGCCCGCGAGGTGCGCTATGCCGCGGCGCGGAGGTATGTTCGCGAGCTCTGCGCCCAGACGGGGGCACCGCGAACGGCGGCTCGTATCTGCACCGCGCACACGTCTTCGGATCGCGCGGAAACGTTTTTGATGAACGCGATTAAGGGTTCAGGGCCCGCTGGCCTATCGAGCATTCCTCGCCGGAGGAATATCGTGGTGCGCCCCTTGCTCGACCTGACTCATGGCGAGCTTGTGGGCTATCTGCAGGTACATGGTCAGCCGTGGCGTGAAGACGAGAGCAACGAGGATGTCTCGTATCTGCGAAACTACGTGCGCCATCGGGTAATGCCAGTGGTGGCACAGCGTAATGCGAGTGTGTGCAAGACGATTGGCGCCGCCTGTGAGATCTTGGGTGACGAAGACGCGTTTCTATCCCAGCTGTCGGCACAGGCGTTTCGAAGCTGCCTGCGCAAGGAGGCGGCGGGTGCGCTAGTGCTCGATGCCAGACGCCTTGCTGCGGCCGAGGTGGTAATCGCGCGGCGCATCGTGCGACTGGCGATCAAACGCATCGATCCGGACGCTCGTCCAGAGATGCGACATGTGGAGCGAGTCCTTTCCTGCGTTGCCGAGGGCGCAGGCTCGGTCACGCTTCCGGCGGGGATTGACGCACGCGTCGAATTTGGCATGCTGGCGTTTAAGGCTCCGGTGGCTCGCGAGGGCCTGGTCGCGGACTGGGTTACCGTACCCGGTCGTTTGCCGTTGGGCGGGGGACGTATGCTGGTCGCAGAGCCGATGGCCGTTGAACCGGGATGCGATATCGTGCGCCGCGCCCGTGAGCTTGCGGCTGCCGGGGAAGTGGCAGCTTTGGTAGACGCGGCTGCCCTGGGTTTTGCCGACAGCGATAGCGAGCGGATCCTGGCGGGCTCGCGTGGCGAGATCCCTGCCGAGGCGCGATTGGCGCGCCTATGGGTGGACGGTCCCGCACCGGGAGACGTGATGTGCCCGTTAGGAATGAGTGGCCGAAGCAAGAAGGTATCCGACTTGCTAGGAGAGGCTCGCATTCCCGTTTCCGAGCGCGCCGGCGTGCCCATGGTGAGGACGGCGCCGGGAGGTGCCGTGGTGTGGGTCGCCGGAGTTCGCGCGGACGAACGCTTTAAGTGCACGGCGGCGACGCGTGTGGCCTATCTGCTTCGCGTGGTTGACGCGGATTAGCCCCTCGTACCAGCTTTTCTGTGCGGCGTTGACGGTATTCCCGCGCTGATGATGCGCGGGCTGGAAAATATACCCCGTGCGCTGCTAGAATGTGTAGTTCGCGTCCATACGGCGGTGTGTGGGCGATTAAGCACAAGAAAGGGTTGTCATGGCTTCTCAACATCCGGATATCGAGAAGGTTCTGTTTACGCAGGAGGATATCGAAGGTATCGTTTCTCGCCTGGGCGAGGAGATTACGCGCGACTACGCTGGTAAGGATCTGGTGTTGATCGCGGTCCTGCGCGGCGCCGTTGTCTTTATGGGCGACCTGATGCGCAAGATCGAGCTGCCGACCAACATCGATTTCATGGCTGTTTCGAGCTATGGCGACGGTGTGAAGTCTTCGGGCATCGTGCGTATCATTAAGGACCTGGATATCGACATCCGTGGTCGCGACGTGCTGATCGTCGAGGACATTCTGGACTCGGGCCTGACCCTCAAGTACCTGATGAAGAACCTTGAGAGCCGCAAGCCCGCCTCGCTGGAGGTCGCTGCCTTCCTGTGGAAGGACGTTGAGGACCGCACCTCGGCCATCACGCCCAAGTATGTTGGAACCCATTGCCCCGATGCCTTTGTGGTGGGCTACGGCCTCGACTATGCCGAGCGCTATCGCAACCTTCCGTATCTGGGCATTTTGAAACCGGAGGTTTATTCGTAAGATGCCCGACGACCGTAACGACAACAATTCCCAGACTCCCCGGGAGCCTAAGATCCCGGGGATGCCCGGAGGCAAGAAGCCCACGCGTACGGGCTGGCTGTATTTTCTTTTGGCTTGCGCGCTTCTGGGCTATGCCTTCTTTAATATGGGCTCCGGTTTTGCCAGCTCCAGCAATACCGTTAAGCTCGCGACGAGCGAGATGGTCAGCGCCATTAAACAGGATCGCGTCGAAGATTTGACCTATACGGTTCAAGACGGAAGCGTGGCCGGTCATTACTGGAAGACAAAAAAGGACAAGGGCGATACGAGCGAGCTCAAGAGCTTTTCCTCGACCTATGTCGGCTCCGATTCGCTTGCCGAGCTTATGGCGGAGCACCCCGACACCAAGTATATCGTCAACACCAACGACCCCGATTTTTGGGGCGACTTGGCGATGAGCGTGCTGCCGACGATCGCCCTGATCGCCATCATGTTCTACTTTATGCGCCAGATGATGGGCGCCAATAACAGGAACATACAGTTTGGCAAGACCAACGCCAAGACTAACGAGGCTACGCGTCCCAAGGTAAAGTTCGAGGACGTTGCCGGCGTGGACGAGGCCGTCGAGGAGCTCGAGGAGATCCGCGACTTCCTGAGCGATCCGGACCGCTATCGCAAGCTGGGTGCCAAGATTCCGCGCGGCGTTTTGCTGGTTGGTCCTCCGGGTACCGGTAAGACGCTGCTGGCTAAGGCCGTTGCCGGCGAGGCAGGCGTGCCGTTCTTTAGCATCTCGGGTTCTGACTTTGTCGAGATGTTCGTGGGCGTCGGCGCCAGCCGCGTGCGCGACCTCTTTAAGGAGGCCAAG
>CABRZC010000123.1 GCA_902475375.1 uncultured Collinsella sp. | reverse complement strand
ACGACTCATCCAAATAATTAGGAGAGTTCCGCCTAAAGGGTGACTACACAGGACCCCCGCCGGGCCGCTTTGGGTTACTTTCCAAAACATTTCCGCAGGACGCAAAGGGCTCCGCCGCGCGAAGCGCGCAGCGGAGCCCTTTGCATGTCCGAGGACGTTTTGGAAAGTAACCCAAAGCGGCCCGGCGATCCTGCGGGAGTTAAACCCCTTTAGAACTTGTCGTGGAAGGTACGCGAAATGACCTCGTCCTGCTGCTCCTTGGTGAGCGTGTGGAAGTTCACGGCATAGCCGGAAACGCGGATGGTCAGCTGCGGGTACTTCTCGGGGTGAGCCTGAGCGTCGAGCAGCGTCTCACGGTTGAAGACGTTGATGTTCAGGTGGTGGCCACCCTTCTCGGCGTAAGCGTCGAGCATGTGGACCAGGTTATCGGCCTGGGTCTCGGAAACTTCAGAAACCTTCATAATATGTCTCCTTCGATTAATAGGCGCCGGCCGAAACCGGCGCGCTAATCAGTAATCGTTATTGTTAGTATAGCACTAACAATAGTTACTCGCCCAGCTGATCAAGGTCGATATCGCCAAAGAACACCTGGTCCTCCTTGCCGAGCGCACTCGGGATGATGGAGAAGGTGTTGGAGATGCCGTCCTGAGCATCGCGGAACGGGAGCTTGGAAACCGAAGACAGCGAAGCGATGGCGCCGTGGCTATCGCGCTTGTGCATGGGGTTAGCACCCGGGGCGAACGGCTGGCCAGCCTTGCGGCCGTCGGGCGTGGAGCCAGTCTTCTTACCGTACACGACGTTGGAGGTAATGGTCAGAACCGAGGTCGTGGGCACGGAGTTGCGATAGGTGTCGTTCATGCGGATGTACTCCATGAACTGGTGCACAACGTCGTGAGCGATCTGGTCGACGCGGTCGTCGTCGTTACCGTACTTGGGGAACTCGCCCTCGGTCTCGAAGTCGACGATGATGCCGTTCTCGTCACGGACGGGGTGGACCTTGGCGTACTTGATGGCGGACAGGGAGTCAGCCACGACGGAAAGGCCAGCGATGCCCGTAGCGAACCAGCGGTGCACGTGCTTGTCGTGCAGAGCCATCTGGATGCGCTCGTAGCAGTACTTGTCGTGCATGTAGTGAATGATGTTCAGCGAGTTGACGTACACGCCAGCGAGCCACTTCATCATGTCGTTGTACTTGGCCACAACGTCGTCGTAATCGAGCGTATCGCCCTCGACGGCGCGATACTTGGGGCCGACCTGCTTCTTGGAGACCTCGTCAACACCGCCGTTGAGTGCGTACAGCAGGCACTTGGCCAGGTTGGCGCGGGCGCCGAAGAACTGCATCTCCTTGCCGATGCGCATGGAGGACACGCAGCAGGCGATGCCGTAGTCGTCGCCATGATAGACGCGCATGAGGTCGTCGTTCTCGTACTGGATCGAGGAGCTGGCGACAGAAGTCTTGGCGCAGAACTTCTTGAAGTTCTCGGGCAGACGGGTCGACCACAGAACGGTCATGTTGGGCTCGGGGCTGGTGCCCATGTTCTCGAGCGTGTGCAGGTAGCGGTAGCTCATCTTGGTAACGAGCGTACGGCCGTCAACACCCATGCCGCCGATGGACTCGGTGACCCACTGCGGGTCGCCGGTGAACAGGGCCTGGTACTCGGGGGTACGGGCGAACTTGACCATGCGGAGCTTCATGATGAAGTGATCCACGAACTCCTGGATCTGCTCCTCGGTGAAGGTACCGTTGGCAAGGTCGCGCTCAGCGTAGATGTCGATGAACGTAGAGGTACGGCCGATGGACATAGCAGCGCCGTTCTGCTCCTTGACGGCAGCAAGGTAGGCGAAGTACATCCACTGGATGGCCTCCTGCGTGTTAGTAGCAGGGTTGGAAATATCGAAACCATAGGTCTCGGCCATCATCTTGAGCTCGCCGAGGGCGCGGATCTGCTCCTGCAGCTCCTCGCGATCGCGGATGTTGTCGGCGGTCATGACCGTCGGAGTGGAAGCCTTCTGGGCCTCCTTGTCCTTGATCAGGTAGTCGACGCCGTACAGGGCAACACGACGGTAGTCACCGATGATGCGGCCGCGGCCATAGCCATCGGGCAGACCGGTGATGATGTGAGCCGAGCGGCAAGCACGCATCTCGGGGGTGTAGACATCGAAGACGCCAGCGTTGTGGGTCTTGCGCTCGAAGGTGTAGCGCTCGACAACGTTCTCGTCGACCTTGTAGCCGTGCTGGCTGGCAGCCTGGCAAGCGATGCGGATACCACCGTTGACGTGCAGCGCGCGCTTGAGCGGCTTGTCGGTCTGGAGGCCAACAATGGTCTCCTTGTCGCGATGGGCATTATCGATGTAGCCAGCGGGGTGGCTCACGATACCCGTGACGGTCTTGGTGTCCATATCGAGGACACCACCCTGCTCGCGCTCCTTAAGCAGCAGGTCGAGAACCTCGCCCCACAGCTCCTTGGTACGCTCGGTCGGACCTACGAGGAACGACTCATCGCCCTCGTAGGGGGTGTAGTTCTTCTGGATGAAGTCTCGGACGTCAACCTCTCCCGTCCAGATGCCTTCCTTGAAGCCTTCCCATGCCTCCTGCATTGTGTAACCACGCTCCTAGTTACGTGTAATGCGGCGCTCTCTCACACCGCTGCTTATTGAATTCTTGAATGTTCGGCTTGCACTACCGGCTTCTTCCGTTCTTCACCACACGTTGGTGCAGGAAAAACGTTTGTCCACCTTGGAACTACAACCCAAAACCCAAGATTTCACCCGTTTGAGAAGGATAACATAGCGACCCTCTCCATCTGGGCTGTTATATGTTTCTTTTTTTATATCATAAGGGCGTTTTTTTACAAACCCGCAGGAAATGCGAGCGCGAACAACTACCGTTCACCGATTTGTATGTTATTTTTCCTTGCCTTTGTACGACGTTCGCTCTAGCTGTTATGCCAGCTTTATCAGGATAAAGTGTCCCAGAGACCCTACAGAAACTGCAGGGCGGCCACGGGATCCCCCGTGGCCGCCCTGTGGCGTAGCTAGTATTTAGCTTTGATTGCCGCTTGGCATTAGGCGGCTGCAGCGGCCTTGTCGGTCGTTGCCTTGCTGTTGCCCTGGCCCTCAAAATGCTTGTAGCACCAGCTGGTGACCAGCGGGGTCAAAATAGCCGTCACGATTGCGCAGGCAGCAACCTGTGCCGTAGCCGTCGCGAGCACGGCGCCACCGTACATGGCCCCGTTGACGCTTGCCATGGCAGCAGGCGTGGCCACATTGGCTCCGGCGCAGCTCGAAATGGCCGCACCTGCGACACCCGTACCACCCGTGAGCTTATCGACCGCGATGACGGGAATTGCAAAGACCACCGAGCAGATCACGCCGAGCAGAATGCCGGGAAGACCGCCATTAATGAGCTGGCCAAAGGTCATGGTCGAGCCCATGGCAAAGAAGACAAGCACGATGATGGCGGAAAGTGCAGGAGCCATCATCTTTTTAAAGCTCGGGAAGAGGTTGCCCAGGATAATGCCAACGACGATCGGCAGGATGGCGCCCACGAGCGACCAACCGATCGGAGCCTGACCGGCAGCGCCGAGCACGATCATCGTGACCGGAGGGCCGACAACCAGCGTAGTGATGGCGACGGCGCCACGCTCGGCCTCGTTACCCATGGTGCCCATCAGGCCAGCGTACATAGCGTTGTTGGCGCCGGTGCAAGCCGCCAGCATCACCATGGCAGAGATGCCAAACAGGTTGTCGTTGAACACATAAAGGATGAGCAGCGACACGGCAACGACCACGATCTGCTTGACGGCGATGATGATGGCACCGCGGGCAGCGGCGGCGGGAGCACTCTTAAACGAAATCGTCGTACCGACGATCAGCAGGAAAGCGCCCACGAGCGGGCCTGCACCCTGCTGGGTCATGCCAAGCGTAAAGCTGCCGAGCGTTTTGAACAGGTCAGGGAATAGCGTGTTGAGCAGGCAGCCCAGCAAAAGCGGCACCAAAATATTGGCACCCGGGATGGAGGACATCTTAAAGAACGGCTCCTTTGCCGCCGGCGCCTCCACCGCAGTCGATTCACTCATATTTATCTCCTTTGGATGCATGCGAATCGTAGCCGCACGCGCCTATTTCAGAAAGAAGGCGACGGTCCCGAGTCGCAGGAGCCGTCGCCGAATAATCGTCGTGGGGTATTACCCGTCCAGGACGATGCCGCCGTCGCAGTCGCCGATCTCGCCGTTCACGAAGCTGGCGAGGTCGGAAGCGAAGAACAGCACCATCTGCGCAGGCTCGCTGGCCTGGGCGGCACGGCCCAGAGGAATACCGTTGATGATGCGCTGAGAGTTCTCGTCAGAGAGAATCGAGGTCATATCGGTCAACGTGAGCGACGGGCACACGGCGTTGCAGCGGACGCCAAACTTGCCGCCTTCCTTGGCGACTGCCTTGGTTAGACCGTTAACACCGGCCTTGGAGCTGGCGTAGGCGGCGGTGCCGAGCAGGCCGCCACCGATCTTGCCCGCAACGGAACTCACGTTGACGATAGTGCCGGCATGGGCCGCCTTAAAGTGCGGGTACACGGCGTTCATCATGGTAAAGGTACCGTTGAGGTTGATGTCGATGGTGCGACGCCACTCGGTGTCATCGATCTCGTCGAACTTCTTGGTGCTGATGACGCCAGCGCAGTTGATCAGGATGTTGGTTTGCGGCAGGTCCGTAAAAATCTGCTCGACGGTCTCGCGCGCCTTGGGTGCATCGGCGACATCGAGCTGATAGAACTTGTTGCCATCGCCAAGCTCGGCCACCGCGGCCTCGCCCTTAGCAGCGTTCCTTGCGATGAGCGCGACGTGTCCGCCGCCCGCAACGATGCCCTTGGCAATCTCGAGGCCAATGCCCTGAGTGCCGCCCGTGACAATCGCGGTCTTGCCCGTGAAGTCAAATGCCATGACTCCATCCCCCTTTATGTAAGGTGTCTCCTTGCGGGAAGTTGGAGCATCGCACGTGGCGATTATATGAGTCCCAGTCGTCATGGTGGTGACAACCCCTCGCCTAACCGCGGGCATA
>CABRZC010000122.1 GCA_902475375.1 uncultured Collinsella sp. | reverse complement strand
CTGTTGGGAAGAAAGATCCGCGGCATATATTTGCCGCAATTCGCCGAGGATGCTTTTTCTGATGCGACTGCCATCGAATGCGCACTTGACTCTGACCGATTCCCAACTGATAAGTTAAACCTGATGTTCGCAGGTAACATCGGCTCCGCGCAGTCGGTGCAAACGCTTATTGAGGCTGCAAGCGTCCTGAAGGATGAGCCGTTCGTTTTCCATATTGTTGGCTCTGGCACGGAGCTGGATGCCTGTAAAAAGCTTGCAAGCGATCGTGATGCTTGCAACGTAGTTTTCCACGGCAGACACTCTATCGAAGAAATGCCTGCCTATTATTCACGTGCTGATGCGATGGTGGCGACTTTTGCCAATAGCCCCATTCTTGGATATACGCTCCCTCGCAAAATTCAATCGTACATGGCCGCTGGAAAACCAGTAATCGGTACGGTGACGGGGGAAGCGCGACGTGTTCTTGATGATTCCAAATGCGGATTTTGTTGCGAAGCAGAAGACGTACAAGGACTTGTCAGGTGTTGTCGCGAATTGGCAGCCCTTTCGGGTGAGGAAAGAGCTGCATTAGGCAAGCGTGCTAGGAAATATTGCAACGAGCATTACTCGCGTGAATCGTTCTTTACAACGTTAATAAATGC
This sequence comes from uncultured Collinsella sp., assembly GCA_902475375.1. Taxonomy (GTDB): domain Bacteria; phylum Actinomycetota; class Coriobacteriia; order Coriobacteriales; family Coriobacteriaceae; genus Collinsella. The sequence goes on along the minus strand of CABRZC010000122.1, from coordinate 4,429 downwards.
GCTGGAAGCCCTGAAAGGAACCAAGCATGACAAATAATTTATCCGTTTTTGATGGTAAGACCCTGATGATCACGGGAGGCACCGGCTCGTTCGGCAACACCGTGCTCAAGCACTTCATGAACACCGACCTGGCCGAGATCCGCATCTTCTCGCGCGACGAGAAGAAGCAGGACGACATGCGTCACCGCCTGCAGGAGAAGTCGCCCGAGCTCGCCTCCAAGGTCCGCTTCTTCATCGGCGACGTCCGCAACGCCCAGAGTGTGCGCGACGCCATGCACGGCGTTGACTACATCTTCCATGCCGCCGCCCTCAAGCAGGTTCCCTCCTGCGAGTTCTTCCCCATGGAGGCCGTGCGCACCAACGTCATCGGCACGGACAACGTGCTCCACGCCGCGATCGAGGAGGGCGTCGACCGCGTCGTGTGCCTGTCCACCGACAAGGCCGCATACCCCATCAACGCCATGGGCAAGTCCAAGGCCATGATGGAGTCCATCATCTACGCCAACGCCCGCAACGGCGCCGGCCGCACCACCATCTGCTGCACCCGCTACGGCAACGTCATGTGCTCGCGCGGCTCGGTCATCCCGCTGTTCATCGACCGCATCAGGAAGGGCGAGCCGCTGACGGTCACCGACCCCAACATGACCCGCTTCCTCATGAACCTGGACGAGGCCGTCGACCTGGTGCAATTCGCCTTCGAGCACGCCAACCCCGGCGACCTGTTCATACAGAAGGCGCCGGCGTCGACCATCGGCGACCTCGCCGAGGCCGTGCAGGAGGTCTTCGGCCGCGTGGGCACCCAGGTCATCGGCACCCGCCACGGCGAGAAGCTCTACGAGACCCTCATGACCCGCGAGGAGCGCCTGCGCGCCGAGGACATGGGCGGCTACTACCGCGTGGCCTGCGACTCGCGCGACCTGAACTACGACAAGTTCGTCGTGGACGGCGAGGTTGAGACCCAGGCCGACGAGTCCTACACCTCCCACAACACCGAGAGGCTCGACGTGGAGGGCACCATCGCCAAGATCAAGACCGCCGAGTACGTGCAGCTGGCGCTCGAGGGCCGCGAGCACGAGGCGGTGCAGTAGGGTGCGCGTACTCGTCACCGGCGCCAGGGGCTTCGTCGGGAGGAACCTCTGCTGCGCGCTGAAGAACATCCGCGATGGCAAGGACCGCCGCGAGAAATTCGCGGGCCTTCTTTCCCTCGAGGTCATGGAGTACGACATCGACTCGAACCCCGGGGAGCTGGAGGAGTACTGCTCCCGCGCCGACTTCGTCTTCAACCTGGCCGGCGTCAACCGTCCCAAGGACCAGTCCGAGTTCATGGAGGGCAACTTCGGTTTCGCCTCCACGCTGCTGGACGCCCTCGAGCGCCACGGCAACAAATGCCCCGTCATGCTCTCCAGCTCCGCGCAAGCGAGCCTGTCCGGCCGCTTCGAGGGCTCCGTATACGGCGAGTCGAAGCTCGCGGGGGAGGGCCTGTTCCGGGAGTACTCGGAGCGCACGGGGGCGCCCGTGCTCATCTACCGCTTCCCGAACCTCTACGGCAAGTGGTGCCGCCCGCGCTACAACTCCGCCGTGGCCACCTTCTGCGACGCCATCGCCAACGGCCGCCCCTACACCGTCAACGACCCCTCGGTGGAGCTGGAGCTCCTCTACATCGACGACCTCGTCGACGAGATGCTGGGCGCCCTGCTGGGGGAGGAGCACCGCTGCGGCTATGAGGGGCTGGAGCGCGTCGAGGGCGATAGCTTCTGCTACGTCCCCGGGACCGACGTGAAGACCCTTGGCGAGATCGTCTACCTGCTCGGCTGCTTCCGCGACAGCCGCGAGACGCTGTCGGTCCCCGACCTCACCGAGGGCTCCTTCTCCAAGAAGCTCTGGAGCACGTTCCTGTCCTACTACGAGCCGGGGCACTTCGCCTACGGCCTCAGACCCAACACGGACGCGCGCGGCTCGTTCACCGAGTTCCTGCGCACGCCGGAGCGCGGCCAGGTCTCCATCAACGTCTCGAGGCCCGGCATCACCAAGGGCAACCACTGGCACATGAGCAAGTGGGAGAGGTTCCTGGTGGTCTCCGGCACCGCGTCGATCAAGTTGAGGATGGTGGGGGAGGACTCAGAGGGGAACCCGTTCCCCGTCGACGAGTACGTGGTGAGCGGCACTGACATGCGCGCCGTGGAAATGATCCCGGGCTACACGCACTCCATCACCAACCTGTCCGACACCGAGGACCTTGTGACGGTCATGTGGGCCAACGAGCCCTTCGACCCCGAGAACCCCGACACCTACTACGAGGAGGTCTAGCCGCATGGGCAAGGACTATTCCGATATCGCATTCAAGGATGACGGCCGCCTGAAGCTGCTGATCATCGTGGGCACCCGCCCCGAGGTCATCCGCCTGTCCGAGGTCATCAAGAAGTGCCGCCGCCACTTCGACTGCCTGCTGGCGCACACCGGCCAGAACTACGACTACACGCTCAACGGCATCTTCTTCCGCGACCTGTCGCTGGACGCCCCCGACGTCTACCTGGACGCCGTAGGCGCCGACCTGGGCGAGACCGTGGGCAATATCATCGCCGCGAGCTACAAGCTCATGGTGCAGGTGCAGCCCGACGCCCTTCTCATCCTGGGTGACACCAACAGCTGTCTGTCCGCCATCGCGGCCAAGAGGATCCACATCCCCATCTTCCACATGGAGGCGGGCAACCGCTGCAAGGACGAGTGCCTGCCCGAGGAGACCAACCGCCGCATCGTCGACGTGATCTCCGACGTCAACCTGGCATACTCCGAGCACGCCCGCCGCTACCTGAAGGACACCGGCTGCGCCCCGGAGCGCACTTACGTCACTGGCTCGCCCATGGCCGAGGTCCTGCGCGCCAACCTGGGCAAGATCGAGGCCTCCGACGTCCTGACCGAGCTCGGCCTTGAGCCCAAGCGCTACATGCTGCTGTCCGCCCACCGCGAGGAGAACATCGACACCGAGGCGAACTTCACGAGCCTGTTCACCGCTATCAACGCGCTTGCGGAGAAATACGACATGCCGATCCTGTACTCCTGCCACCCTCGCTCCCGCAAGCGCCTGGAGGCCACCGGCTTCGAGCTTGACCCGCGCGTGCGCATGCACGAGCCCATGGGCTTCCACGACTACAACTGCCTTCAGATGAACGCCTTCGCGGTGGTCTCCGATTCGGGCACGCTGCCCGAGGAGTCGAGCTTCTTCGCTAGCGTCGGCCGCCCGTTCCCGGCGGTGTGCATCCGCACCTCCACCGAGCGCCCCGAGGCATTGGACAAGGCGTGCTTCACGCTCGCCGGCATCAGCGAGCGCGGCCTGCTCCAGGCCGTCCACACCGCCGTCGAGCTCGACGCCGAGGGGTCGCTTCCCGAGGCGCCCGTTCCCGACTACGCCGACGAGACCGTCTCCACCAAGGTGGTCAAGATCATCCAGAGCTACACCGGCGTCGTGGACAAGATGGTGTGGAGGAAGGGGGCTTAGCCAGACATGCCTTTCCTATTCGTTTCCACTGGAGATTGCTACCAGACGCCGTATATCGAAGCCTATGAGTCCTGCTTTGAAGGTGAGTACGACTTCCTCTACTGGAGCCGTGGCGACGTCTCTTGCAGGATAGCCCGCGCTAACGCTATCCCTTACAAGTCAAAGGGCGAGAGCAAGCTCGACAAGCTGACCGGCTACGCCGGTTTTTGCTCATTCGCCAAGGATTGTCTTCGGAAAAAGAACTATGACGGTATCGTGTTACTGCAAACCCAGGCGGCACTGCTCCTATCCTCTTATCTGAAGAGGCATTATCAAGAAAAATACATCTGCGATATTCGCGATTATTGCTTCGAGAAGCTTCCTTTTGTGCGGGGCATTGAGAAGTCCCTCTTTGGGTGCTCCTATGCCAATTTCATCTCATCTCCCGGTTATGCGAAATTTTTGCCCTCGGGTGTGGAGTATCACTTGCTGCACAATAATCATCCGGGACTTTATAGAAGCGAGCCTTCGTCGGCGGCGCAAGGCCCCATCAATATCGTTTTCTTGGGCTCGATTCGTTTTCATGATCAGTGCCGCAAGCTCATAAAGGCTTTTTCTAATGACGAGAGATTCAGAGTCTCTTTCGTCGGCGCTGGCGCACTCGCGCTGAAGAACACTTGCGGAGACTTGGATATTGAAGGGGTTTCCTTTCAGGATTCTTTTTACCCTTCCCAAACCGTAAACTTACTAGAAGGTGCAGACCTGCTCTTCAACCTGTACGGGAACAACAGCCCGTTTCTTGATTACGCTCTGTCCAACAAGTTATATTATGCCGCCGAGCTTGGGAAGCCGATTTTGGTCTGCCCTAATACCTTTATGGAAGAGATAACTCTGGAGTATGGACTCGGTTTTTCCGTTGACTTGGAACGCGAAGATGCCAGCACAAAGCTCTTA
>CABRZC010000121.1 GCA_902475375.1 uncultured Collinsella sp. | reverse complement strand
AGCTTACAAGATAATAGACACTACAGTAAATATGTTCATTAACGTTGGCACACAGAAGCATACTGACGGGCGTTTTGATTAATTTGAAGGCGTATAGAAGCCGCAAAAAGGTCATTTGAGGCGGTTTTGGCTGCTACTAAAAATGTAACAGTACTCATATTTGACCTTTTTTGGCCACAGGGTCCGGAAGGGGCTGTCAATCGGGCCCCAAGAGAGCTAATTCGAGGGCCGCAGAGCAAAAAAACGGGGACGCAGATTGTCCTGCGTCCCCGTTCTCGGGCGTTATTCGTTCCTTGCGACAGAATTTACGCCGCCTCGTCGAACTGCGAGTTGTACAGGTCGGCGTAGAAGCCGCCCTGGGCGAGCAACTCGTCGTGTGTACCCTTCTCGACGATGTCGCCGTCGCGAATTACCAAGATCACGTCGGCGTTGCGGATCGTGGACAGGCGGTGCGCGATGACAAAGCTCGTGCGGCCCTGCATCAGCGCATCCATGGCGCGCTGGATGAGCTCCTCGGTGCGGGTATCGACGTTGGAGGTCGCCTCGTCCAGAATCAGCGCCGGACGGTCGGCCAAAATGGCGCGGGCGATGGTCACGAGCTGGCGCTGACCCTGCGACAGGTTAGTGCCCTCCTCGTTGATCATAAAGTCGTAGCCACCGGCGAGCGTATGGATAAAGTGGTCGCAGCGTGCGGCGCGTGCGGCGGCCTCGACCTCGGCATCGGTCGCATCGGGGCGTCCGTAGCGGATGTTCTCGCGGATGGTGCCGTTAAACAGCCAGGTGTCCTGCAGCACCATGGCAAACTCGCCGCGCAGCGCCGCGCGGTCCCAGTCGCGCACGTCGACGCCTTCGACGCGCAGCGAACCGCCGTCCACGTCGTAAAAGCGCTGCAGCAGCTTAATGAGCGTGGTCTTGCCGGCGCCGGTGGGGCCGACGATGGCAATGGTTTGGCCGGGCTGCGCCTCGCAGCTAAAGTCGTGGATGATGGTCTTGTCGGGCGTGTAGCCAAACTTGACATGGTCGAACTCCACGTGGCCGGGGCGCTTCTCGGGAATCTGCGCGTCGGCCTTCTGCTCCTCCTCGGGCGCGGCCAGGAATTCAAACACGCGCTCGGTGGCGGCGGCCATCGACTGCATCGTGTTGCTCACGTTGCCCAGCTGCTGCACCGGCTGCGTAAAGTTGCGCACGTACTGGATAAAGCTCTGGATGTCGCCGGGCGTGGCATTGCCGGTCAGCGCGAGCTGCGCACCCACCACGACGACGCCCACGTAACCCATGTTACCCACCAAGCTCATAAGCGGCATCATCAGGCCCGACAGGAACTGCGAACGCCAGCCACTAATAAAGAGGCGGTCGTTTTGACGGTCGAACTCCTCGATTGAGGCCTCGGCGCGGTCGAACACCTGAATAACGTTCTGGCCGGCAAAGTCCTCCTCGATAATGCCGTTGACGGCGCCCAGAACCTGCTGCTGCTCGCGGAAGTACGGTTGCGAGAAGTGAATCATCACGGTCAGGATAATCGCGGCGGCCGGCAGCGTGAGCACGGTGACGCCGGTAAGCGGCAGGCTGATCGAAAGCATCATGACGAGCACGCCGATAATCTGCGTCACCGACGTGATGAGCTGTGTCACGCTCTGGTTGAGCGACTGACCCAGCGTATCGACGTCGTTGGTGATGCGGCTGAGCACGTCTCCCTTGCTGTGGCCGTTGAAGTAACTCATCGGAACGACGGCGATCTTGGCGGCGATCTCCTTGCGCATGCGGTAGCAAATCTTTTGCGTGACGCCGGTCATGAGCCAGCCCTGGATGAGGCTGCAGACAGAGCTCGCCAGATACAGGCAGAGCAAAAAGCCGAGCGTCTTGGCGATCCAGTCAAAGTCAACGTCGCCGGTACCGTTGACCTTGGCAACCAGGCCCTCGAACAGTTTGGTGGTAACCTGGCCGAGCACCTTGGGCCCCACAATGTTAAAGATGACCGAGCACACGGCAAAGGCGACGGCGGTAAACACAGCAATCTTGTGCTGGCCGATATAGCCGAGCAGCTGCCTCATGGTGCCCTTAAAGTCCTTGGCCTTTTCGCCACGACGCATGCCGCCCATGCGGCCCATGGGACCACGCTGGCGGGTGGGCTTGGGAATCTGAGTCTTGGTCTCGTCTGCCATTAGCGCTCGCCTCCTTCCATGACGGCTGCAATTTCTTTTTGGGTAAGCCCCAGCTCCTCGGCGGAAAGCTGCGACTGTGCGATCTCCAGGTACGCCGGGCAGCTGCGTAGCAGCTCCTCGTGCGTGCCGGTGCCCACTACGTGGCCGTCATCGAGCACGATGATCTGGTCGGCGTGCATGATGGTCGCGATGCGCTGGGCCACGACCACGAGTGCGGCGTCGGTAACGTTTTTGGCCAGCTCTTCGCGCAGGCGCGCGTCGGTCTTGTAGTCGAGGGCGCTAAACGAATCATCGAACACCACGACCTCGGGCTTTTTGGCCAACGCGCGGGCGATGGCCAGACGCTGGCGCTGACCGCCCGAAACATTGGAGCCGCCCTGGCTGATGGGGGAGTCGTAGCCGCCCTCGCGCTCGGCGATAAAGTTTTCCGCCTGGGCGACGCGTGCTGCCTGGCGCATGTCATCATCGCTCACCATGTCGCCGGCAAACTTGAGGTTGCTCTCGACGGTACCCGAGAATAGACGACCCTGCTGCGGAATATAACCGATGCGGCGGCGCAGCTCGGAAAGGGTCATGTCGCGCACGTCGATGCCGTCGAGTGAAATGCTGCCGCCCGTGACGTCGTACAGGCGCGGGATGAGCTGCACAAGCGTGGACTTGCCCGAACCCGTGGAGCCAATGATGCCGAGCATCTGGCCGGCGTGCGTGGTGAAGTTCACGCCGCTGATGACATCGGCGCGGGCATCGGGGTACTGGAAGCTCACGTCGCGGAAGGTGAGCTCACCGCGCGGCGCGCTGGCTGCGGGCAGTTTGGGCGAGGCAGGGTCGTTGATGCTCGTGGGGCAGGTGATGACCTCTTCCACGCGCTCAGCTGCGACCTCGGCACGGGGCAGAATGACCGAAACCATGGTGAGGATCATAAACGCCATGACGATCTGCATGGTGTAGGAGATAAACGCCATCATGTTGCCGACCTGCATCACGCCGTCGGACACTCCCTGGGCGCCAAACCAGACGATAAGCACGGTGATGCAGTTCATGACAAGCATCATAAGCGGCATCATAAAGCTCATGGCGCGGTTGGTGTAGAGCTGCGTGGTCATCAGGTCGAGCGACGCCTTGTCAAAACGCTCGAGCTCATGCTCCTCGCGGTTGAACGAGCGGATGGGCATAAGGCCGTCGAGCAGCTCGCGGGCGGTAAGGTTCACACGGTCCACAAAGCTCTGCATCTTTTTGAACTTGGGCATGGTGAGGCCCATAAGCACGCCGACGACGGCCGAGACCGCGATGATGGCCACGGCGATGGTCCACTCTAGGCCGGTATGGTTGGCCAGGACGCGCATGACGGCGACGATGCCCATGACGGGGGCCATCAGACACATGCGGATAAACAGGGTTGCGGCCATCTGGATCTGCTGAATGTCGTTGGTGCAGCGGGTGATGAGCGAGGCCTGGCTAAACTTGCCCACCTCGGCCGGCGAGAAGTGCATAACCTTGTTGAAGGTCTCGCGGCGCAGGTCGCGTGCGATGGAACAGGCGGTGCGCGAAGCCACGGCACCGGTCAGGATGGTGGCGACGAGCGACACAAGGCACAGACCAAACATCGTGGTCGCCATGCGGCCCAGGTAGGCGTTCTGCACGTCGGCGGGGTTGATGCCTTGCGCCTTGTACTCGTCTTGCACATAGCTCACGGCGCGTTGGGTCACGATGGAACCCGACATGGAGCCCATTTTGTCCGCCATATCGTTGGCGCCCTCCACGAGCTTGCCCTGGTCGATTAGGCCGCCTTCAACGCCTAGACGCAGACTCTTCATGGTGACCTTACCGCCGTCGGCATCAATCTGCTTTTGCATGTTCTGCGCCGCTGCGGCCTTCTGCTGTATCTCGGCGAGCTGCTCGGGCGTCATCGCCGCCATCTGCTCGGGGGTGGGCATGGCCTGAGCGGCGCCGTCATCGCTTGCCTCTGTAGATGCGCCGGTCATGTCGCCCATGGAGTTGGCATCGATGCCCTGGTTGAACGAAAGGACGACAGTCTCGGGCAGGCTCATGATGTCGGCAATCTTGCCGCCGTCGGCGCGCTCCTCCTCGGTGCCCTTGTACGTTCGAATGCCGTTATTGTCCGCCTTGCTAAACACGGCCTCCACAGCCTTGGCGTCCTTATCGCTCATAAAGAGCTCAAGGTCGTCGAGCGATTCGGCGCGAATGGTGTCGGGTACGGGCGAGGCGATGCCGCCTTGCTGCACACCCACGTCGACGATGTCGCTCATATAGGTAGGCAGCGCCAGATCGGCGTTGCAGCTGATTACGATAAGTACGATAGCTGCGAACAGTGCCAGGATATGTTTTTTAAAGAGCTTGAGAATCCTCACTCGGCATCTCTCCTTTCTTGATTGCGGTCGATAATTTCGTTGGCACGTCTTAGAAGGCGCACCATCTCTTGGGTATCTGTTTCGCCGAGCTGCTCGAGGAAGGCTGCGGTGCGGTCCTCGAATTCCCGACGTTTGATTTCGATGACCTGGAATCCCTTGTCGGTCACTGTGACGTGTACGCGACGACGGTCGGTCTTTGAGTGCTCGCGCTCGACCCAGCCCTTGGCCTCGAGGGCGCGCAGGATATTGGCGATACGGGCGCTCGAGACCCAGGCACGATCGGCGAGTTCGCTCGGCGTGAGCGAGCCGCCGGCGCGCATGAGGGCGCGCATGACGGCCATCTCGCCACCCAGAGCCTGGTCGGCAAAGCGCGAAACGCGCTGGTGCATGCTGCCAAACTCGGTAAAGAGTTGACGCCCAAGCTCATGGAAATCGGTATCTTCCACCGAAAACCCCTAACACTAGAAACTATTTTCGGTGAAAGATGATACCCCCGCCCAAGCATTCCATTCGGTAGATTTCTAGGCATGTCCCAAAAAACTACTTGGCCGCTAGGCAATATAAAGAGCG
>CABRZC010000120.1 GCA_902475375.1 uncultured Collinsella sp. | reverse complement strand
CTACGAAGCTTGAGGCTATGTGTTGTAGTAAGAAGCTGCGGTCCATGGTGGCGGCGGGGCCTGCGGGGTCGACGGGGACGGTTTCGGCTGCGCGCGACATGATGGTCTTGCGGAGGCAGTCGGCGAAGACGCGTGAGCCGGCGCCGGCTACGAGGGCTCGAACGCCCTGACGGCGTTCCCAGAGGTTGTTGAGGATATGCTCGACTTGCACGAGTGGGTCGTCGAGCGGCGTACCATCGTCGTCGAGGGCGTGGGTGCAGATGTCGTTCACGAGCTCGGACAGTAGGTCGTCTTTGCTCTTAAAGAGGCCGTAGAATGTCGCGCGGCCTACGTGGGCACGAGCGATGATGTCGCCGACGGTAATCTTGCCGTAATCCTCTTCGCGTAGCAGCTCGGAGAACGCTGCAACGATGGCAGCGCGGCTTTTTTCTTTGCGGGCATCCATGGCTATGCATCCACGTCAACGAGTAGACAACGGAGCGTGCCAGAGCAACCCTCGTAGGGGCGCTTGCCGGCGCCGTAGCCGACGGCCTCGATGTGGTAGCGTGCCGGCAGGTGCTCGGACGTGCGCAGCGCGGTGACGATGGCGGCGCCCGTGGGCGTCACGAGCTCGCCAGCGACCGGTGCGGGCGTGAGGGCGATATTGCCCGCCTGGCACAGGTTGACGACAGCGGGGACGGGAATGGGCATAAGGCCGTGGGCGCAGCGAATGGTTCCGTGGCCTTCGGAGAGCGACTCGACCACGATGTCCTCAATACCTAGGTCATCGAGGCAGATGGCGACAGAGCAGACGTCGACGATGGAATCGACGGCGCCTACCTCGTGGAACATGACGGTCTCGGGCGTTTTGCCGTGAGCCTTTGCCTCGGCATCGGCGAGTACGGAAAAAATGGCGAGGGCACGACGCTTGGCACCATCGCTTAGCCGTGAGCCATCGATGATGGCGGTGACATCCGCCAAAGAACGGTGGTGATGGTGGTGGGCGTGATGGTGACCCTCATGGTCATGCTCGTGGCAGTGCTCGTGTTCGTGCTCGTCATGGTCATGATGGTGGTGCTCATGCTCGTGCATGTGCTCGGCAGCTGCTTCGTTGCCGTAGAGCCAGGCCATATCGTGGTCGTGGTTCTCGAGCTCCTCTGCAAGCTGGACGTCAAAATCACAGGCGTCGATGCCATGCTTGTTTGCACGCGTGACGGCGATCGTAAAGCCGTCGACCGGCAGTGTGGCGAGCTGTTCGCGCAGGTGCTCCTCGCTGGCGCCCAGGTCGAGCAGGGCCGCGACGGTCATGTCGCCGCTGATGCCCGAGGTGCCGTCGATGATAAGCGTGTGCTGATGGTTGGACATGGAATGCTCCTTAACGGGCGCAGGGTGTGCCGGCGCTCAGATGATTGATAAGACTTGCCTGGTAGGCGGCACCAAAGCCGTTGTCGATATTGACGACCGATACGCCGCTGGCGCAGGAGTTGAGCATGGCGAGCAGTGCGGCTACGCCACCAAAACTTGCGCCGTAGCCCACGCTGGTGGGAACGGCGATGACCGGACAGCTCACCAGGCCGCCGACAACGCTCGCCAGTGCGCCCTCCATGCCGGCAATGGCGATGACCACCTGTGCCTGGGCAAGCTCCTCGGCATGCGCGAGCAGACGGTGCAGGCCGGCGACACCCACGTCGTAGAGGCGGTCGACCTCGTTGCCATAGAACTCGGCCGTCAATGCGGCTTCCTCGGCGACGGGCAGGTCGCTCGTGCCGGCGCAGGCGACGACGATGCGTCCGTTGCCAGTGGGGGAGGGCTTGCCGCCCACGAGGGCGAGCTGTGCGTCCGGGACATATCCCAGGTCGATGCCGTTGTCGAGGAGCTCCGAGGTGCGGGCTGCCTTTTCGGCGTCCAGGCGCGTGACCAGGATGCGCTCCTGGCCGGTATCGTGCAGCGCTTCGATAATGGCGGCAATCTGCTCGGCGGTTTTACCGGCACCGTAGACGACCTCGCCGGCTCCCTGGCGCACTCCGCGCGAAAGATCGAGCTGCGCAAAGCCCAGATCGGCGGTTGGCGCCGTCTGGATGCGCGTAAGGGCGACAGCCGGGGTGACTGCTCCGCCGGCAACATCGCTCAGCAACTGCTCAAGATCTCGCTTATCCATATATGTTCCCTTCGACGGCGCAAAGTCTAGCACTCAAAAGGTATGTTTCCGAACACTAAGACAAAATTGTTCGGAAACTATAGGACAGGCTGATTCAATTGTTGGGCGAACTTGCTAGTCGCGCAGGATGATGTCCATGGCGAGCATCAGGTTGCGCTCGTCGATGGCAAACGGGGCGGCTTCGCGCGTCTTGGGCTTGGCGCAAAACGCGATGCCCGTGCCCGCGGCCTGAATCATGGGGATGTCGTTGGCGCCGTCGCCGATTGCCACGGTGTGTGCCATATCGACGCCGCACTCAACTGCCCAATCCAGCAGCTGGATAAGTTTGGACTCCTTGGTCACAATGTTTGCCGCCAGCTTGCCGGTGAGCTTGCCGTCCACGACCTCCAGGCGGTTAGCGAGGCAAAAGTCGATGCCCGCGGCGGCCACGATCTTGTCGGCGACCTCGTGAAAGCCGCCGCTTACCACGCCGACCTTCCAGCCCTTGCTGTGTGCCGAGCGCACAAGCTCTAGCGCGCCGGGGGTAAATGTCACGCGCTCAAAGGTGCGCTCGAATACGCTCTCGTCCAGGCCGGCGAGCAGCCCCACGCGTTCCTCGAGTGCTTGCTTAAAGTCTAGCTCGCCGCGCATGGCGCGCTCGGTGATCTGTGCCACCTGCTCGCCCACGCCGGCCTCTTCGCCCAACAGGTCGATGACCTCTTGGTTGATGAGCGTGGAGTCGATATCCATAACGATGAGGCGTGCGGTCATGGCGGGCCTTTCCGAGTGCAGTTGTATTGGGGCACATTGTCGCACGTGACGAGCGCGGGCGGGTGCCGCGGTGCGTCAATTGTTTCGTCTCCGTCAAGTCTTTGGGCAAGAGCTACTTTTTCGCGGCACATCGATGCGGGTGCGATAAGATAGAACGCCATGTCTGGCTGCGCGGTTTACGCAGGCTGGGCAAATCTGTACGACGCCGCCCGGAACGACACGGGGCGGCACAGATCCATAAAGGAGGATCACTGGTATGAGCCAGACCCGTCCCATCGATGAGCATTCCATGCACACCCGTACCTGCGGCGAGCTTCGCTTCGAGAACGTGGGCGAAGAGGTCACCCTCACCGGTTGGGTGAGCCGTCGCCGCGATCACGGCGGCCTTATCTTCTGCGACCTTCGTGACCGCGAGGGCATCACGCAGCTCACCTTCGACCCCGAGCACTCCGACGGCGATGCCTTTAAGATCGCCGAGACCATGCGTCCCGAGTGGCCCATCAAGATCCACGGCGTCGTGCGCGCCCGTGGCGAGGAGACCACCAACACTAAGCTCGCGACCGGCGAGATCGAGGTCCTGACCGACCACGCCGAGGTGCTCAACACGTCCGTCACCCCGCCGTTCCAGATCGAGGACGGCATCGAGACCAGCGAGGACACCCGCCTGCGCTATCGCTATCTGGACCTCCGCCGTCCCGAGATGATGGCCAACCTCAAGCTGCGCTCCGACTTCACCTTTGCCATTCGCGAGGCGCTGCACAACCGTGAGTTCATGGAGGTCGAGACGCCCTCCCTGTTTAAGTCCACGCCCGAGGGCGCTCGAGACTTCATCGTTCCCAGCCGTATCCAGCCGGGTAACTTCTACGCCCTGCCGCAGTCCCCGCAGCTTCTGAAGCAGCTGCTCATGGTCGGTGGCGTCGAGCGCTACTACCAGGTTGCCAAGTGCTTCCGCGACGAGGACCTGCGCGCTGACCGCCAGCCCGAGTTCACCCAGGTCGATATCGAGATGTCCTTCGTGGACCAGAACGATGTCATGAGCGCGCTCGAGGAGGTTCTTGCCGATGCCTTCGGCCGCATGGGTGTCGAGATGCCCACGCCGCTGCGTCGTATGGACTACTGGGAGGCCATGGACACCTATGGCTCCGACAAGCCCGATACCCGCTATGGCATGCACCTGGTCGACCTGACCGACATCTTTGCCAACTCCAAGTTCAAGGTCTTTGCGACTGCCGCGAACGAGGAGGGCTCTGTCGTCAAGGCCATCAACGCCAAGGGCGCCGGTGCCTGGGCACGTGCCAAGATCGACAAGCTCGCCGGCGTGGCCTCCACGTTTGGCGCCAAGGGCCTGGCCTGGATCGCCTTCCGCGAGGACGGCTCCATCAACAGCCCCATCGTCAAGTTCTTCTCGGACGAGGAGATGGCGGCTCTGCGCGAGCGCATGGACGTCGAGCCCGGCGACCTTGTGATGTTTGCCGCCGGCCCGCGCCTGCTCTCCGACGAGATCCTGGGCGGCATGCGTTCCCACATGGCTAACGCGCTCGAGATCAAGCGCGAGGGCCACGACTTCCTGTGGGTCGTCAACTTCCCGCTGTTCCACTGGGATGAGGACCGCAAGGCCTATGCAGCCGAGCATCAGCCCTTTACCCTGCCGACCGAGACCGACATCGCCAAGATCGAGGCCGACCCGTTGGCGGCTGGTTCTTGCACCTACGACTTTGTCATGGACGGCTTTGAGGCTGGCGGCGGCGGCATGCGTATCCACAACGCCGAGATGCAGATGTCCATGCTCAAGCTCTTGGGCTTTACCGAGGAGCGCGCCGAGTCTCAGTTCGGCTTCCTCATGGAGGCGCTCAAGTTTGGTGCGCCCCCGATGGGCGGTTTCGCTCTGGGCCTGGACCGCGTGTGCATGCTGCTCACCGGTTCCGACTCCATCCGCGACGTCATGGCGTTCCCCAAGACGGCCAGCGGCTCCGACCTTATGTCGGGCGCCCCGAGTGCCGTTTCCGGCGCCCAGCTCAAGGACGTCAGCCTGCGCCTGATGTAGGCGAGCGGCTATATATTGCTCGTAACGAGGGAAGGACGTGTGCCTTCCCTCGTTTTTTATACGCCGAGATTGTGAGGGTATGGGGTGACCGGGCATCGCGGAAAGTGCGTCCCGGAATCTGCGCCCAGAACGGGTCGCGCTTTCCCAAAGGGGGTCCTCTGGGAAAGCGCGACCCAGAATTCGGCAAAATAAT
>CABRZC010000119.1 GCA_902475375.1 uncultured Collinsella sp. | reverse complement strand
CTTCCGCCGCCTGAGAAGACATGACGCTGATGCCAACAATCGAGCTGGACTGATCGAGTATCTCCATCGTATGCTGCGGCTGCAGCAGACGCATAACGCCCTCAGCAGCCTGCTGAACATAGGAGAACGACAGGCGCGCCGAGGTGATAGGGTCCAAATGGACCACCTGCGTAGAAGCATAAACACCCAAACGCTCGTCTTCCTTGAGCGCGACCGAGGTCGAAAGTTTCTTGCCGTCGCGCTGGTACTCAATGGCGATATCGTCCTGACCGGCAGCCTTGCCGATGGCATCATACACATCCATCCAGCTGGAGCAGGACACGCCATCGACACTAAGAATCGTGTCGCCGGCCTCGATGCCCGCCTTGGCGGCTATCGAGCCTTCTTCGACCTGACCGATCACATTGCTATCGACCGGCACCGATACGCCGGCGATAGAGTAGATGCTCATAAGCAGCAAAAAGCCCGTCAGGATATTGACGAGAATGCCCGCGAGCAGCATAAAGGCACGCTTGAGAAAACCCTGGCCCAGATAGGTATGCGAACGCTCCTGCTCGAGGAACTCCGGAGCAGTGACCGGCAGCTCCCACACATCGCCCTCGGCAGTCGCATGCTCTCGATCGAACTTGCGGCCGTCAAAGGTGGTATATCCTGCAGCATCGCGCGGCAGCGTCTGGTACCTAACCGGATAATAGCTGGGTGAAGGCTTCTCCCCTTCCTCGTACCAAGGCGCAATGGAACCCCAGCCCAAAAGCAAGGCACAAGCCTCGAGAACATCCTCCTCGGGCAGCTCCAGCTCGACGGAAAGGTCTGCAACCGAAACGCGACCATGACGATAGATCGCCGCAAGCACGCGGTCGGCGCACGAGACATCGGTCGGGTCCATACCGCAGATAGCGGCATAACCACCCAGCAGCAGCGGCGTCACGCCAAACTTGGTGCCGATGCGACGCGACGTATGGTGAATGTCGAAGCGACACGGCAGACCCAAGAAAAACTCGGTGACGCGCACGCCGCACGCACGAGCCGCTAAAAAGTGGCCGCCCTCATGTAGAAACACAAGGACGGATAGCATCAGCAGACCCCAAAAGACCGAGGAGAGAACGCTCAGAACAGTATCCATAAAACGAAAAGCAATCCTTACGATGAGGAGCGGGTTGCAGCGAGCACCTTGGCGGCCTTGGCGCGAGCCCACGTATCGATATCGCGAAGCTGCTCAAAGGATGCAACCGTCTGCGCATCGTGTGCATCCATGCACGACTCGACGATACGATCGATATCGGTAAAGGTGCAGGCATCGTGCAGGAAGGCATCGACGGCAACTTCGTTGGCGGCATTCAACGCGCACGGCATGGTGCCGCCTGTCTTGCCGGCACGCTCGGCCAGCGCCAAGCAGCGGAATGTGTCCATATCGGCAGCATCAAACGTGAGCTGCCCGAGCTCGCGGAAATCGATTCGAGGAGTTGGGGTATCCCAACGCTCGGGATACGAGAACGCGAACTGGATGGGAATGCGCATGTCGGACGCACCAAGATGCGCCATCACGGAGCCGTCCGCATACTCGACCATCGAGTGGATCTTTGACTGGCGCTGAACGACAACGTTGATAAAGTCGAGGTCGCAACCGAACAGGTGCATCGCCTCAATACGCTCTAAGCCCTTATTCATGAGGGTCGCAGAGTCGATGGTAATCTTAGCGCCCATGGCCCATGTGGGATGGGCCAGCGCATCGGCGCGCGTCACGCAATTGAGCTCGTCGCGCGTACGGCCAAAGAACGGACCACCCGAGCAAGTGAGCCAAATGCAGTGAGCCTCGCGCGGATTCTCCCCCAGATAGCACTGGTAGATGGCGGAGTGCTCGGAGTCGACCGGAATAAGCTGACCGGGCTGCGCCAACGGCATCAGCAGGTCACCGCCGACAACGAGAGACTCCTTGTTGGCAAGTGCGAGACGCTTGTTCGAGGTCAGGGCCGCATGGCTCGCTTCGAGCCCGGCAGCGCCCACAATGGCAACAAGGACACAGTCGACGTCATCGCGACGCGCGAGATCACAAACCGCCTGCGCACCAACACCGAGCTCGGTGCCCTCGGGCAGCTCCTGCAGCACAGCGTCCGTACCGTGGGTGGTGTCGGCCACGGCAACGGCCGGAACCGAAAACTCACGGGCAAACGCAACGAGCTCCGATGTGCTGGAGTTAACGGACAGTGCCGTCACCTGCAGTCGATCGGCATGCTGACGGCATACATCGAGTGCCTGCGTGCCGATAGAGCCCGTACAGCCCAGAATGGCAACGCGAAGGCGTCCATCGGGGCCATACGTCGTCTGGAATGACATTACAGCACGCCTCCGATCATCAAAAGCAGCTGCGCGGTAATGCAGCCAAAGATAAGCGAGTCGCTACGGTCGAGCATGCCGCCATGGCCCGGAATAAGGTTGCCAGAATCCTTGACGCCCACGCCACGCTTGATGCGAGACTCAATAAGGTCGCCGATAACGCCCAGGATGGACACAACCACGCCGCACAGCAGTGCGTAGGGCAAGCTCAGCTTATAAAAATGCGTCGCCCACAAAATGAGCCAGATAAGAACCGAGCCCAAGATGCCGCCGACAAAGCCCTCCCAGCTCTTTTTGGGAGAAATCTTAGGGACCATCTTGTGCTTGCCGATTCGGCTACCCACGATATAGGCGAACGAATCGGAGACCCAGAGAGACGCGCAAACACCCACCGAAAGCAGGGCGCCGGCAAAACCGGGCACGGCATCGCGCAGCAGCACGATGGCCGACAGCATAAAACCGGTGTAGATGGGGCCCATGAGCGTCACGGCTACATCGGATATACGGGTACGCGACGACCAGACGTACCAAATACCCACCGCAAGCATCAGTGCAAAAAGCAGGGCATTCAACAGCAGCGAGTCGCCCAGCGCCGAGAGCGGAAAGAGCACGGCGGCAGCGATACCCAGGCGCTCGTTGGCCACCTTGCCATCGAGCTTCGTCATGCGGAAAAACTCATAGCAGCACAGGCCGCTCATGACGGAGACGAAGATGGCGGTGGGAACGATACCCAAAACCAAGCAGAGAATAAACACGACGGCGTAGACGATACCTGCGGCGGCGCGGGTAATAAAGCCGGCCAACCACGAAGTCGTAGCCGCGCCGCTCTTGGCGGAAGGCGCCTTGGGAGTTGACGTCTTGGGAGCAGACGCCTTGGGACGATCGGACACGATTAAGCCTCCTCGGTCTTGCTCAGTCCACCAAACCTACGGTCGCGGCCCTGATAGGCCAAAATGGCGTCGACAAGGCCCCAACGATCAAAGTCGGGCCAATAGGTATCGGTGACATAAAACTCAGAATAGGCAACCTGCCACAGCAGATAGTTCGAAAGGCGAAGCTCGCCGGAAGTGCGAATCACAAGCTCGGGATCGGGCAGCCCAGCGGTGTAGAGGTGCGAGGCAACCATATCATCGTCGATGGCGGCAGGGTCGATCTTGCCGGCAGCGGCGTCGAGCGCAATCTGACGGACGGCACGGGTGATCTCGGCACGGGCGCCGTAATTGACGGCAAGCGCCAGCGTCATGCCGGTGTGGTCGGCACACTCGGCAAGACCGCGCTCAAAGACATCGCGGGTCTTCTTGGGCAGTGCGGAAATATCGCCCAAAAAGACAACGCGCACGTTTTCGCGCTTAAGCAGCGGCAACTCATCGATAAACGTCTTGGCAAACAGATGCATCAAAACGTTGACCTCGTGCTGTGGGCGATTCCAGTTTTCGGTGGAAAACGCATAGGCCGAAAGGACGTCGACTCCCAAGCGCACACATGCGGTAATAATCTCGCGCAGGGAGACGATACCGGCCTTGTGGCCCTCGGTGCGGGCAAGACCGCGCGCCGTGGCCCAGCGACCGTTACCGTCCATGATGCACGAAATATGATGCGGAATCTTATTGAGGTCAAGGTCGGAAAAACCGACGCCCGCAGGGGCGTCGGCAAAGTACTCGACCAGTTTGTTCTCGTCGTATTGCACCTTAGATCTCCATGACCTCGGCTTCTTTTTCCTTCAGAAGCTCCTCGACCTTGGCAACATACTCATCGGTATGCTTCTGGACCTTGGCCTGCTCGCGACGGACATCGTCCTCGGTGAGATCTTCGTCGCGCTCGAGCTTGTTGTTAAAGTCGCGACGGATGTTGCGAATGGAGACCTTGGCCTGCTCGGCATACTCGCGGCACTCCTTGACGAGCTCGCGACGACGCTCCTCGGTGGGAGCCGGGAACGGCAGGCGCACGACGGTACCGTCAGAGTTGGGGGTAATGCCCAGATCGGAAGCGCTGATAGCCTTCACGATGGCGTTGACGAGCGCCTTATCCCAGGGCTCGATGAGCAACATGTGGGCCTCGGGGGTCTTAACGGCGGCAACCTGGGTAACCGGCGTGGGGACACCGTAGTAATCGACCGAAATATCGGACAGAATGTTAGCGTTGGCGCGGCCCGTGCGAACCTTGGAGAAGTTGTGCTTGAGGGACTCGAGCGACTTGTCCATATGGGCGGTGATGTTCTCTGCCATGCTTAATCCTCCTGATAGACGAGCGTGCCGACGGGCTCACCCGAAAGCGCGCGCTTGACGGTGTCCTCACCATCGATGTTGAGGACCAAAATCGGCATACGGTTATCCTGGCACAGTGCCGTAGCCGTGGAATCCATAACCTGCAGACCGCGGACGAGAACCTCATGATAGGTAATCTTGTCAAAGCGGACAGCATCGGCGCACTTGACGGGATCCTTGTCGTAGATACCATCAACCTTGGTGGCTTTAATCAGAATCTCGGCACCGATCTCGCAGGCACGAAGAGCCGCGGCGGTGTCGGTCGTAAAGTACGGATTGCCCGAACCGGCGGCAAAAATAACGACATTGCCCTTGGAAAGGTGGTTGATGGCGCGACGGCGAATATAAGGCTCGCAGATCTCGTTCATCTGGATAGCGCTCATCACGCGGCAGGGAACATCGTTGTGCTCAAAGGCATCCTGCAGGGCAAGCGCGTTCATAACGGTTGCCAGCATGCCCATGTAGTCGGCCTGGGCGCGCTCCATGCCACCGGCAGCGCCGGCCATGCCGCGGAAAATGTTGCCGCCGCCGACAACAACGCCGACCTCATGGCCAACG
>CABRZC010000118.1 GCA_902475375.1 uncultured Collinsella sp. | reverse complement strand
CGCGCCTCGACCGAGGTTCGAATCCATGCAGTGCCGGCGTAAAAGAAAAGCCCCCGTTGCCGGAGGCTTTAAGTTCAATTGGTGCGGCGTATAGGATTCGAACCTATGACGTTCTGATTCGTAGTCAGACCCTCTATCCAGCTGAGGTAACGCCGCAACGCACGGATTATTATGCACGCGAGCCCCCGATGGGTCAAGCAACAATTTGAAAAAATTTTACGAAGTGGTGGTCAGGCTGTTCATGCCTCGACCGAGGTTCGAATCCATGCAGTGTTGCCATAAAAGAAAAGCCCCCGTTGCCGGAGGCTTTAAGTTCAATTGGTGCGGCGTATAGGATTCCGCGCATCCGCTGCGCGGATCCGCGCCGGCTTCGCCCGCCTGCCGGCGCGCTCGCCCGCTCGCTACGGACGCTCCGCGTCCGCTTCACGCTCGCGCCTCGACCGAGGTTCGAATCCATGCAGTGCCGGCGTAAAAGAAAAGCCCCCGTTGCCGGAGGCTTTAAGTTCAATTGGTGCGGCGTATAGGATTCGAACCTATGACGTTCTGATTCGTAGTCAGACCCTCTATCCAGCTGAGGTAACGCCGCAGCGCAAGACATATAAAACCACTTTAGTTAGTTGGAGTCAAGCACAATCTCAAACTTTTTTTGAGAATATGTCCCTCACGCAGCTCCGCAGCGCCAACGTCCCCGATGCGATAAATCGGTTTTTCAACTACATCGAACCCAGCACCGAGTTCCCTCAAAAGCGAGCGCACCCGCTGGGCACAGTCATAATCGGCAAACGAGATACTCAGCATGCGCGCGACCTGGTTAGAAGTCCCAACTCCATAGAACTGCTCAAGCGCCACAAGCCCCTCGTGCGTCACAAAAGTCTCGACCACATGCGGCGACTCCTCAAAGCACCATTGGGTCAACGGGCCCTCGCTCGTCTGCCGCACCACCAAACCACCCATACCCGATGGCTCGCACGTAACTAGTAGGTGCTCCCCGCCTTCATCGCTCTCAAACAAAATCACCCGCTCGTCAAACAGTTCCATTGCATCCCCTTTCTCTCGCCCGTATCTAGTAAAAGCATAGCAGGTAGATGGCTGTATACAGAACGTTTGTTCGTGTGTTTTCTATTGAGCTGTCCGCGCGACATGGTATAGCTCCGCGCACAAAAAGGGCGCTCCAGAAAGGAGCGCCCTTGCAAATCGCTTATGTAGGCAACCTACGCAACCGGCTCGATCTTCTCGAGGCCACCCATGTAAGGACGAAGAACCTCGGGGATCGTGATGGTGCCGTCGGCGTTCTGGTAGTTCTCCAGAATGGCGGCCATGGTGCGGCCAGCCGGCAGGCCGGAACCGTTGAGGGTGTGCAGGTAGCGCGAGCCCTTGAAGTTCTCGGGGTCGCGATACTTGATGTTGGCGCGACGGGCCTGGAAGTCACCGCAGTTGGAGCAGGAGCTGATCTCCTTGTAGGCGTTGTAGCTCGGCAGCCAGACCTCGATGTCGTAGGTCTGGCGGGCAGAGAAGCCCAGGTCGCCGGTACACAGGCTAATCACGCGATACGGAAGGCCCAGCTGCTGCAGCAGGTACTCGGCCTCGGCGGTCATACTCTCGAGCTCCTCGTCGGACTCCTCCGGCTTGGCAAACTTGACCATCTCGACCTTGTCGAACTCATGCTGGCGGATGATGCCGCGGGTGTCGCGGCCAGCGGAGCCGGCCTCCTCGCGGAAACAGGGGGTGAAGGCGGTGTAACGGCGCGGCAGGGTGTCAGCGTCGAGAACCTCGCCGGCATGCAGGTTGGTAAGCACGACCTCGGCGGTGGGGATCAGGAAGTTATCGCCCGAGACGTGATAGGCATCGTCCTCGAACTTGGGCAGCTGACCCGTGCCAAACATGGTCTGACGCTTGACGACGATGGGCGGCCACCACTCCTTAAAACCACGGCTGGTGTGCGTGTCGAGGAAGAAGTTGATGAGGGCGCGCTCCAAACGGGCGCCGGCGCCACCGAGAACGGTGAAGCGGCTACCGGAGAGCTTGTTGCCGCGCTCGAAGTCGAGGATATCGAGGTCGGTGCCCAGGTCCCAGTGCGGCTTAAAGTCGAAGTCGAACTCGCGCGGGGTGCCCCAACGACGGCGCTCGATGTTCTCGTCCTCGTCCTTGCCGTACGGCGTGGCCTCGCAAGGGATGTTGGGCAGGTGAGCCATGAAGTCGTACTGCTCCTGCTCGAGAGCAGTGCGGCGCTCGGCCAGACCGTCAATCTTCTCGTTGACGGCGCGCACGGCCTCCTTGGCGGCCTCGGCCTCGTCCTTCTTGCCCTCCTTCATCAGGGCGCCAATCTTCTTGGACTCGGCGTTACGCGTGGCCTGGAGCTCCTCGACCTCGGTGATGACGGCACGGCGCTCGTCGTCGAGCTCAAAGAACTTCTCGCGATCCCAAGACGTCTGGCGGTTAGCCATGGCGGTATCGATGGCATCGGGGTTCTCGCGAACAAACTTGATATCAAGCATTAGATCCTCCGGCGATATACATTCCATTTAGGTTGCAACCTTGTACATGTATGGGCAAGTATATACTTATGAGCGTTTACGACCCAACCCAACTACGCAAGAAGGCACCCAATGGACGCAGTTTTTTCCTTTTTGTTTGGCACCCGCACCGGTTTTGCCATCCTTTTCGCCGGCGGCATCCTGCTGTTTGCGATTCTTGCCTTTGTAATGGAGAAGCGCACCCATAAGATGTACGTCGACCGCGGCCCCAAGTCCGAGGACGAAGAAGACAGCTTCTGGGACTAACCTGCCAAAAAGGGACAGGTTTGTTTTGGTCGGTTTTATCTGGGCAAACGCAAGCGCCCCGCAACTGGAATTGAGCCAGTTGCGGGGCGCTTTTTGCATATACGACAAAACCGCAGGAAAAACCTGCCAAAATGAACCTGTCCCTAAATGGCAGGTTTACTGAAGGGTGGCGTCGATGGCCTTGACCAGGGCGCTGCGCATGCCAGCATCCTCGAGCGCGACGACGCCCTTGATGGTGGCACCGCCGGGCGAGCACACGGCATCCTTCATCGCCGCAGGATGCTGCCCTGTTGCAAGTTGCAGCTTTGCCGTGCCCAGCACCATCTGGCTCACAATGCGATAGGCATCGGCGCGCGGAATGCCGTGCTTGACGGCCGCGTCGCCCAGGGCCTCAATCGCCATGGCGACAAATGCCGGGGCGCAACCGCCCACGGTGCCGCCCACAAACAGCAGGCTCGTGTCGAGCTCGACGACAGTGCCAAGCTTACCGAGCAGGTCGAGCACCACGGCACGCTGCTCGTCATTGAGCGTAGAGGACTTCTCGCAAGCGATAACACCCTCGCCCACCGAAACCGGCGTGTTGGGCACTGTCGAGATATGCGCGACACCCGGCAGGACCTTTTCCCACTTGGCGCTATCCCAAGTCCAGACAACCGAAAGGACAACCTTGTCGGCAAGAGTGTCCTTAAGCGGAGCGAAGACCTTCTCGATCATGTACGGCTTGACCGCAGCAACCACGATATCGGATGCGGCGACAACCTCCGCCGCGTCACGACAGGCAACCATCCCACGCGCCTCACAACGCTCAACCAAGGCGTCGTAGTGGCCCGCGCAGGCGCACATATCGCTCGCAGCCACACCGGCGGCGATCCAGCCATCGGCCATAGCGCTCGCCATATTGCCAAAACCGACAAATCCAATCTTCATATCTCATAGTCCTCTCAGACACGTTCTTCAAAACGAAGGCTATTGTCCCACGGCATTGTTTCGTATTGCCGACCTATTTGTGATACGGCTCGCCACGGCTGATCTTGCAGGCGCGATAGATTTGCTCCAGCAGCACCACGCGCGCCAAGTTATGCGGCAAGGTAATGCGTCCAAAGCTGAGCATCTCGTCGGCTCGTGCGCGTACATCATCGCTCACGCCGTCCGATCCGCCAATCACAAAGGCGATGTCGCTGTTACCACGCAGCATAAGATCGTCGAGCCGCGCCGAGAGTTCCTCACTCGAGCGCTCTTTGCCCTCAATGGCCAGCAAGATCACATGTGCTCGAGGTGGCAGGGCTGCAAGTATCGCCGCCCCCTCCTTGTCGCGCGCGGCATCCACGCCGCCCGCCTTAGCCGGGTCGATATCGGCTACCTCGCGGATATCCACTTTGGCATAGGCGCCCAGGCGCTTGGTGTACTCGGCACAGGCATCCTTCCAAAAGCGCTCCTTGAGCTTACCGACGCAAACGACGGTGTATTTCACGCGCGTCTACTCCTTCGAATCGTTTTGGACTTTGCCGGCGGTCAGCATCTGCTCGAACATCGAGGCCGACTGCGAAAAGTCGCTCGGCAGCACGACCGTCGAGGTTTTACCCGTGCGAGCGAACTCCGTCATCATCTCGGACCACTGCGTAAACATGAACAGTTGGTTGGCCTCGTCATTGCCGACACCCGTCTCCTGGATGATCTCGAGCGAATCCTTGATGCCCAGCGCGATGGCCTTGCGCTGGTTGGCGATACCCTCGCCCGCCTTTTCCATCGCCTCGGCCTCGGCGGTCGCCTCGGTGACGCGCTTGATGCGGTCGGCCTCGGCGAGCTCCTGCGCAGCAGCGCGCTTGCGCTGGGCGGCGTTGATGTCGTTCATGGAGTTCTCGACCTCGGTCGGCAGCGCGATCTTGGTGATGAGTGTCGACACGAGGGTAAAGCCGTAGGCAGCCATCTGCTCGGACACGGTGGCATTAACGTCCTTGGCGATGTCATCCTTCTTGGCAAAGACCTCATCGAGCGTATAGACGGGGATGGAAGATCGCAGGGCATCGGTGATGAAATCGCGCATCTGGTCGACGGGCTCCTGCAGCATGTAGTAGCTCTTGTAGATGCCCGAATCTGCCGGGCCGGCGCCCATGTCATAGCTCACGTGGTACTGAGCAGAGACCTCAAGGCCGATGGTCACGTTGTCTTGGGTCTTAACGTCGATGCCGAAGCCGTTTTTCATGGTGCGCAGACTCACCGTGGCGGCCTTGCGGTCGATCACGGGCACCTTCATGTGGAAGCCCGCGTTGACGATGCGGTTAAACTTGCCCAGACGCTCGATGATCACGGCATGCTGCTGTTCAACGACATAGCAGGCGTTGGGGAGCAGCAGCAACAAAATGATGATGGGAAGTAGAAGGCTCGTAAGAGCAGCGATAATACCGGACAACAGCATGGTCTCTCCTCTGATAGGCACACGTT
>CABRZC010000117.1 GCA_902475375.1 uncultured Collinsella sp. | reverse complement strand
AGCCCATCTTGCGGGAGCTGCCCAGCAAAATGGCTGGTGGGCCTGCACGACTGAGCTTATTCCCAACACGGTTCAAATCGACGCGCCAAAGAAATAAAAATTTCTCTAGCACGCGGCGAAAATCTTTGTTACTATAGTCGAGCTAACGGGTTGTGGCTCAGTTTGGTAGAGCACTGCGTTCGGGACGCAGGGGTCGCTGGTTCAAATCCAGTCAACCCGACCAGAGCATGAGGAGGGACCGCTTCTTGCGGTCCCTTTTTTTAGCTATTGTTGTGATACCGCGGCACCCGCGGTATACTCATTCGAGCTTGTCTCGCTGTATTGTGGAGGTCTACATGTTTGGACTGAGGGCTCCTGAGCTCATCATTATTCTCATCGTTGTCTTGATCATCTTCGGGCCTAAGAACCTGCCGAAGCTCGGCAAGTCTCTCGGCTCTACCGTCAAGAATATCCGCGAGGGTATGGAGGGCGACGATAAGGGCGAAACCAAGCAGGCCGAGGACGTTGTGGTCGAGGAGTCCAAGGAGGACAAGGAGATCGCAGAGCTCGAGGCCAAGCTCGCTGCTGCCAAGAAAAAGCAGGCAGAGGACAGCGACGCGGACGCAGAGTAGTCCCATCCCTTTGGGGTGAGCACCTGACCGGCTTGCCCGCAGGCTAGCCGGTCTTTTTCGTTTTGTTGACAGTTGATCGTTACATCATAGTTGGGGAGATATCCGTATGGACGCAAGCCAGATCGTACTGACCGCTGAGGGCCGCCAGAAGCTCGTCGAGGAGCTCGCTTGGCGTGAGGGCGATTACGCCAAGGAGATCGTCGAGGACATCAAGGAAGCCCGCGCGTTCGGCGACCTTTCGGAGAACTCCGAGTACGATGCCGCCAAGGACAAGCAGGCCCAGAATGCTGCTCGCATTGCCGAGATTCAGGCCATCCTCGCCAACGCTCAGGTTGCTGCCACCACGGGCGATCTGACCGTCTCCATCGGTTCCACCGTTTCTCTGATCGATCCCAACGGTGAGGTCATGGAAGTCACACTCGTCGGTACCACCGAGACCAACTCGCTCGAGCACAAGATCTCTAACGAGTCTCCGGTCGGTCACGCCATCATCGGTCACGGCGAGGGCGACTCCGTTGAGGTCGTTACGCCTTCTGGCAAGACCCGCGTCTACACCATCGCCAAGATCGCACGCTAGACCACGGTCCCGCGTAAAGGTATGTTTTCGCTCCCTGGGACCGAATCCTGGGGAGCGTTTTAGTTTGAGGAGCTAACTTATGGCAGAGAACCAGAACGTCGCCGATCAGGCCTCGACGCTCAACGACGAGCGCGCCACGCGTCTGGCAAAGCGCGCCGCCCTGTTCGAGGCGGGCCAGAACCCCTATCCCGAGCACTCCGAGATCGAGGACTATGTCGTTGACATTGAGGCCAAATATGCCGATCTTGCCGATGGCGAGGATACTGAGGACGTCGTGAAGATCGGCGGCCGCGTGGTCGCCAAGCGCGGTCAGGGCAAGATCATGTTTATCGTCGTGCGCGACGCTACCGCCGAGATTCAGCTGTTCTGCCGTATTAACGACATGGACGAGGCGGCCTGGAGCACGCTTAAGGCCCTCGACTTGGGCGATATCCTGGGCGTGACCGGCGTGGTCGTGCGCACCAAGCGTGGCCAGCTTTCCGTCGCCCCCAAGAGCGCGACGCTGCTCTCCAAGGCCGTTCGCCCGCTGCCCGAGAAGTTCCATGGCCTCTCCGACAAGGAGACCCGCTATCGTCAGCGCTATGTCGACCTGATTGCCAACGACGATGTTCGCGAGACCTTCCGCAAGCGCTCGCAGATTCTCTCCACCTTCCGCCGCTTTATGGAGTCCGACGGCTACATGGAGGTCGAGACCCCCATTCTGCAGACTATCCAGGGTGGCGCTACGGCTAAGCCGTTCATCACGCACTTCAACGCGCTCGATCAAGAGTGCTACCTGCGCATTGCTACCGAGCTGCACCTCAAGCGCTGCATCGTCGGTGGCTTTGAGCGTGTCTTCGAGATTGGCCGCATCTTCCGCAACGAGGGTATGGACCTCACCCACAACCCCGAGTTCACCACGATGGAGGCCTATCGTGCCTTCTCCGATCTCGAGGGCATGAAGGCACTCGCCCAGGGTGTCATCAAGGCTGCCAACAAGGCCATCGGCAACCCCGAGGTCATTGAGTACCAGGGTCAGACCATCGATCTTTCCGGTGAGTGGGCAAGCCGTCCCATGACCGACATCGTCTCGGACGTGCTCGGCAAGCAGGTCACCATCGACACGCCGGTCGAGGAGCTTGCCGCCGCCGCACGCGAGAAGGGCCTGGAGATTAAGCCCGAGTGGACTGCTGGCAAGATCATCGCCGAGATTTACGATGAGCTGGGCGAGGACACCATCGTCAACCCGACCTTCGTATGCGATTACCCCATCGAGGTCAGCCCGCTTGCCAAGCGTTTTGAGGACGATCCGCGCCTGACGCACCGCTTTGAGCTAGTCATCGCCGGCCACGAGTACGCCAACGCATTCTCCGAGCTCAACGACCCGGTCGACCAGGCCGAGCGCTTTGCTGCCCAGATGGCTGAGAAGGCCGGCGGCGACGACGAGGCTATGGAGTACGACGAGGACTACGTGCGCGCCCTCGAGTACGGTATGCCTCCCGCGGGCGGCATCGGCATCGGTATCGATCGCGTGGTCATGCTGCTCACCAACCAGGCTTCCATTCGCGACGTCCTGCTGTTCCCGCACATGAAGCCCGAGAAGGGTTTCCAGTCCGGTGCCGCCGCTGCCAAGGCTGCCGAGGCCGGCAACGCCGCAAGCCCGTTCGTTAAGCCGCTCAAGCCCACGCTCGATTACTCCAAGATCGCCGTTGAGCCGCTGTTCGAGGAATTCGTCGACTTTGATACCTTCTCCAAGAGCGATTTCCGCGCTGTGAAGGTCAAGGCATGCGAGGCCGTCAAGAAGTCCAAGAAGCTGCTGAACTTTACGCTCGACGACGGCACCGGCACCGACCGCACCATCCTCTCCGGCATCCATGGCTACTATGAGCCCGAGGACCTGGTCGGCAAGACCTTGCTCGCCATCACCAATCTGCCTCCGCGCAAGATGATGGGTATTCCCAGCTGCGGTATGCTGATCAGCGCCATCCACGAGGAGGAGGGCGAGGAGCGCCTCAACCTGATTCAGCTCGACGCTTCCATCCCCGCCGGCGCAAAGATGTACTAGGGGGTTACGGCGTTTTGCCAAACGCCGTAACCGCTCGACGCTGCGCGGGCCGCATTTGGACAATCTGACGTTCAACTTCAAGGGCGCGACCGAAAGGTCAGCGCCCTTTCGTTTCACGTCACCTTGTCTCAAATGCGGCCCGCTCGCTGACTTATGCTCAACCTGTGGCGCCATTTTGCCTGAAGGCATCTTGCTCGCTCTGGCGGGTTTTCGCTGTCTGTCCTCTATCTGCGGTGTTGCCCTGGTTGGCACTTAGGGACGTTCCTTTTGTGCCGGCACTTGGGGACAGTCCTAGTCGTTGGGGGTCTACCGACGCATTGGAGGTTTGCGCCTTCCATGCATGACAGCCGTCTCTTTTATGTTTCCTTTAGCCGTCGCTGCCTAGGATGGGAGTTAGTCGGCAGGAAGGGAGCGCCCGTATGGACGATGTGAGCGAGCGTGCAATTGAAGAGGACATGCTCGATCAGTTCAACTACTTTGATGATGAGGACGAGGAGCTGATCGATCGTCGCGAGCCGGCGTCGCTCGATGCCTTCGACCTTGTTGGTGAAGAGCCCGACGAGGACGAGGGCGAATCAACGGAGCCCCCACAGCCCTCGCGCCTTGACTCGCTGCTTTCGAGAGCCCCCATGCACCACGGTGTCCGTACCGGCGCGCTTCATATGAAAACTGACTGGCGCCAGATCGTGACGGCAGGCGATGAGCTTGCCGTCGATGCGCCGCTCACCGATAAATCATCCATCATCTGCCGCACCGGCATGCTTATGCTGGCAAGCGGAACAGGTGCCTGGCGCGTGCGCGATACCATGAATCGTGTTGCCGCTGTGCTCGGCGTCACGATTCACGTCGACCTGAGTCTCCTGTCGTTTGAGTGCACCTGCATCGAAGATGGCCACTGCTTTAACGAGGTCGTCAGCCTACCCACGACGGGAGTTAATACTCATCGCATTTGGATGATGGAGAGCTTCTTAAAGGAAATCGAGATTTACGGGCGCCGGTTTACCGTGCACGAGTACCACGAGATGCTCAAGACCGTTGAGAGCTCAAAGCCCGATTACGCTCCCTGGCAACAGGGCCTTGCGGCAGCCTGTGCTTGCGGCGCCTTCGTCTTTTTGCTCGGCGGCGGCCCTATCGAGATGGCCTGCGCGTTCGTAGGCGCTGGTGTCGGCAACTTTGCTCGCTCCCATATTCTCAAGCAGGGTCTTGGCCAGTTCAGCGCGCTGACGACTGGCGTTGCGCTCGCTTGCGTTTCGTATCTGCTGGCATTGCTCGGCCTTAGCCAGGTCATTCCAGGGGCAATGTCGCACCAAGAAGGCTATATCGGCGCCATGCTCTTTGTGATTCCCGGCTTTCCCCTCATTACGGCAGGCCTCGACATCGCTAAGCTTGACATGCGAAGCGGTATCGAGCGTCTTTCGTATGCTGTGTCGATTATTGTGATGGCGACCCTCGTAGGTTGGATGGTTGCTGAGTGTGTGGGACTGGCGCCGGATGACTTCGCCCCGCTTGGTCTCTCGCCGTTGGCTCTTACGCTCTTGCGCATACTGATGAGCTTTATCGGCGTATTTGGCTTCTCGGTTATGTTCAACAGTCCGGTAAAGATGGCAGCGGCGGCAGGGCTCATCGGCGCCGTGTCTAATGCCTTGCGCCTTACGCTCGTCGATGCGCCGACGATGCTTCCGTTCCTGGGCTTGAGCGTAGGCATGCCTCCCGAGGCGGCTGCATTTATCGGGGCGCTCGTATCGGGCCTTCTGGCAAGTCTGGCAGAAATCAAGCTCACCTACCCACGTATCGCCCTCACGGTGCCATCAATTGTCATTATGGTGCCGGGCTTGTATCTGTATCGCTCAATGTATTACATGTGTACCTTCGACACGGTCAATATGCTCGGTTGGTTTGTGCGTGCAGTACTCATCGTGGCGTTTTTGCCCGTTGGTCTGGGTGTGGCGCGTACGCTCACCGACCCTCGCTGGCGCCACACCAGCTAATTGGTGCAAGGGGGGCAGGTCACTTTGTACCAAATGAGTTGCGGTG
>CABRZC010000116.1 GCA_902475375.1 uncultured Collinsella sp. | reverse complement strand
TATCCTTCATGTGTTATACTTGAGCGATAAATTCTGTTTCAAGTATTCGAAAGGCTTGAGATGAAGTTGTTAAAGGTTTGCTTCGACCATCTCTCGATGTTCGAAGACGGGTTATTCGAAATCGACCTGTTCGCCTCCGACCGCGTGACGGCCTCCGATGAGTCGGCTTTCGAACTGGCGGACCATCTCTACGTGAATAGCGTCGTTGCGCTGGCGGGCATTAACGCTACGGGCAAGACAACAGCACTGAACCTGCTGGAGCTCGCCTGCCGCATTGTTGACGGCTCTCCGGCGCGCGGCGGCGGGCTCCCATCAACGTTCCCCGCCGCGTTCGACGGCCCGTCCAAGCTCAAGTGCGTCATATGGCACGCAGATCGTCTTTACTTGCTCGAGTCGGTGCTGCAGACTGTCGAAGGAGGCGACGACGGTCCCGAGCTGACGTTCTCCGATGAGGTGATTTCTTCGCTGCCAGCCAAGGCCCTCAAGCGCTCGACCCTGGCATCCTGGGCCGAAATCGAGAAACTCGCGTCCCCGCTGTGCGACCGTGCTCAGATGCCGGACTCTTGGGCGGCGCTTACGCCGCCTGACGTTTCCGTCGCAGCCGCTGTGCTCGCCAAGGACTTCGGCCATCGCATCCGAGCGATAGCATTGCGCGACGGTGGCTTCCGCCTCACTGAGCAATTCAACGGTCTCGACGACGTGCTTCGTGTTTTCGACTCTGGCATCGAGCACCTCGAGGTCCGGGACTCCGGTCGCGCCTTCGTACTGACGTTTACAGGTCGCGAGCCCATCACGATCTCCGAGCGGGGGCTCACCGAGGTACTCTCCTCCGGCACTGTACGTGGCCTAGGGCTGGTGCAGCGCGCAATGAGGGTACTGCGCTCCGGCGGCTACCTTTTAGTCGACGAGGTGGAGAACCACCTTAACCGCCAACTGGTTAACGTCGTGCTTGATCTGTTTGCCGCCCGCGGGACCAACCCCAACGGCGCGACGCTGGTTTTCACGACTCACTACCCGCAGCTCCTCGATCACGTGCATCGCAAGGACAACGTGTTCTTTCTCGCCCGACGCAACAGCGGTGCGCGCGTGGTGAAGTACGCCGACCGCGTGAAACGCATCGAGAACAAGAAATCGGAGGTATTCGCCTCGAACTTTGTGAAGGGGACCGCTCCGCGCTACGCCGACGTGCGCACGCTTAAAGAGCTCGTCGCAGAGGAGGTGTCCGATGAGCGGTGATAACGGTTTTCGCTTTGCGGGATATCATCCGATCATCTCCTGCGAGGGAACAGCGGAACAGGTGGCCGTGGACATTCTCCTCGAGGCGGACGCGCTCGTCTTTTCAGAGGCCGACGTCGTGGACGTCACCCGCCTGCGCAAAGCCTCCGATATCCAAGATAACTACCTCAACTTAGACTATGACTGGCCAGTCTGCATCGTCAGGGTGCTGGACTCGAGGAAAGAACGCTTCAAACTCGGCAACCTGTACGCCGGCCGCTTCCCGGTGGTTAGCTACGTGACCCATCCCGAGATAGAGGTGCTGACCATTATTCGAGAGGGCTCGTGGAGACGCTGGCACGGCGGACGCATGAAACCGAGCGACTTCTGCAAACAGGAGCTCGGCATGCACGAGGTAAAGAGGGAAGGCTTCCTCAAAAGTTATTGGGATGCCGATTCGCTTACGGAAGCCGCCAGGGAATACAAACGACTTTCGAAGATCCCCAAGGGCGAGTTGTGCCTGGCAGACCTCATCCGGTAAAGGCTTGCAGCCACCGCAATACCCATAACGCTTCCCAAGACTACCGGCTGCCGCTTGATTGCCCTTTTCTCGGCGCTTTTCTTGCCGTGCACAACACAGCCATAACGCCCATTTCCGGAAGTGCGGGGAAAAATCGCAACCAGCCGAGCACAAACCAAATTTTGGCGTCAAAACCGCAGGTCACGAAAGGGTATAACCGGGGTCTGGTTGGCGGAACTCGGTCTTCCCCCGCACTTCCGAACTCGGAGAGTCTTAGAAGCCAGTATTGAATATCGGCAGCCACTTGCCGAAAATCCATTTGAGGGAATCCGTATCGTCGATATCATTCGAGAGGGGATGACGGACGATGATCCACGCCTACAGTGAGATGTATCTCGAGGATGCCATGAGAACGCTGGGCGAGGCGGTCGATTTTGCCCTCTGTGACCAAGGGCTGACTCCGGCCGAGTTGACGGCCATCCTGTCGAACGCTTTTGAGATGAAACAGTTTGAGCGCGGTACGCCTCTCGTCGTCTGCGGCATGGCGGGCGACGAGCTCGCGCGCGATATTATCGCCCATGCGGGACTGACCCCCGTCAAATGCAGGGAGACCTATCCGTTCGACCGTTCGCCTCAGTATTGGGCGGGGTGGGTTATGGCCTATACACAATGGATGAGCAGCTTGGGCTTTAATAAGCTACTCGAAGTCGCTCCGCTCGATTGGATCATCGGCTCGTATCATCCGCTCCACGAGGCCTCCGAAGATAAATTCGCCCAGATTGTCATCGAAAAATGGAACAACGCCCAGGCAGACAAATAGGGCCTCAAGGCGGCACGAAAGGCTGCCGGACTAACGCAAAAACAGCTCGCCGCCCAATCGGGGGTCAAGCTTCGCGCCATACAACTCTACGAGCAGAACCAACTCGACCTACGCCGCGCCTCGGTCTCCTCGGCATTGGCGCTTGCAAATGCCCTAGACTGCGCCATCGAAGACCTCGTCTGGCAACCGGTTGCCCTGGAGTACGACTCGCGGGCTATTCCATCCATAGAGCTATAAAGGAGGCAGACATGCTTTGGAGCAATGTTCAACAAGATGACGGCGCTGATTGCGTTGCTCAAGAAGATCATTCAACTGCGCACGTGGCAAATTCAGCATCACTGATTTTGCGCGACGGCGCCACGTTAATCGACGAAGCTGTTCGGCTAACCATTGCGGGCATGCCCAACGCGCTCAGGCTCTTGGAGAACTCATGACGACGGTCGCGCCGCGCCGGGCACATCCGTTCGCACCGCTCGTGCTCGACGATGCCGGTTCGCTCGAAGCTATGGCCGCGGCCGTGATGCGTCTACACAGCACGCTGATGACCGTCGGGCGCTGCTATACGACCGACGCCGCGGGCGACCGTGCCGCACTTGAGCTTGGACGCGTCGAGTCCGTACTTGCAGGTTCATTCTGTACGATATTCGGCCAATCGCCGGCCGATCGCTTCGCAGACATCTTTGACCAGGTCGCCTACGTGGCCGAGCACATGGTCAAGGACCACATCTTTGAGGACGGCAACAAACGCACCAGCCTTGTCTTTGCGTTGTCCGTCTTAAGGTTCGCCGGCACTCCGGTCGTGCTGTCCGATGGCCCCGAGCCCAAAGACAATCAATACTATGCCTGGATCCAGGACCTCGTTTCCAGTCGCCGCACGACCAGCGAGCTAGCCGAAGAGCTGCGCCGCGGTTGTGTTGTAGGCTCGGGCGACCCCTCGCGCGTATAGAATCTAAGCATCCGCACGCCAGTTATTGAATGGATTGGACACCATATGGAAATCCCCAGCACCCTGTGCAGCAATGTCTACGACTTTGCGTTTTGCCCCGAGCCCTGTTACGACCGCCTGGCCGACCTCGCCGATCCCGAGGACTGGGGTCCCAGCAACCGCATCCTCAAAAACTACCTGTCGTTTTCGTTTAGCCGCGCGGTGTTTTGACCGAGCGCGACGTGGACCAGACCGCACCGTCCAACCTGCCGCTGGTGTTCGATGACGACCGCTGCCTGTTTAACACCGGCCTGTATACACGCCGTTACGAGACCATCTACGGTCTGTTTGAGCCCAACACCAAGCCCGACGCACGCCAGCGCTGGTTTTTGAAGGGCTTCTTTAAGGAGAGCGACCCCATGCTGGTCTCGTTTGAGTACCTGCCGTGCCGCGTGCGCTTTGCCGAGGACCCCTCCGAGCTCGTCTTTGACTACCGCCTGCCCATCCGTTTCAACATCGACCACATTTTGGGCGACGAGGAAAACCTGACGCGCATCCCCGCCAGCCTGATGGGGGAGGACAACTCGCTGCTGCTGCGCCGCGCCTTTGAGGGCGCCGTCGTCGAGGCCGCCCGCCGCGCCGCAGCCAACTACACGCTCGCGGTGCCGCAGTTCTATGGCGGCCGGATCCAGCTGCTGCTGCCGCTGTGCCTAACCGGCGACAAGCCCGAGCTGGCGCTGACTATCCAGCGCGAGGACGGCTTTTACGCCGCGCGTACCTGTCTCACGCTCGACATGGCCTACAACAACGCGCGACTTATCTGCCGCCCCGAGACCTCGTGGATCAAGCGATAAAGGGTGGTTTAGCTGCTGGTTTGTCGGCTGCCCTGATTGCGGTGACGAGGTCTGCGCCCACGATTACGTCAACGATTTTAAAATCGGGGGCAAAAAGTTCTTGGTAAACCACGCGCGGCTATGATAGTATCTCTTTTGCCGAAAGGCGACGGGCGATTGGCTCAGGGGTAGAGCATATCCTTCACACGGATGGGGTCACAAGTTCGAATCTTGTATCGCCCACCATCAAAAGCACAGGTCAGAGGTGTTAAGCCTCTGGCCTTTTTCTTTTTGACACCAAGGGTGACACCAAAACTGACACCAAAAACAAATCGTAGTCGTCTATGGCGCCATTTTTTATCGCATCCTTTTTGCTGACGCCATTGCCCGTTTTGTATAAAACGCATGCGTATTTTCATTGAATTCCCCCTGTGATCCGAGCACAAATGTGGAGATAGGGACCACATGCCCAAAGCGCCTTCCAGCGGATTTCTATCACACGGTGGTTTTTCGGCAGAACTCGTCAAGCTTTTGGTTTGCTTCCGGTACTTACCCGCATGATGCCCCGGTAGATAATCGGCCATGCCCGCAATCAGCACGGCCTACGGCCGATACCAGGGGAGGCGCAAATGGACGAAATCGTATGCGCAAACACCGCATTCCGCTACTGGCGTTGCCCACCGCAAGTGCGCGACCTTTACCCGCGCCTACCTAACGCCGAAGACAACTGGCGAGCTCTATCCCAAGCGCCCTTCGTAGTCGACGTCCTCAAGACGCCAGTCATCACAGCAGCATCAACACGAAGTAACCTGCATTCCGAGACAAGACGGACCATCCGATGGAACAGCGCCTATACAGAGAAGGTTTCCATCGACACGGGTATGGGCTTTAGCGTCACTGACCCTCTTAATACGCTATTCACCATGACTCGAAGCGTGTCTTCATGCGACCTGGTTCTGGCTATGTACGAGTTCTGCGGATGGTTCTCGGTTTTTAAACCATCGCCCGCGGTCGACATA
>CABRZC010000115.1 GCA_902475375.1 uncultured Collinsella sp. | reverse complement strand
CTTCGTTAAACGGGCGCTAGGGCGCCGCCCTTACACCAACATTTTCGACGCGATCACCAGAATCATCTCATTGCCGCAGGGCCTCTTCTAGAATTCTGGTATGTAAGCGAATACATATCTGACAATCAAGATGAATATTTACACACGTTAGAAATAATGGTTGAACCCGGTGAAATCGACCAGCGATAGCGCCTCAACTCACCTAACACGCCAAAAGGCAAGCAACATTCACCTCCAATGGCCAAGCCACCAGGGTAGTCTTTTTGCGACGGGGCTTTTTTGACTACTTTTTCGCAAACGCAAGTGCTCGGCGAGGCAGCCGACAAGAGGTAGTCAAAAAAGCCCCGTCCCAAAAAGACTACCCCAAAGTGGACTGCAGGATGGTTAGAACGAGAGGTTATCATCGGTGTTGGCGGCCTCGCCGTCGGCGAGTACGTCGTTGCCGTCGACGTCCTTAAGGAGCACCGAGACTTTCTGCTCGGCATCGGACAAGCGGGTGCGCAGACTCTTGAGGAGCTCGACGCCACGGGTATAGCTCTCGAGCGACTCCTCGAGCTCCATATCGCCTGACTCCAAGCTGCGGATGATGAGCTCCAGCTCCTGCGAGGCCTGCTTGTAGGTGAGCTGCTCCACCGGGGTCTTCTCTGCCATATCTGTTTCCTTTCCTAAAGGTTTATCACTATGAAACGCGGTCTACTCGACTGCGTTGACGGTTGCCGACACGTTGCCGTCCGCCATGCGCACGCGGATGGCGTCGCCGGGCTCAAAGGTCTTGGCGCTCGTAGCAACCCCATCATCGCTGTACGCGATGGAGTAACCGCGGGCAAGTACCTTAAGCGGCGACAGGGCATCGAGCGAAGCCGCCGCTCGGCCCAAGTCGGACGCGGGCTTGCTGAGCATCGTGCGCCCCTGATGCTCCAGACGGGAACTCGCAAGCGTGAGCGCATGGCGTTTGCCATCGAGCCCCGAAGTGCTTGCAACCAAACGCTCGGGCAGGCGCTCAAAGTTGGAGCGGAATGCCCCGACCGAGCGCGCTATGGCGCCCGACAGGCGGTCGGCAGTCAGGGCAAGCTCGGGCTCGCGACGCTCAACCATAAACGTTGGATCGTTAAGACACGGGCGGCACGCGGCTGCATCGAGCGCGTCGCCCAGACGAGCCGTATAGGTGTCCCAGGCACGACGGCCGCGTTGGTCGAGCATTTCCAGATCGACCTGATCCGACCCGATCATCGAAGCCATCGCGGCGCCCAGACGCTGATGGCGCGTCTCGAGCACGTCGGCCAACTCCGTCATAGCCGGCGCCACCGATTCTGCCGCTGCCGTTGGCGTGGAGGCGCGACGGTCGCTCACCATGTCGCAAATCGAGGTGTCGGGCTCATGCCCAATGCCCGTCACCACAGGCACGGGACAGGCTGCCACCGCACGGGCAAGCTCCTCGTCGTTAAAGGTCATGAGGTCCTCGAAGGAGCCACCGCCGCGCACCAGCAAGATGCAATCGGGTGCCGGCGTAATGGCAGCGGCGCGGCGCAAGCCTTCAATAAGCTCTGCCGGCGCACCCTCGCCTTGCACCTTGGCACCCACGCAAACAAGCTCGACAAGCGGGTTGCGACGGCGCAGTGTGCGCTTGACGTCGTCGATCACGGCACCCGAAAGCGAGGTGACGACTGCCACACGCGAGCAAAACACCGGAATGCGACGTTTGCGCGCCTCGTCCATCAGGCCCTCGCGACGCAGCTTTTCGGCCAACTGAGCCACCTGCTGACGCAGCAGGCCCTCCCCCGCCAGCGAGAACGAGCGGGCAACGAAGCTCATGCGACCCGTAGGCTTGTAGAGATTGAAGCTGCCCTTAAAGCTCACCTGCATGCCATCACGCAGATCGAAGGTACGCTTAAGGTAGGCGCCCTTCCAGATGATGCAGTCGACGGCCGCCGAGTCGTCCTTGATTTGGAAGTAGCAGTGGCCGCTTCGGGCATTGGGACCGCGGAAACCCGTGACCTCACCCAAAACGCTCAGCTGCGGAATGGCATCGAGCGCGCCGGCGGCGATCTCCACCGCTTGGCTCACGCTGAGCTCTTTACGCTCCTGCTCGTCCGATCCGTCGAACTCGGCGGAAACGGTATTGCCGGTCAGATTCCAGCCTGCCACGCAGCCCCCTTTCGTCATCGTGCACATGGGCTCCGGCCCTGCGCAAATTCAAGTCCAACACATAGTACAGCGCCGCGGGGACACAAATCCCCACGGCGCCCAGCGACCCAATTTGTTATCGGTTGGAGTTTCTGTTGTAGCGAGCCATAAGGTAGAGCAGCTGAATGATCGAGGTGAGCGCCGCAGCCACATAGGTAAGCGCGGCGGCCGTCAGCACCTTCTTGGCACCGTTGACCTGCTTGGAGCTCATACCCGACTGCTCAATATACGCCACGGCGCGCCGACTGGCATCAATCTCAACCGGCAGCGTAACCAGCTGGAACAGCACGCTAAACGAGAAGAAGATCAGTGCGAGGGTCGTGAGTCCCGCGATGTTCATAAACAGGCCCATGAGCAGCACGATCGTCCAGGTGTTCTGGGTAAAGTTGACGACGGGGACCAAAGCGGTGCGTACCTTCATCATGGCATAACCACTTTGACGCTGAGCGGCGTGACCCGCCTCGTGACAAGCGACGGCAACGCTTGCGACCGACCCGCCCGAACGGTTGGCATCCGACAGATACAGGTTGTTATCCTGCGGGTTGTAGTGGTCGGTGAGCTCACCGGCGACGCCCTTGATGCCCACGGCGCTACAACCGTTGGCATCGAGCATGCGGCGAGCGACCGTGGCACCCGTGTCGCCGTCCGAGCGAACCTTGGACCAGGTCTTGTATGTCGAGTTGATATAGCTCTGCGCGGCAAGGCCAAGCACCGTGCAGACAAGAACAACCAGCAGGTACAGCGGGTCGATGCCAAAACCGTAACCATAGTAATAGGGCATGCGAATTCCTCCGAATCGAGTTACACGTTGGAGGCATTCTACCCACTCAAGCGGCTAGGCTTCCCTACAGGAGCTCGATTTTGCCGTCCTTCACCGTCAGCCCCATGTTGCCCGAGAGCAGATCGTCCAGACGCGAACCCACAAGCTCAAAGCGCCAGCCTTCGCGCAGGGGACTTTGCTCGGGATGCTCAATGTAGTCGGCCAGGTCATCGCGCGAGGCAATGACCGAGGCCGCCACGCCCGAGCGCTCGGCAACCAGGCGAATAAGCGCATACATAAGGTCGGTCACGCTCTCCAGCTCCGGCGAAATCTGGCGATGTCCGCGCACCATGAGCGGCAGGCGATCGTGCGGGCAGCTCGCGCCGCGCTTGATGGCCATCAACGCGCCGTCCACGTCGCGCTCCCCCAGCTGGTCGGTACCGCGGATGCTGCGGAACTCCTCAACACGCACAGGATTGCGCTTAACCAGGGCCAGCAGTGTATCGTCGGACATAACCCACTTGCGCGGGATGTTGCGCCGCTCGGCGCGGTCTTCACGCCAGGCGGCAAGCTCGCGCGCAATGCCAAGCTGATGACGACTGCACGAGTTGATGCGCTTGACCTTGCGGAATGCCTCATGGCGATCGGCACGGTAGTGCGACTCGTCGGCCAGAGGACGCAACTCATCGAGCACCCAGTCCACGCGGCCCAGCTCGCGCAGGCGGCTCATCATCTCGGTATAGGCGACGATCAAGTACTTGACGTCATCGATCGCGTATTCGATCTGCTTATCGCTCAGCGGGCGGCGTGACCAATCGGTCAGCGACTCAGTCTTAGGCAGCGATACGCCGCAGAACGTCTGGACGAGCGCGCCATACGAAATCTGCTGGCGCTCGCCCAAAAAGGCGGCGGCAACCTGCGTGTCAAAAATCGGTCGCGGCAGTGCGCCCACGGTATGGAGCATAACTTCCATGTCCTGCGAGCAAGCATGGAATACCTTGGTCACGCCCTCGTCAGCCATAAGCTCGGCCAGCGGCGACAGGTCGTCGATCACCAACGGATCGACCGCGACACTCTCGGCGGGGGTGGCAATCTGGACCAGGCACAGGCGCGGATGAAACGTGCGCTCGCGCAAAAACTCGGTATCGACGGCGATCGCGTCGAACTCGCGGGCGCGCTGGCAAAAGTAGACCAGAGCCTGATGTGTGGAAATGTACATATCAACCCATCGAATAAGGTTAGGCCCGAAAAACACGGGTAGGATATCGGCATTGCTCTACAACTATACTCGGTTAGTCACAGAACGGGAACGTAAGTATGCGCTGCCTTATCATCCACAACCCGGCATCGGGTCCCAGCTCCGATGAAATCTACGCATTCACGCACGCCCTTGCACAGGGCGGCGACGAGGTCGTGATGCGCTTTATCGGCGATGGCATGGAGCCCGAGGACGCGGTAGCGGACGTTCGCGAGTTCGATCGCGTGGTCGTTTCGGGCGGCGACGGCACCGTCTCCAACGTGCTCGACCAGATGCGCGGGTGCGGTGTCCCCACGCTCGTCTTCCCCTCCGGAACGGCCTGCCTGTTCTTTAACAACATCGGCAATGCCCCTGAGGCGGCGGCACTCGCCAAGGCTTGCCGCGACGGCCGCACGGTCAAAGTGGACATGGGTGAGCTCTTTTGGCTCGACGAGAACGGCAACGAGAAGCGCCACGGCTTTATCATCATCGCCGGCTCGGGCTTCGACGCCGAGATCATGATGAAGGCCGCTCCCACCAAAAACGACATTGGCGAGATCGCCTACTTCCTCTCCGCGCTCGCCACGCCCAACCCCACGGTGGCGCACTTTACCATTGAGCACGACGGCATTGTCGAGGAGCTCGACGGCATCTGCTGCATGGCAGGCAATACCTCGGTCATCCAAAACGACATCAACCTGTTCCCCAACTGCCGCATGGACGACGGCATGGTCGACATCGTCGTTATTGAGCCCGTGCGCACGATGCAACTGCTCCCCACGGTAATTACCGCCGCGCTCGACCCCGCTGGCAAAGTGCTCGGCCGTCCGCAGTTTAAGATCATCCAGACCAAGGAAGCCAAGATCACCTGCACGCCATCGCTGGGCATGCAGTTCGATGGAGAGATCATCTCCAGCAACTCCGGCGTCTTTGGCGCTCGCGCGCTGCCGCAATGTCTCGACCTCATCGTCGACGAATTTTCACCGCTCGGAAAATAGGAGGACCCCATGAACGACAATCCCCTGATTGGCTTTATCGTCATCGTCTTGGCCATGCTCGTTGGTTACGCTATCAATGTGATCCACCGTCGAAAGAAGTAAATCCACATTGGTATGATATTCATCCAGTTATCGACTCTCCCGTTGTTTATGCAAATCCTAAACAGCGGGAGAGTTTTCTTTTTGAGCATTGTCTGGCGCTTTATTC
>CABRZC010000114.1 GCA_902475375.1 uncultured Collinsella sp. | reverse complement strand
GACACGGAAGAGGTCAGAAGTTCAAATCTTCTAACGCCCACCAAATGTTCGCAGCTCAGAGGCTTCGCCTCTGAGCTGTTTTGTTTTACGCCGCCAAGCCAAAAGGGCGCCGCGGCACCCAAAGCCGCTTCGACAGCTCCAATAACCATCCCAGCCGCGCCTAAAATCGCCCAAGTAGCCCCAGCGATCACCCCGATTAGGCCCAAAGCCACCCAAACAGCCTTGGTGACCGCCCCAATCTGGCCTTCACAAGCCTCGTGGCCACATCCAGATAGCCTTCCCATAATCAGGTCTAATACTTTTCCCGAGAAGTGAACGAGCTTATTTGGACCACCGAAGCATCCACACTTTTCGAAGCAAAAACCGCAGGATTCCAATGACAAAACCGCAGGAAATAAGCCACCAAAAGTGTCGATGTTTCGGGGGTCCGTTTTGACTCGTTCACTTCTCGGGAAAAGTATTAGACCTGAAAATAAGGCCCCTGGCCCCGGCCCCAGCAACCGCCCCTACCAATGTTGACGCGCCTCGATAACCGTTTGCCAAAGCTTAAAACGCTTCGTTTCGACGCGCTTGAGGGCAAAATATCGCTGTTCCTCGCTCATGGGCTTGTTAAAAATGGGTCGCTTATTCCGATGTAGCTTCCGTCGGATGCGTTCGCACAGCCGGACGAGCTTGTCGTAGTCATTTGCCTGGTCAGTCGTCACGGTAAAGTACGCCACGCCGCTCAGCAGCTGTAGCTCGTTGCGGCGCTCGGCATCCTTGTGGATCTTCTCGCTTCCGTCGTGGATGGCATCGCTGTCATAATCAATCAGTGCGGTCAGCACTTCGGGCAGCAGCCCAGCCTTCACTTTGTCCATGCCCACCTCTGCTTTCGCCGTAAGTGTTATGTCGGGCGTGCGTTCCAACACGCGAAGCCTGCGATTGCGCCCATCGTTGTATCCATCGCGGATGAAGACCTTCTTGTTGAGCTCAGCCTTGCCCAATGCATACCCGCCGTAGCGCGCAGGCAGCGACATAAACATGCACAGCCCCGACTCCCTCGGAGATCGCGAGCCCTCCACCACATACGGAAGCAACGCTTTTGCTTTGGCGGCGCCTCTCACCTTTGACGCCCGGTCAAGATACGCCGCGATGAGTTCCCTAGTCGTAAGCTTACCATCGCGCATGCCCGCATCCCTGCTTGTTACCCCACCGGGAGCAAGGTTATCCAGCCGATAGTCCGATGTCATCGCATAGCCGGCATAGATGGCAGCCGCCGCATCACCATCGTGCGCGGTCTGCAAAAACGCCAACTCGGGAGAGCACACGTACGCATCCAGATCGCCCATCCAGTGGCCCAGCGAGATAAACGAACCCGCCGGGAGCTCGTTGGTGCACAGGTGCGTCTTAACATGCTTGCTCCGCCGACGGTCGGCGCGCGACGGCACCAGCAAATCCAGCGTTTCGACCCCCAGGTCATAGCGATCGATAACCTCCTGCGCTTCTTCGTCCAAGAGCGCGCAGGCATCTGCAATCGACACGACCTCTGGTTCCGAATCCCCAAATCGAGGGTTCGGCATGTGCGCCAAAAGCGCCAACGCAGCGTTATGTGAAACGATAAAGTACCTCATGGCGCGAAGATAGCACGCGCGTCGGCGGCCGTTGGCGGTCCTGCTAAGTTTTCGGCAAACAATCGGCGGTTTTTTGCCACGGCGCGTCCAAAGTGTTCATTCGTCGACGTCTACCTGCAAATCCGTCAAGCTTTTGGCAAGGTTGCCGCCCAACTGACCAAAAGCTGACCAAGCACTTGCCCGAATGCTTGACGACACGCCCCCCCCGCAAAAACACCCCGCGACTTCTTGGACGGTCGAAGCATCCATCCAACGACCGCTCGCCACGTCGCAATCACCCCGTTAAGGCAGCAGACACCACCGGCCACCAGCTCAAACACCGCCGGCCCCAGTCGTGCGCATCGAGCGCCCAGCACTGGGGTATCCTTGGAGCACATGCACCGCAAGCCGCACAAAGGAGCCGCCATGCGCACCGAGCTCGATGTTCCCTTTTCGCACAAAGACGAGGCCAAGGCCCTGGGCGCCAAGTGGGACCGGATCAAGAAGATCTGGTACGTGCCCGATGGCGTCAACCCCGAGCCCTTTGCCGCGTGGCTGCCCGGCGTGGATCGCTCCGACCCCAGCGCGCCCTACATCTACCTGGTGCTGGGCAAGCGCGAGTGTTGGAAGTGCCACGAGCAGACGACAGTCGCGGCCTTTGGCATTCCGTATTTGGCGGCCGAGGACTCGAGCAGCAAGGCCGCGCACGGCGCTGCGTCCGCCATGGACGACACGGGCCACATCGCGATCGACACCGCCCGCGCCAACGCCGTGGC
Organism: uncultured Collinsella sp.; assembly: GCA_902475375.1. Taxonomy (GTDB): domain Bacteria; phylum Actinomycetota; class Coriobacteriia; order Coriobacteriales; family Coriobacteriaceae; genus Collinsella. The sequence goes on along the minus strand of CABRZC010000114.1, from coordinate 3,063 downwards.
CATCGTCCCCGCGCTGGGCTGCGTGCCGGCCGAGATCCGCGACTACCTGCGCGAGCGCTGCGGCTACAAACCCGTAACGTCGCGCACCACCAAGACCGTATCGCTCGCCAGCACCTGCACCGGTTGCGGCGCGCTGCAAGGCAGCCATTACCTGTTCGAGGAACCCACGTCGCCGTTTGCGCTCACGGCCATCAACAAGCTACCCGCGCTGGAGTTCGTGCGCGTGGAAGTCGCCGGCGTCTTTGGCATCCCCATCAGCCAGGACAACTTTGACCAAGCGCTCTTCACCTGGGCACACGACCACCACACCCAGTTCCACAAGGCCCTGTTCGAGGGGATCTACCTGTAGGACAAAGCTCGACAATCGAGTGTGCGCAGGTAGTTAAGTTGCCCGCGCAATGCAGAAAATGTCGGACCATTGGGTTTGGATGGCCAGAAACTCAATCATCGAAACTATGGCTTCGCATCGTCATAGGTAATAGCACATCCGCAGGCTGGGCATTGTTGAGGATAGATTGGAAGGCGCAGGCCTGTTCGAGCCCGTAGGTCGGCAGCGTGTTTGTCGCGGGCGTCGATGAAGCTGATGTCCAGGCATGGGAGGCCTGCGCCGCAGCTTGGGCACGGCAGACAGATTTGGCTGCAGGTGACCTCGACGAGCGGGAACAGATTCCGGTCCATTAACGCTCGCGGTAGGTTTCCGTACATGCCTCGCGCGATATCACTTCGCCATCCCATGGTCTCCCCTTTCCCGTTTTAACTGTTGAGGAGAGAATGGCAGGATCGAGCAGCACTCGATGCGGCGCGGCGCGATCCGATCAATCGACATGATCAGAGCAGTAGACGGTGACTCGGTTAATACAAAGCGACCTTCTCCGCCCGGCGTCGCGATTCCGAGAAATCGAACTCGGCGCGGTGGGCCTCGAGGAACCGAGCATTGGGACGCAGACGATGCTCGTCCGGCTCACGCAATACCGACCCTGCAAACGCTGCATAGTCCGTATGTTGTAAAAGATACGACCCGCAAAGTTGATAATCGCCGCGCACCAACTCAAACGAAATCAGATGGGCATCGAACAGCGAGTGCAAATCGCGGCGCAGCAGAATGCCGTTGCTGACAACTTGCGACTTGGGGCCCGAGTAATTCTCGATATGTGCGGCTTCGAGCGCTTCGTTAACGCTACAGCCCGAGACGGCGCATCGACCGGTATAGGCGTCAAAGAGCTGATTGCGAAAACGCTGCTGGCCGATTCGCTCGCGGCGCAGCGCATAGCGGACCTTTTCATCATCACTCGCTAGAGCGCCGGAAAACTCTGCCGCGATCGGAGCGTCCTTGATGTAGCTCATATCGGGGAAGAAACGTGCGTCGGGCCCGCCTTTGTGGACGGGGCCATGCAGCACAAACCAACTGTTCTCTGGCTCATAGCGCTCAACGAATGCGAGACCCAGCACCTTGTAGCCAGCGCTCGTTGCAAAGAACACACCAACGGGAACGCCGCACTCCATGCAGTTGGTCATCTTTTGGTTGTAGTCCTGGTCGCGCCAGTTTTCGACCGAGGCGCTCTGCGACGAATACTTGAGCACCCACGTGCCATCCTCAAGATAGAGCGGCGGAACATCGGGGTAGGCGCCGCGCTTGGAATTGTGCACCGAGAGCGCAAAGGTCTTCTCGCGCGGATGCTTAACGCGCCCGCGACCAGGCCAAAAGATGCCCGAATCGCGTGACACTGGAAAGAGCTCGGAATCAATCGTCAGACGAAAGGGATAATGAGGACCATCAACATTGGTGCGATACGGAAGCTTGTCCCACAGGTCGCCACGCTGTTCCTCGCGCAAGAACCACTCCCAGGCCCGGACATATTCGGACGGCACAAAGCTGCAAGCGCGGTCGAAACTCGGCCGAGCAACCAGCGGAACATTAGAAGCGATGCCGTCCATAAGGAACCACCAGGAAGAACAGTTCCTCACATTATGGCCGATGCAGTGATACCGCCAAACGAAAAAGGGCCCACTTCCTTCGAAGTGGGCCCTTGCCAGTCTGCATATTAGCGAACGTCGGCATTACGACATTGCGACACCGGCGAGTTTGACGCTGACGTTATAGGTCGTCGGGCTGTTCTCGATGGACTTACCGTTAACGCAATCCGCATCGGTGCCTTCCATCCAGATATAGACACGCACCGCAACGCCGTTGTAGCCAACGCCCCTAGCAATCGGTTCGGTGCCTTTAGCAACCGAGTAATCGCCGCTGTCACCCTTAGTAGCAACCCATCCGTCCGTGCCGCCTTTAAAGATATGGGGATAGGTTGCTTTCGCGAGCGTCGGAGTGCCATTCTTGTTTTGGATGCTCGTCCAGCCATCAATAGCGCTTGCATCGTTACCCTTGCCCGTCTCATCGCACATGGCATATACAACGCGCAGTTTTTCTTCGCCGACACACGACTTGCCGTCAGACCCAATCTCCTGCGTGGTAATCGCAACGCGCAGAGAACCAACCATGGTCTCCGACGCCTCGCCGCCCACGGGCTCAATCGTTACGGGCTCACCGTCAGACGCGTCAAGGTAAACGTCAGCCGTGCCAGTATCGGTAATGGTGTAGACGATGTAGTCGCTTTTAATGAAAGCGTTGAACTTCTTGCCAGCAACCTCATACTCGCCCGGCAAAGCCTTAGCAGTCGTTGAGAAATTGGGCGTTGAATAGTCGGTTACCAGACCCTGGTTGTTCCAGCCGTTGCAAACGTACCAGTTTTTAAGGTCGTCAGTCGAAGACGGGCTGAGCGTAGCGCCCGTAGTCTGGGCTTCGAGCGACTTCTGTTCGCCACCGTGCTGGGCGCCCTTACTGAGTTCGTCGATCTGAAGAATGAAACCATTGGTCGTCGCGCTAATGGTTGACGTGGTTGCGGAGACCTTTGTATTCGCAACGTACCACGCATAGGTCGCTGCAGACAGAGCAAACGCAGAGAGGACCACGCTAACGGCAGCCGCAACAAGTTGTGTTTTGAGGCTCTTAGACGATTGCACGTGATCCTCCTTTCAAAAACAGAACGGGCGCCCGGCGCATAAGCC
>CABRZC010000113.1 GCA_902475375.1 uncultured Collinsella sp. | reverse complement strand
CGGCGTTGCCGCCAACATCCTGCCGGCCATGGGCTTCGCCATGCTCGGCCGCCTGGTGCTCACCAAGCAGCTCGTGCCCTTCTACTTCCTGGGCTTCCTGCTGTGCTCCTACGCCAACGTGCCCGTCCTGGGCGTCGCCCTGATCGCCATCATCATCGGCATCGACAAGTTCGACCTGCTCGGCCTGGGCGGAGCCCAGCCCCAGCTCTCCGCGGAAGGGGATGAGGACGATGACTTCTAGTCCCGAGAACAAGATCACGCGCTCCGACCTCGTCAAGAGCGCCCTCAACACCGGCGCCCTGGGCATGGAGTTCTCCTGGACCTACTACAAGCAGATGAACATCGCCTTCTGCCTGATGGTCGCCAACATGCTCAAGAAGATCTACGCCGGCCGCCCCGACGACTACGCCGAGGCCCTGCACCGCCACTGCGCGTTCTTCAACATCACCGTCCAGTTCGCCCCGTTCGTCGGCGGCATCGCGATGGCCATGGAGGAGAAGGTCGCCCGCGGCGAGATCGAGCCCGAGAGCGTCAACGACGTCAAGGCCGCCCTCATGGGCCCGCTGTCCGGCATCGGCGACTCCATCTTCCTGTCGACGCTGCGCGTGGTGGCCGCCGCGGTGGGCATCAGCCTGTGCCAGGCCGGCAACCCCTTCGGCCCCATCGCCTTCCTGCTGATCTACAACGTCCCCGGCTTCGCGCTGCGCGTCTGGGGCGCCGTCAAGGGCTACGAGCTGGGCGTGGGCTTCCTGGACGAGGCCCAGAGGACCGGCCTCATGCAGAAGGTCATGACCTGCGTGGGAATCGTGGGCGTCATGGTCGTGGGCGCCATGTGCAAGGACATGTTCTGGGCCAGCATCCCGGTGGCCATCGGCTCGGGCGAGGATGCCCAGACCCTCCAGGACATCCTGGACGGCATCATGCCCGGCATGCTCGGCATGCTCGCCTTCTGGCTGTACTACTGGCTGCTGTCCAAGAAGATCAACCCCATGGTGCTGATCGTGGCCACCATGGTCGTGGGCATCGTCGGCGCGTTCTTCGGCGTGCTGGCGTAAGGGCCCGGCCTATTATTTGCCCCCAAGGGAAACGGCGACCCATTGCGGTCGCCGTTTTTTATTACCGAAAGCTAGCTGGAGGTGCTTCGTGATTCGATCTGACAATCCACCCGACAATGGCGTGAGCGGGGCGATGTATCTATTTGGCACGGCGCTCTTGTGGAGCTTTATCGGCATCCTCGTTCACGCCAATTCGCAGTCAGCTCTTTTGATCGGTGCCGTCACGGCAATATTTATGGCACTCTTTATCCTGCTCGTCGGCAGGCCTGTCCTCCGCGTCAGCCGTCTTATTGCCCTTGTGGCCGTCTGCAACTTCGTGACGGGCACCACGTTTAACTTTGCCAACCAGCTCACGACGGTCGGTAACGCAATCGTTTTGCAGTACACCTCGATGATTTTCGTTATCGTGTATCAATCGCTCGCAACACACACGTTGCCCTCGCCTGCGAAGATTGCCTCCGTGGTGGTTGCTTTTACGGGTATGGGACTTTTCTTTTTGGGTGATTTGAGTCCCGAGGGCATGCTCGGCAACCTGCTTGCCATCATTTCGGGCGCCACCTTTGGGCTGTGCTTCTTTTTGAACTCTCGCCCCGATGCGTCGCCCATGGTGTCCTCGCTCATCTCCTGCGGTATCTCGATGCTGCCGATCGTCTATTTTGCTGGTGCCCTAGACTCCGTGAGACCATTTGAGTGGGGACTCATGCTGGTGCATGGCCTTTTTTGCAGTGGTCTTGCGAGCGTGCTGTATGCCAAGGGGATTGCGCGCACCAACGCGTTTGCGGCCAACTTGGTCTGCATGAGCGAGGTCGTGCTCGCTCCCTGCTGGTCGGCGCTCCTCTTTGGCGAGGTCTTTCACTGGAATGAGTTTTTGGGCGCGGCGATTATCGTTTTGGTGATTGTAGCCAACTTGGCATCCGATGCCTTTGGCGATGGCTTTCTGGTGGCGCTTGTCCGCCATCGAAACAAAGAGCGTGCCTGATGGGATACGTCTGCCGTTTACGGTAAAAAACACCCCGCTGAGCGAGTGGTATTAAATAGTAAAAACCTGCATACCTATAATTGGTATCAAATCATTTGTACCTGGCATGGGTGTTAGCAGCACACCAGGTACGCTTCGAGCCGTGTAATCGAACCCCCGGAATTGATATCAACAACGCGCGCGACGGGAGTGGCGACGGTTCGAGATTCCTAATTGGGAGGAACTATGCTTACCCAAGCAATCCTCGTCGGCTTAGTCGGAGCGTTTGGATGTCTCGACTACCAGCTCGGTTCGCTCTATGCGTTCCGCCCCATCGTCCTGTGCCCGCTCGTGGGCCTGGTCCTGGGGGACCTACAGACCGGTCTTGCCGTGGGTGCAAGCCTTGAGCTGCTGTTTATGGGCTCGATCTCCATTGGCGCTTACGTGCCGCCCAACGAAACCGTCGGTGGCGTGCTCGCCTGTGCGTTTGCCATTCAGCTCGGTCAGGGTACCGAGACGGCTATCGCGCTTGCCATGCCCATCGCCGTCCTTTCGCTGACGATTGGTAATATTACCAACGCCTTGTTCCCCGTGTTTGTCGACATGGCAGACAAGTTTGCCCTTAAAGGGAACCTCAAGGGCATCTACGCCGTTCATTGGGGAATTGGAATTTGGGGCTGCATCGAGTACTTCCTGCTCTGTGCCGGCGCGTTCTACCTGGGCTCCGACGCCATCCAAGGCCTGCTCGACTTCATCCCGTCCTTTGTGATCGATGGTTGCGGCGTTGCCGCCAACATCCTGCCGGCCATGGGCTTCGCCATGCTCGGCCGCCTGGTGCTCACCAAGCAGCTCGTGCCCTTCTACTTCCTGGGCTTCCTGCTGTGCTCCTACGCCAACGTGCCCGTCCTGGGCGTCGCCCTGATCGCCATCATCATCGGCATCGACAAGTTCGACCTGCTCGGCCTGGGCGGAGCCCAGCCCCAGCTCTCCGCGGAAGGGGATGAGGACGATGACTTCTAGTCCCGAGAACAAGATCACGCGCTCCGACCTCGTCAAGAGCGCCCTCAACACCGGCGCCCTGGGCATGGAGTTCTCCTGGACCTACTACAAGCAGATGAACATCGCCTTCTGCCTGATGGTCGCCAACATGCTCAAGAAGATCTACGCCGGCCGCCCCGACGACTACGCCGAGGCCCTGCACCGCCACTGCGCGTTCTTCAACATCACCGTCCAGTTCGCCCCGTTCGTCGGCGGCATCGCGATGGCCATGGAGGAGAAGGTCGCCCGCGGCGAGATCGAGCCCGAGAGCGTCAACGACGTCAAGGCCGCCCTCATGGGCCCGCTGTCCGGCATCGGCGACTCCATCTTCCTGTCGACGCTGCGCGTGGTGGCCGCCGCGGTGGGCATCAGCCTGTGCCAGGCCGGCAACCCCTTCGGCCCCATCGCCTTCCTGCTGATCTACAACGTCCCCGGCTTCGCGCTGCGCGTCTGGGGCGCCGTCAAGGGCTACGAGCTGGGCGTGGGCTTCCTGGACGAGGCCCAGAGGACCGGCCTCATGCAGAAGGTCATGACCTGCGTGGGAATCGTGGGCGTCATGGTCGTGGGCGCCATGTGCAAGGACATGTTCTGGGCCAGCATCCCGGTGGCCATCGGCTCGGGCGAGGATGCCCAGACCCTCCAGGACATCCTGGACGGCATCATGCCCGGCATGCTCGGCATGCTCGCCTTCTGGCTGTACTACTGGCTGCTGTCCAAGAAGATCAACCCCATGGTGCTGATCGTGGCCACCATGGTCGTGGGCATCGTCGGCGCGTTCTTCGGCGTGCTGGCGTAAGGGCCCGGCTGCATAGATTTTCGTTGCAACCTGGAAAGGGGGTGGAGCAGGCCTATGCCCTCCATCCCCTTTTTGTATAGAAGGAGTTCGTATGTTCGCGAAGGATCGCGAAGCAATGCGCCTGACGCCGGCAGAGGTCAGGCTGATTCTTATTGAGTCCCTGCAGTGGTGCGCCAACAACGCGGTCTACTTTTTGGGGCTTATCGGTGCGGCCACGTATGATTTGGCCGGCACGGCCTTTTTGGTCGCTGCCATTACGCTCGTGCGCAATCTTATGACGTCGGTGGGCAATATGGTGTCGGGTTCGGCCATCGACCGCTTTGGACCGCGCCGGACGTCGTTTGTGACGTGCGTGATTACGGCAGTGCTATCGCTTGGCGTGGGGTTAGCGCCGTTGTCTGTCCCCGGGCTTGTGTTTGCCGCGTGCGTCTTGGGACTTGCGGGCGGCTTTATCAACACCTGCACGCATGCGTTTCCGGGATACCTGGAGTCGACCACCGAGGGCCGTACCCGCGTGAACGGTCTCATGGTGTTCTACAGCAATATCGCCTATACCGCTGGCCCGCTGCTCGGTGGTGCCATCGTGAGTTGTTCTGCCACGCAATCGGTCTATCTGCTCATGGCGGGCATGATGGGTGTGGCGGCTGTGCTCTCCTTGGGCTGTCACGAGTGCGTTGTTCCCGCAAAAGGGGAGAAGCCGAAGGGCGGTATTCTGGGCGGCATGGCCGAGGGTGCGCGACTTACGTTTCGCGATCACGACCTGCGCCTCATCTTTATCTCGGGCTTTTTGGGTTTCTTTGCGTTTGGCGCGTTCGATTCGCTGGAGTCGTTGTTCTACCGTGATGTGCTCAACGTGGATATCGTCTGGCTGGGCTGGCTGTCCTCGGTCGTGGGCCTTACTTCCTCGGTGGGTGCGTTCATCCTGACCAAGCTTTCTGCTCGCCATGTCAACCTGCGATTGCTGCTCGGCGCGCTCATGGCCGTGGGCATTGGGTCCATGGTGTACGTGGGCACCGATATGCTGGGAGTCGCGATTATCGGTCAGGCGATTAACGGTATGGCCTGGGGATTCCTAGAACCGCTACAGATGATCTTGATTCAGGAGCGCGCCGACATCAAATACCTGGGGCGCATTACCGGCTTTGTGCGTTTTGGCCTGATGAGCGCCGGCGTGCTGCCGCTGCTGGCGGCTCCGTTTTTAGCGGAGGCTTTGGGCGTCCAGGCGGTGCTGTTTGGGGCATCGACCATTATTGCGCTGGTGGGAACGCTGTTCTTTGTCGCACAAGGGAGGCGTCGGCGGTGTTAGCTATACATTCAATTCTAATTTAATACCACTCACCAGAGAATTTCGACCGTTCACCGAGGATTGGAATAGATTGATAAGTGGTATTAAAAACACGTTATGTGTATGTCTATAATTGGTATCGAAAAGAAACGCGATGTATAGAGTTGCGTGCAGGACAGAAAGGAAAAGCCATGAAGGAAACCGAGAAGATCGAGATCATGCACTTTAGCCAGGAGGGCTACGTCGAGGACGGCAAGAACGTCTACGAGGCCGGCAAGAAGATGACCGCGCTCGCCGACAAGGTCGCCGACGAGGGCTACGACGC
>CABRZC010000112.1 GCA_902475375.1 uncultured Collinsella sp. | reverse complement strand
TGTCGAGGCCGTCTACAACGACCTTGTTCAGATTGGCGGGTTCGACTCCAAACCCGCGCTCGATATCGATGAAGGCGACGACGTCAAAAAGAGCGATCCATTCTCGCGTCTGCTTGCCATCATCTCCGAGATTCTGCAACCGGTTCTTGGCGTGCTTATGGCCGGTGGCTTTATCAAGTCGATGCTCGCGCTCTGCACGGTTGCCGGTTGGCTTGCCAAGGACAGCAATACGTATGTGACGCTCTCGGCAATCGGAGATTCGGTCTTCTATTACTTTCCGCTAATCATTGGCTGGACGTCGGCCAAGAAGTTCGGACTTAAGCCCGTTATGGGAATGGCGCTCGGTGGTATCCTCGTCTACCCGACGCTCGTTGCCCTTATGGGCGGAGATCCGCTCTACACGCTCGGCGCCGGCACGGTCTTCGAGTCCAATGTCTACGGTGATATTTTTGGCATCCCGCTGATCATGCAGAATTACTCATCGACGATTCTGCCTGCGATCTTTATCGTCTGGATTGCCTCCAAGGTGCACAAGGCCCTTTCTAACGCGCTGCCCGCGCTTGTGAGCTCGTTCTTCTCCAACATCCTGACGCTCCTCATTTGCGGCATCCTTGGCCTGCTTGTGGTCGGTCCGGTCATGACGGTCCTCTCCAACATCGTTGCCCAGGTCATCTTGATGCTCATCAACTTCCAGCCCGCCATCGCCGGCTTCGTCATCGGCACGTTCTGGAGCCTGCTCGTCATGTTCGGCCTGCACTGGGGTATCATCCCGCTGTGGTTCCTCGATGTCGCAACCTACGGCTATGACCTCATTAATCCGCTCGTGTATGCAGGCGGTTGTGCCATCGCCGGTGCTGTGCTTGGCATGATCATCCGAACCAAGGATTCCGAGGAAAATGCTGCCGTCAACATTCCCGCCCTTGTCTCTTCGATTTTCGGTGTCAACGAGCCTGCGCTTTACGCCATCTTGCTGCCGCGTAAGCGCCTTATGTGGGCAACCTTTATTTCCGCTGGTTTAGGCGGCGCCATCGCCGGCCTCATGGGTGCCAAACTCTATGCCTTCGGTGCCTCCGGCCCGCTCGGTTTTCCGAGCTTTATTAACCCTGCCGGCATCGACATGGGCTTTATCGGCCTTGTCATCTCCGGTGTGGTCGCTTTCGTTCTGGCTCTTGTCGCCGCTATGGTGATCGGTACCAGGAAGGACGAGGGCGGTAAGGCGCTCAACATCTCGGTGGACTAGTCTGTCTGCGCACTTTAACTAAATATGCCTCGGACGGCGACGTGCCGCCCGAGGCATATTTGTGTTTTGTGCCGTTGTCAGCGTGTTTGCGGACACAAGTCTGCGGTTGTGGAGCAGCGGGGATTATGACGGTCGTGCCGCGGTGGAAGACGTACGGTCGCCCTGCAGGAGCTGACGGTAGGGGAGGAAGCCAATGAACGAGACGACAGCCTGCGAGTGCGCGGCGTTTCGCTTGAGGTAGAGCCTGACCTCGGAGGTCGTCGCGGGCTCGAGCGGCACCAGGGCTACCTTTCCGCTGGCGAGCGATTCCGCCGGCTTGCGCATGAGGAATGAGACGCCGGCGCCGCGCGCGACAAGGGAGATGATGTTCTCGGCTCGTTTGCCGGTGAACGTAACACGTGGGCCAAATCCAGCTTCGCGACAAAGGGAAAGGACGAGCTCGCTTACGAACGAGCCTTGGGGAAGCATGAGGAAATTCTCGTCGATAAGGTCGTCTATCTCGACGGTGTCACATTCGGCGAGTGGATGGTCGAGCGGAAGGACGGCCACGAGCCGGTCGGTCGTAAAGGGAATCTTTTTGAACTCCGGCTCGATGGCGCCGCTGTCACGGATGAAGGCCAGGTCAATGTCCTCGTGCAGGAGCATGCGCTTGAGTGTGTCGCCCTCGCCTTCGATGAGCTCGACAGAATATGAGGGGTTCGCCTGCTGAAAATCGATGACGGCGTCCGTGATCCCATAAGGGGCCATAATGGGGATAGAACCTACGGTGAGGTGCTCGAGCGGCTCACCTGCACCTATTTGAATGGCGGCAAGATAGCGATGCTGAAGCGTCGCAATTTTTTGAGCATAGGGGAGAAGCGCTTCACCTTGCGCGGTGAGTGTTACGTGGCGCTTGCTTCGATCGATGAGCTTGCAGCCGAGTTCGCGCTCCATTGCCATGATGTGCTTGGAGAGGGTTGATTGCGACATGAAAAGCAGTTCCGCCGCATCAAGAAACGTGCGTGACTGGGCTAAGATGGCGAATTCGCCAAAGCGGCTGATATCCATAGGGAGGCCTCCGGTACCCTCATTTTGGCAGGTGGCCTAAACCACGACGCCGTTGCAGTGGTCGATTTCGTGTTGGATGATCTCGGCGGTGTAGCCCGAGAAGTTTTTGATGCGGTGGACGAAGTTCTCGTCCAAATACTCAACCTTAATGCGGCGATAGCGGGTACAGGGGCGCTCGCCGATCAGCGAGAGGCATCCTTCGCTCGTCTGATAGGCATTGACCTGCTCAAGAATTTGAGGGTTGTACATCAGGAGTGTCCTGTTGCCGTCCTTTACGCAGATGATGCGCTTGCGCACACCGATCATGTTGGCGGCGAGCCCCACGCACTCGTGCTCATGCTCGTGGAGTGTATCCAGGAGATCCTGCCCGGTCACGGCATCGTCGGGTCCCGCGTCTTCGGAAGGCAGGCGCAAAAAGAACTCGGATTTCATGATGGGCTTAATCATGGCGGGCTCCTCATGTCTTATGCTTTCGTGGACTTTTAATAATAGCGCGGAAGGAAAGCTGCGCGTCCGCGTTACAATCTTTCAACGTTGGACCATGTTGCCAGATTCGTCGTGTACGGCGTCTGGCGTAAGTCTAGGGCTCATTTTTCGCCCTGGACTGTTCCTCTGGGGCGATGCGACTGTCGTTCCAAGAGGAAGGAAATGCATGGGGAGCAAATCTCAGCAACAAGTTCAAGCAACGCCATCGGCCACTGCGGCGATTCTCGTCGTTATGTATATTGCAGCCTTTGTTGCCGCGTTTAACGAGAACATCATTAACGTGGCGTTGCACGACATTATGGCAGCCTTTTCGGTGAGTGCCACCACGGCGCAGTGGCTCGTCTCGGGCTACATGATCGTGACGTCGATCTTTACGGCCATCATGGCCTTCCTGTCCGGCCGTTTCTCGACGCGCAAGCTGCTGTTTTTCGCATGCGGATGCATGGTCGCCGGCGAAGTTCTGTGTCTGGTCGCTCCGTCGTTTAGCGTTTTGCTGCCAAGTCGTATTTTGCAGGCTGCGGGATCGGGCGTCTTGTTCCCGCTCATGATGAACGTTGTGCTGTCTTGCGCTCCGCCCGAGAAGCTCGGTCTGTATCTGAGCTTGGGCGGTGCCTGCATTACGCTGGGACCGGCGTTTGGACCCGTGATCAGCGGTCTTATGTGCACGTTGTTTGGCTGGAGGGCGGTGTTCATAGTGCCGCTGGTGGGCGGCATTGTGGTCGCTGCGGCGGGCGTAAAGCATGTTCAGAATGTCGGGGAGCGCTCGAACACCACGCTCGATATTCTGTCGGTTGTTTTACTCGCCGCCGGCATTACGGCATTTGTGTATTCCGTAGGCGAGTTCTCGACCAATCTGATTGCCGGCATCGTGACGTTCTTCGCCGCTGTTGTGCTGCTCGGCCTGTTTGCGGCCCGTCAGCTCAAGCTCGAGCATCCGGTGCTTAACGTGCGTCCCATGGCGAGCGTTCGTTTTTGGCCTGCGTGTCTGCTTGTGGTGGTGTCGATGATGACGACATTCTCGATGAGCGTTTTGTTGCCGCTCTATTTTGAGGGCGCATACGGCATGACCGCACTTATTGCGGGCTTGCTCATTTTGCCGGCGATTGCCTGCAACGCAGTGACCTCGATTGTGGGCGGACGAGTGATGGACGCCCGTGGCGCATGGCCGCTGCTACCGATTGGCTTTGCTCTGATTGCCGTGGGGCAGACTGCCATATCGATGACGGCGGCAAGCATGAACATCGGCGTCGTTGTGGCGCTGACCGTTGTGGTGTATGCCGGAGTCGGTTTGGTGCTAAGCCCCTCGCAGACTGCCGGCTTGGAGACGCTACCTGCCGCTGAGCATCCTCACGGAACGGCATTGCTCAACACGTGGAACATGATTGCCGCATCGTTTGGCCCGTCGCTGTTTATCGGTCTGCTCTCGAGTTCTGCTGCGACCGCCGGCGCCGCTGGCGCTGCGACCGACGTTGCCCAGGCGATTGGATTTGTAACTGCCGTGCGTGTGGCGGCTGTAATTGCCGTGGTCGGGTTCGCGGTGTCGCTGGTGTACGCTCGTCGTGAGTCGCACATGTCGCATTAATGTGTGCACATAGATTCTGCAGCTAGATTGGATGGCGACACCATAAACTAATGGACGTTTTGCCGAGAGGCATGAATGTTTAAAGCGCAAAGAGTGCGCGACGGGCCCCGCGAATGGGGCGATGATGCCCGAGAGGGCCAAGAAGGAGTCTCATGTCCGAGAACGAAGAGATCATGAACGAGACCGAGAACGAGACCATGGCTGCCGAGGTCGAGGCAGTCGAGACCGTGGAGACCGAAGCTGCCGAGGTTGAGGCTGCTGACGAGGTTTCCGCCGAGGAGGAGGCCGAGGTTGTCGAGGCCGCCGTTGATTACGATGACGAAGAGCTGATGGACAAGATGCAGAAGGCCGCCCGCCTGCTGCGTAGCCGTCGCTTTGCTATTTCCAAGGAGGAGGAGGCCAAGGCCGAGCGCATGGCGAACATCGAGCGCGCCATCAAGCTTCTTGACCTCAAGCCCAAGATGGAGCAGAAGGAAATGTCCGACCTGCTGGGCATGCGCCTCCGTGAGCTCGATGGCCTGATGGCCGAGGCCGAGGCTGCCGATCTGGTCGGCCGCATCGACGACGCCGAGGGCGATATGCGCAAGATTGTTGTCTTCGCTGCCGAGGATGCCGCTGAGGGCCTGGTCGAGCTTGCCAACAAGAAGGAGAAGCTCCTGCCCGAGCTTTCTTACGAGGAGGCCACCGAGCTGATGGCCGCTCTCGATAAGGTTATCGCTCCGCTCGTCGCCATGGGCCTGGACGAGGACCGCGGTCCTCGCGGCGGCCGTGACGACCGTGGTGGCCGTGGCGGCGACCGTGGCGGTCGCGGCGGCTTTGGCGATCGTGGTGGCCGTGGTGGCGACCGCGGCGGTCGCGGTGGCGATCGTGGCGGCCGTGGCGGTTTTGGTGACCGTGGCGGCGACCGTGGCGGTCGCGGCGGCTTTGGCGGCAACCGTGGTGGCTATGGCGATCGCGGTGGCAACCGTAGCGGCTTTGGCGGCAACCGTGGTAACGACCGTGGCGGTCGCGGTGGCGACCGTGGCGGCCGCAACGGCGGCGGCTTCCGCGGCAACCGCTTCTAGTTGGGTTACGCGGTTTTACCAAACCGCGTAACTAGTTGACGCTGCGTGCCCACCAGAGCGACAACTTGTCATTCAAAGAGGACGGCATGACCAGAAGGTCTATGCCG
>CABRZC010000111.1 GCA_902475375.1 uncultured Collinsella sp. | reverse complement strand
GTCCGAATTCCCGTCTAACTGTTACAGATCTAGATAAGACGTCTTAGTCCCAAACCTTTGTCTCGATCTGTAACAGATAGAGACCTTTTAGCCGTCCAGATGTTACAGATCGAGACATTCGAATCCCCCTGAAGAGATAATCTCGATCTGTAACAGCTAGAACCCATTTCCTCGTCTACCTGTTACAGATTGAGACAAAACAGAGAGGCAGGCCGCCACATCTGCAAGAACCACCACAAAGGTGCCTGTCCCCTTTGTGGTGGTTCTAAGTCATGGTCGGTGCGAAAAACGAATAGCCGTTCATACGCGATCTCCTTACTTATATATGCGTCGCGTTGCCGCCATTATAGCGACCGCCGCGAGCGATCATGCCGTCGGCAAAACGCTATCTCAGCCGTAATAATCGACGTTTCCCCAGGTAAAACCTACCAAAATAAACCTGTCCCTTTTTGGTAGGTACAATAACCCATAAGGTAAGTATGTTTCTGAGTTATTTCGTGTTGACCCATTTGAGCGCGATAGGGTATAACTCTACTCAACCGCTAGGGATTTTATTGAGAAAGGTGTTCTACCATGAGCAAGAACCTCTCCCAGCAGGTCGTTCTCGACCGCCGCGGCTTCGTTGCCGCCACCTTCGCAACCGTCGCCGGCCTTGGTCTTGCCGGCTGCTCCGACACCAGCGCCGAGGCCGACAAGGGTTCCGCCGCCGGCTCCTCCAAGGGCTCCGAGGATACCGAGGTTTCCGCCACGCTCGATGCCAAGGCATTCGACAAGCTCGTCAACGACGGCCCCAAGGCCGATGACGACGCCATCGCCGCCAGCACCTGGGCGACGGCCGTCAAGGACGCCGGGGTCTTTAAGATCGGTGGCGTTCAGACTTCCACGCTCTTCTCCCTCCTCAACGAGAAGGACGGTCAGACCCGCGGCTTCGACGCCGGTATCGCACAGCTCCTGTCTAACTACATTCTGGGCGAGAACAAGGTCGAAATCACCCAGGTGACCTCGGACACGCGCGAGTCCGTCCTGCAGAACGGCCAGGTCGACGCTGTCTTTGCCACCTACACCATCACTGACGAGCGCAAGAAGCTCGTATCCTTTGCCGGTCCCTACTACTACACCCAGCAGGCCATCCTGGTGCTCGCCGACAACGACGACATCAAGAGCGTCGACGACCTGGCCGACAAGAACGTCGCCGTCCAGTCCGGCTCCAACGGCCCCGCCATCCTGGAGGAGTTCGCTCCCAAGGCCAGCCAGCAGGAGTTCAAGACCGACGAGGAGGCTCGTCAGGCCCTCCAGCAGGGTCGCGTTGACGCCTACGTCATCGATAACAACATGCAGCAGAGCGCCCTGGTCCGCGAGCCCGGTAAATACAAGATCGCCGGCAAGCCCTTCGGCAGCAAGGAGCCCTATGGCATCGGTCTACCGCTCGATTCCGACGGCGTCGCCTTTGTCAACGACTTCCTTAAGAAGATCGAGGACGATGGCACCTGGACCGAGCTGTGGCAGATCTGCATCGGCGACCGTACGGGCGACACCAATGTTCCCGAGCTGCCCGAGATCGGCGCCTAGGCAGCGAGCCTAGTAACGGCCGCTACGAAACCATACGGAAACGCACGATGCGCTTTATTGCGCTAAACTGTTTCCTCACTGAGTTGTCGGGGCTTCCGTACAAGCGGGAGCCCCTTTCCTTATCGGCGGGAGGTCCGCATGAGTCTCTCCGAGCTTTGGTCGCTCTATGGCCAGAACTATATCGACGCGCTGCTAGCAACCTGGGGCATGACGCTTGAGTCGTTTGCCATCGCCATGGTGCTGGCCGTCGCCGTCACCGTGATGCGCGTGTCGCCGCTCAAGCCGCTGCGCGTCTTTGGCGACCTGTATGTTCAGGTCTTCCGTAACATCCCCGGCATCGCGCTGCTTATTATCGTCGTCTACGCGCTGCCGCCGCTCAAGGTCGTCCTGCCCTACCGCACCTGCGTTATCGTCGCCACGGTCCTTTTGGGCTCGGCCTTTGGCTCCGAGAACTTTATGAGCGGCATCAATACCGTCGGCGTCGGTCAGGTGGAAGCCGCACGTTCGCTCGGCATGAGCTTTAACCGCATCCTTGCCAAGATCGTGATTCCGCAGGCGCTGCGCTCGAGCGTATTACCCATGACTAACCTCTTTATCGCCGTCATGCTCACTACCGCCTTGGGCAGCCAGGTGCCGCTTAAGCCGCAAGAGCTCACCGGCGTGGTGAGCTATATCAACACGCGCTCGCTCGGCGGCGTCGCCGCGTTCTTTATCTCGGCGCTCGGCTACCTGGGCACAGCCTTCGTGGTGAGCCACATTGGCAACTATATCGATAAGAAGGTGAGGATCCTCCGATGAGCAAGCACTCCACCTCCGCGCTCACCATGCGCGATGCGCTCTACGAGGCTCCCGGCCCCAAGATGCGCGCCAAGATTCGCGTCGGCACCGCCATCTCACTTGTTGCCGTGGCCGCGCTCATCGCTCTGGTACTGCAGCGCTTCTATGTGACCGGCCAGTTTTCGGTCCACTATTGGTATTTCTTTACGCACCTCACCACCTGGAAGTTCCTGCTTGCCGGCTTTGAGGGCACTGTTAAAGTCGCACTCACCGCTGGCGCCATCGCACTGGTGCTGGGCTTAGCCCTTATGCTCGGCCGCACCAGCGACATTAAGCCGCTCCAGCTGGTTTGCCGCGTGCTCACCGATTTCTTCCGCGGCGTACCGAGCCTGCTGTTCATCTACTTCTTCTTTTTGGTGCTGCCCCAGTACAAGATCGCGCTGCCATCTTTTTGGATGCTCACGCTTCCCGTCGCGCTCGCCGCAGCTGGCGTACTCGCCGAGATCTTTCGCGCCGGCGTCAACGCCGTGCCGCGCGGTCAGGTCGAGGCAGCCCAGGCACTCGGTCTCTCCAAGGCTAAAATCACCTTTAAAATCGTGTTGCCGCAGGCGATTCGGTTTATTATTCCGTCGTTGATTTCGCAGCTCGTGGTCGTAGTCAAAGACACCACCGTCGCCTATGTGGTGAGCTACCCCGACCTCATGCAAAATGCCCGCGTGCTCATTACCAACTACGATGCTCTCGTGTCGGTCTACCTGGTTATCGCGGTCATCTACATCCTCATCAACGTCGCGATCAACAAGGCCGCTGTCTACGTTTCGCACAAGACCGGCGCGACCATCATCCGCTAACGCTTTGCCATTTCGAGTCATAAGGAGCCGAGCACCATGGCACAGAGCACCTCTTCCACCGGCAATCAGCCGCTGATCGAGCTCAGACACGTCGATAAGCACTATGGCGATCTGCACGTCCTCAACGACATCAATCTCTCGGTCGACCGCGGCGAGGTCGTCGTTGTGATCGGTCCCTCGGGCTCGGGCAAGTCGACCATGTGCCGCACCATCAACCGCCTGGAAACCATCGACTCGGGCGAGATCCTCATCGAGG
Source organism: uncultured Collinsella sp. (assembly GCA_902475375.1). GTDB lineage: Bacteria > Actinomycetota > Coriobacteriia > Coriobacteriales > Coriobacteriaceae > Collinsella. Next base: position 2,388 of record CABRZC010000111.1, on the reverse strand, counting down.
GCGAGCCCCTGCCGCAGGAAGGCAAGGATCTTGCCCGCATGCGCGCCGAGCTGGGCATGGTGTTTCAGCAGTTCAACCTGTTCGCACATATGACCGTACTGCAGAACGTCATGCTGGGACCGGTTGATGTGCTGGGCGTCTCCAAGGACGAAGCCCGTGAGCGCGCCATGGACCTGCTGGGCCGCGTGGGCGTGGCCGAGCAGGCCGATAAGGTGCCCGCACAGCTCTCGGGCGGCCAGCAACAGCGCGTAGCCATCGCCCGCTCGCTTGCCATGCAACCCAAGGCCATGCTCTTTGACGAGCCCACGAGTGCCCTCGATCCCGAGATGATCAACGAGGTGCTCGAGGTCATGGTCCGTCTGGCCCAGCAGGGCATGACGATGATCGTCATCACGCACGAGATGAACTTTGCCCGCCGCGTAGCCGACCGCGTCGTGTTTATGGCCGACGGCCAGATTGTGGAAACCGGCACGCCCGACGAGTTCTTCGACCACCCCCAGACCAAGCGCGCCCAGGACTTCCTCAACTCCATCAAGGGCCACTAACCCAATTGCCACGCGGGCAAATTCATCAGTAACGTTTGCCCCGCGCCACCCCTGTGCCATGTCCACCCGGATTCGAAAGCCGCACCCATGATCGGAACCCGCACCTCATCGTCCTACACTCCGCACGTCGACGTCGATCCCGCTGACCGCCCGCTTATCCTGGTAGCACCACGCTGGGAAGAAGCGAAGCCCTATTTGAGCGAGACGCTCTCCCCCAACGAGGAGATTGCGAGCGTATTTGTCGACGCCATTCTTGCCGCCGGCGGTCTGCCGCTGCAGATGTCCATTACCGAAGACGTCGACGTTATCCGTCATTACGTGGAAATCGCTGACGGCATCGCCATTCCCGGCGGCCCGGACGTCAACCCCAAACGCTGGGGCGACGAGCGTCCTTACGACCCCACGCTGTGCTGCGAGATTCGCGACCGTTTTGAGTTTAAGCTGGTTAACGAGGTACTTCGCGCCAAGAAGCCGCTCTTTACCACCTGCCGAGGCACGCAGCTGCTCAATGTCGCCACCGGCGGCACCCTGTGCATGGACGTGCCGAGCCTAGGCGCGCGCGAGGGCCGCACGCAGTGGCGCCATACCCACGTGCTCAACGACCCTGTGCATCCTGTCGAGGTCGTGCCGGGCTCGCTGCTGGAGCGCGCGGTTGGCGGGCACAGGCTGATCCAGACCAACTCCGCACATCACTGCTGCGTCGATCGTCTGGGTAAGAGCACGCGCTTGGTCGCCAAGGCAACCGACGGCGTTCCCGAGTGCATCGAAGTCGAAGGCCAGCCGTTCTGCCTGGGCGTGCAATGGCACCCTGAGTATACGTGGAAGACGCTCGAGACCGACTTTAACCTGTGGAAGTCGTTTGTCGAGGCGGCGGCCAAGGTAAAGCAGGCCCGCTAGCTCGCCAACCACTCAGGGTAAAGCCTCCTAAGCCAGGGGGGGGCGGACACCAGCCACGGTGCCCGCCCCCCGTATTTGGTATGCTCGGTATGTTTATCCCTCACAAACTATCAAAGAAATCTCGACTGCAATCGGTCTACGGTAAAGCAAATGGCAAAAACGCTTGCTACGTTGATTAGGCAGTCAATTAGAATCGAGGCGCATTGACCATTCCCCAACGGGGTCACGCCACAAATCCACATGAGCATCGAGGCTGGAAGCGGAAGCATGGAGTTGGCCCCGAGCTGTATGTAGATCGCTACAACGTTGACAAGCAGCAGCATGCCAATTGGACCGAAGCCGGACCCAAAATAGGAAACGGCAATCACGCAAGAGACCACGTATGCAAGGCAGACGACACTCGCCAGAAGAAGTCGATAGCAAAAAATATTCAGGTTGAAATACTGTTGAGCATCTAAAACGATCGAGCAGTTAAGACAGTACAAAACGACACTCGACAGGATAAACGCGCCCAAAAGGGCAAAAGAAGACAGCACCGCTCGCGCAACGATAGCGCACACACGCTTCCCTCCCCGAGCCTCTGACAACCCCCACGGTTCCTCAATAAAGCCCGAACTGACAAAGCGCGGCACAATGCAAGCCGCGATGAACGGAAAGAACAATGCATGAGCCAACGGGGCTACGTTGAACAGCAGACCGCGAAAAACCTCTGCATTACCAAATAGAAGGGCATCCTCTGCCGATAGCCGAAGCGTCGGGTCTGGGAAAAAGCCCAAGAAACTGTTCTCACGGAGGCTACAGAACCACATCGGGAAAGAATTAAGCTGCAATACCACCATGCACGCATAAATTACCAGGATTAAGGCGTACGTCCATTTGCTCACATGCTTCAATTCTGAATGAAGGAATCTTCTAGTCTGACGAGCCATTGAGCACACCCCCAGCA
>CABRZC010000110.1 GCA_902475375.1 uncultured Collinsella sp. | reverse complement strand
TCAATTACCATGTCTGTGTTGCGGACCCTTGTGGCAACCGCTTCACAAGCTTTTATTTGGCTCATCGCCATGGACTTGCTCGACAAACATTCTAAAAAGCAGTTTGTTATTCCCCTCGCAACGTTCTTCCTGAGCGAGCTGCTGATCATTGTCGCTGTCCCCTACGGCCCCATGCATCAATGGCTCTACTACACGATACGTCAGGTATTCCTTGTATTTGTGGGGCTCTATATCTTTTGGACGGCTCATAAGAGTACAGAGGTCGAGCTTAAGGCGCGCGTCAACAATCAACGAAAGCACCTCATTATCGGCGCCATTCTGGTCGGGTGCATCGTTGCCGAGGATTTCTACAACATCCTTGTTGTTCCCATGATCCTGGCACCCTCCTGGCTGCAGCTGTACCTGTCCGAGCGCAACTTTAGCGAGAACATCTTTGCGTGCTACTTTGCAATTCTGCTGATTATCTATGCCTATCACGTACTTTCGATTCGCATGCAGGAGGCACCCGAGGAAAAGAACGTCAGCGATCTTGATCGACACATCGAAGAGCAGATGCCCTTCTATCGCAACGCCTACAAGCTCTCCAACCGCGAGACCGAAGTCATGCGTTTGGTTGTGCTGGGCAAATCGAACCAAGAGATCGCTGACGAGCTATTCCTTGCCGTGGGCACCGTCAAGACCCACATCCACAACATCCTGGTCAAAACCGAGCAGCAAAACCGCACGACGCTGATCCTCCACTTCTGGAAGCGATAAGGTTACGCGGTTTTACCAAACCGCGTAACGACTCGACGCTGCAAGCGCCCCTAGGCGGCAATCTGACGTTTAATCGTCGGTCGCGTACCGAAGTACGCTTCCCTCCTCTTTCACGTCACCTTGCTCGCCTAGGGGCGCTTTCGCTGACTTATGCTCAACCTGCGATTGTTTTGCTTTAGGTCGCCTATTCGCTGTAGCGGGTGGCGATGGCAGCTTGCACCATGCCAGCGCTCATGAGGTAGGTCACCAGGAAGTAGCCACCGTATGCTGCCAGGAAGATTGCACAGGTGAGGCCCACGGTGCCGCCGATGCTCATATTTCCGAAAATGCTCACCAGCTCGATGATCACCTTAAGTGCCACAAAGGAGTGTGCCAGGCCCACTGCCAGCGGGAACAGGAAGAATACCGCTTGCTGCGCCATCACCGAATGGCGAATCTGGCGGTCGTCACAGCCGATCTGTGCCAGCACACGATAGCTGCGGCTGCCGTCGGCCACGTTGGAAAGTTGCTGGATCGATAGAATCGCCGCGCATGCAACAACCAATACAAAGCCAATGTAGATGGCCAGATAGCTAATCATGCCGTTCATCTGCGCCGCCTGCGTATACATCTCGGAACGCGTGATGAAGACTCCCCATGACCCCGGCTCCTTGCCGTCAACGAGCAGATTGTCGAGCAAAGTGTATTTAATGCTCTCGTCTGCCTCGGTCGTATCCATCCCCTGTTTGTAGTTAACGAGCAGGCTACTGGAATACGGCTGCAGATTAAGTTGGGACAACAGCTCGTCGGCAACGACGACGGTACCCGGATTACTGCCCATCGCCGAGTTGGCGATGGCAGCCGTATCCTCGTCCGACTTGTCGCCAGCGGGCTTGAGCGTATGCCCGCCCAAGGTAAGGGCATGGCCGCCAGCCATATACTTGGTGTACAGGTCGCCCAGCTCACCGCCCATATCACACGTAAGCAAGTACTGGTCCCGGCCAATGCTCACCGGCTCCTCGCCCATCATCTGGCGCAGTTTGTTGTACTGACTCGCCGGCGTCACAAACAGACCCATCGCATCGGCGTTGCTTCCCTCGAGCGCCTTGGGAAGCTTTTCGCCCATGGCCTTGCACATCTCACCCGCCACCACCGAGGGGCCCGAGCCGCCAAGCGGGTAACTCAGATACGAATCGATCTGCACATGCTCACCGGCAACATCGGCGATACTCACCTTCTTGCCGGTCTCGTCGTTGTTGTCCGCCGACTTGCCCTTAATACCGTCTGCAACGTTATCGGAATTGATACGATCGCCGTGCCATGCAGCGTACAAATCGACCGTTGCATCGACCAGCACCATGCGATCAGCCTCAGACGGATTGACATACTCCTTGTAGTAATCAAGCGTTTCGGGCGTGTAATAGATGTACGTCTGTGACACGTCAACAGGGTTATAGCGCTCCAGGTTTTCGTTCATCACATTGGCAATCGACATACCGCACGTCACCGAGGTGATGGCCAAAAACAGGAGCATCGCGATGACGCCCATCGAAAAGCACACCGTGTTGACCTTGGCCGCAAGCTGGCGCACGGTAAACATGTTGAGGCCGCGCCAATACACGCCGCGCAGGCTCTGCAGCAGCTTGATGAGCATGCCCGAGAGTCCCCAGAACAGGGCAAAGGTGCCCACGGTAACCATAGCGGTCGTAATGCCAAACTGGTTCATGGCCTCTTGCAGCTTGCTGTCCGTCGCGGTTAGCGGGAACCCATCACGTAGCAGACGGTAATAGGCCACGCCCACAAGCACCACGCCCACGGCAAAGATGGCAATCGCAATCCAGGGGTTGCGCGTCTTGATACTCTCGTTGCGACGCTCGGCACCCATAAGCTCGATGAGTTTGGTACGACGCACGGCGCGAAGGTTCAGCAGTAACGTGAGTACGAACATCACGAGCATGCAGACAAGGGTCAGGTTGAACGCATGCACCGAGAAAAAGAAGTGGAAATTGGCGATCTGTGTCTTAAAAAGCGAGGCCGTAAAGAACGTCATGAGCTGGGAGAGTCCCACACCCAGCACAATGCCGGCGACAAAGGCCACGACCGAGACAATCACCGTCTCGAGCGCCATGATCGTGGCGACGCGTCCGCGCCCCATGCCGAGCACCTGATACAGGCCAAACTCCTTCTTGCGGCGTTTCATGATGAAGTTATTGGCATACACCATCAAAAAGGCCATGACACCGGCCAAAAAGTACGTCAGGTCGCCGAGCATGCTGCCCATAACCTGCGCCAAGCCCTCTTCATCGATTCCGGCGATGTCGACCTGCATCGAGATGGTGTTAAAGGCATAGAAGACCGTGACGCCCAGGGTGAGCGTCAAAAGGTAGACGAGGTAGTCGCGGCCGGCGCGGCGGACGTTGCCCCAAGCGAGTTTACAGAGCATCGGAGCCCTCACCGCCCATCATGGCAACGACCTCCATAATGCGGTCGAAGAACTCTCGGCGGTCGGTGTCGCCGCGGCGCAGCTCGGTGAAGATCTTGCCGTCGCGGATAAACAGCACACGGCTCGTGTAGCTGGCGGCAAAGCTGTCGTGCGTGACCATGAGCACGGTGGCGCGCAGGCGGCGGTTGAGGGCCTCTAGGCTCTCGAGCAACAGGCGGGCGCTTTTGGAGTCGAGGGCGCCGGTAGGCTCGTCGGCCATGATCATGGTGGGGTCGGTGACGAGCGCGCGAGCCGCGGCAACGCGCTGCTGCTGGCCGCCGGACATCTGGTAGGGATACTTGTCGAGCACCTGACTGATGGACAGGCGCGCTGCCACATCCTGCACGCGGGTCGAGATCTCTGCCGAGTTTGTGCGGGCGATGGTGAGCGGCAGGGCGATGTTCTCGCGTGCCGTGAGCGTATCGAGCAGGTTAGAGTCCTGGAAGATAAAGCCGAGCTCCTCGCGGCGGAACTGCGAGAGCTTAGCCTGCTTCATGCGTGTTACGTCCTGCCCGTTGATGCGGATCGTGCCACTTGTGGCGCTATCGATGGTCGACACGCAGTTGAGCAGGGTCGACTTGCCCGAGCCCGAAGCGCCCATGATGCCAACAAATTCGCCGCGGTTGACGGTAAAACTGACGTCGTTGAGCGCGCGGGTCACGTTGCCTAGCGCTCCGTATACCTTTTCGAGATGCGCGACCTCCAGTACCGGGGTCGCCATGTGCGTGGTTTGCATACCGAGTCCTTTCTTGCAATTAGTCTACGGCATCTATAGTCGCAAGAAGACGAGTCGGCTACCATCGATATGGCTTACGCTTGCCTTACCGTTGTGTAAGGCACGGGTAGCTAGCCTGCCACGTCTTGATATTGAGAGAGGACTCCTGTTGAAGACTGTTCATGTTGCCGCTGGGATCATTCGCAAGGAAGGATCCGATGAGCTGCTTGCCGTGCAGCGCGGCTATGGCGACATGCAGGGACTTTGGGAGTTCCCCGGTGGCAAGCTCATGCGCGGCGAGACGCCCGAGGACGCCGTACGCCGCGAGCTCATGGAAGAGCTGCAGGTCAAAGTCACCAACCTGCGTGATTTCTATACCGTTGAGTACGACTACCCCGATTTTCATCTCTCGATGGAGTGCTACTACTGCTCGCTGGCCGATGAATCCGATGAGCCTCAGAAGCACGACCGCCAGCTCGATATCCGCTGGATTCCGCGCACCTCGCTTGCCACGGTGGAATGGATGCCCGCCGACAAAGGGCTTATCGATGCTCTGATTGAGTTGAAGGAAGATCGGCTTGAGGCAAGCAGCACTGCCAACGACGCCGAGGCCACCATGACCGACGAGCCCGCCACCAAACCCAAGCGCAAAGCCAAGCGCCGCAGCAAAAAGCGTCCCAAGCCTGGCCTGCTGGATGGCATCGACACCTCGGACCTTTCCGCCGACGAGCGCGAACTGGTGCGCCGTCGCGCCGCCATCAAAAAGTCCATGAAGGGTAACAAGCGCGCCAACACCAAGCCCGAGCTGCTCGTACGCCAGCGCCTGCGCGCCGCGGGCCTTACGGGATACCGTCTGGAATGGAAGGTGCCCGGAAAGCCCGACATCGCCTTCCCCGGGCGCAAAATCGCCATCTTCGTCAACGGCTGCTTTTGGCACCGCTGCCCCAAGTGCAACCCCAGCCAGCCCAAGCGCAACGTTGAGTTTTGGGAGGCAAAGTTTCGTCGCAACGTCGAGCGCGACCGAGCCGCCATCAACGCACTTACCCAAATGGGCTGGACGCCCATCACCGTCTGGGAATGCGAGCTCAAGAAAGACCGCATCGACGCCACGATGGAAAAGGTCATCGAGCAGGTGCGCGCCGCAGAGCCGCAGCGCTAGGAACGAACCATCCACACGCCCCGCACAGGCGAGCCACATCCGCACCACAAACCTTAGAAAGTCCTTAAGCTCAAAACCTTTCAAGAGTGTTACTCGATACTTCTGACCTGCAGTTTCATCGTAAAACCAAACCAGGTTAAGCCTTTCTTTAGCGCTTCTTTGCAGCAGCCGCGGCATAATACTGCCAGCGCACGGGACCTAGCAGCACACCCCGTGCGCAACCTTTTGGTGGACATCGAGGAGGCCGCATAAGCATGCATTCTTCCAATGCCGTAGCACGGCAGCCATCCCTAAAACATGCAGACCTTTTCTCCTTCCCCCCGACACAGAGAAACGGCCTCCTCGACTCCCCCACCACAAAAGCCAAACGCTCAACCGACCAGAGCCTCAACTTGCGAGCATCGTTCGAAAAGCTCCAAGCCTCCCTAAACAAGTCATTCCCCAACCAAGCCCGGGCATACTAACCCCTCATCAACAAAGCAGCCCTAACGCTCCAATTTTTCCGCCTAACGCCACAAGGGCGACGACCTCGAGTAGGTCAACCTGGGAGGGACGAGGGCTTAGTTCCCCAATCTTTCCGCAGGGGGCAAAAAGCCTCGCCGCACGAAGTGCGCAGCGAGGCTTTTTGCATGCCCGAGGACGATTGGGGAACTAAGCCCTCGTCCCTCCCCGGGATATGTAGCGAGTCGGAGTACCCTTGCTGTTACTCTGCTTTGCCCACAGAGTTGAGGTTGGTCATGCGGATCTTAACCAGCTCGGTAATCTCACGCATGCCCTCCTTGGCCGGCTTCTTG
>CABRZC010000109.1 GCA_902475375.1 uncultured Collinsella sp. | reverse complement strand
TATCGGTCGATGATTTCAATCCTGCGGCTAGCCGATGTTCTTCGCAAATAAATGATAACGGGACAAGTGAGCTAGATCACTTGTCCCGTTATTAATTAAAGTGGATCGCGGTGGGCAGGCTATAAAAATTCGCCGACTCGGTGGACTTCGGGTTCTAGGTCTACGTCGAATTGGTCTTTGACGGTTGCTTGGATGTGGCGGATGAGTTTGTCGACGTCGGCTGCGGTGGCGTGGTCGGCGTTGACGATGAAGCCGCAGTGTTTTTCGCTCACCTGGGCGCCGCCGACGGCGTGGCCGCGCAGGCCGGCGTCCATGATGAGCTTGCCGGCAAAGTGGCCCTCGGGGCGCTTGAAGGTGGAGCCGGCGCTCGGCATATCGAGCGGCTGCTTGTCCTCGCGGCGCTGGCGATAGTCGTCCATGTCGGCCTTGATCATCGCAGCGTTGCCCGGGGCGAGATTGAAAGTGGCCGAAAGCACGATAAAGCCGTCGTCAGCGATGCGGCTCTTGCGATAGCCCAGGTTAAGCTCATCGACATCGAACTCGATGATATTGCCGCTGCCGCGGGTGCCGTCGTCGAGCATGCGAGCGGGCTTGTAGACACGCACGGACTCCAGCACATCGGCCATACAGGCACCGTAGGCACCGGCGTTCATGTAGCAGGCGCCGCCGACCGATCCGGGGATACCCGAGATGGGCTCCATGCCGGTGAGGCAGGCTTCGGCGGCAGTCGTGGCGACATCGGAAAGCAAGGCGCCGGCTGCCGCCGTGACGTGCGTGCCGTTGACCGTAATGTCGGAGAGGCCCTTGCCCAGCGCTACGACGACACCGCGGATACCCTTGTCACCGACGAGTAGGTCAGAGCCGTTGCCCACGATGGTGAGCGGCAGATCGCAGCGGTAGCAGGTGTCAAGCGTGGCGACGAGTCCCTGCTCGGTATCGGGCGTGACAAAGACATCGGCCGGGCCGCCGATCTTAAACGTGGTGTGCTCGCGCATGGGCTCGCTCATGAGTACGTTGTCCTCGCCGGCAACGCCGGCGAGCGCGCAGAGCAGGTCCTCGTTAAAAAAGTCGTTCTCGTGCATACGAATATCCGCCTTTTGGTGGTTGTTGTCATCAATCGTTTGCAATATACCCCACCTGGACGGATTTGGTGCGCTGGCGGCGATAAAACAGCCGTCCACCGGATTGGTAAAGTGTTTATCATCGAGGTAGAGGGGCAGTCGCTATACTTTCAAGAGATTGCGCGTAAACCCGGAAGGAGCGAGATGGCCAACAAAGTCACCCTCAAGCAGATCGCCCAGGAGGTGGGGCTTTCCCCTTCGTCGGTCTCGCTTGTTCTCAATAATCGGCCCTGTCGCATTTCAGAAGAAAACCGCAAGCTTATCAAGGAGGTTGCGGCGCGCAACCACTATGTTCCTAACCAGATCGCGCGTAGCCTGGTCATGCGCGAGTCGCGCACACTGGGCCTTATCGTTCCCAATATCGAGAGCCGCTTTTTTGCCTCGCTCGCCGGCAGTTTGGAAAAGCGCTGCCGCGAGGACGGTTACGCGCTCTTTATTACCAGCTCGGGTGGAAGCGCCGATGACGATTTGGAACTGCTGCGCCAGCTGGTGACGCGCGGCGTCGACGGCGTCTTTCTGGTAGTGGGTGACGAGTTCTCCGACGATCGCGCCCTGCGCGAGGAAGTGAGCCATCTGCCCATCCCTGCCGTGATGGTCGACCGCGCCATTGAGGGCCTCGAGTGCGACAAGGTGATGTTCGACCACGAGATGGGCGGCTACATGGCCACGCGGTATCTGATTGAGCAGGGTCATCGCCGCATCGCCTGTTTGGTTAACGCGCGTCGCTCCAATACGGGCCGCAAACGACTTGCCGGTTACGAGCGCGCGCTGCGCGAGGTGGGACTGCCCATCGACGCGCGCCTGGAGTTTGAGAGCGAGTACTACATTCCGAGCGCATACGAGGCCTCGGAGGCGGTGCTTGCAACCGATGCCACCGCCGTGTTCGCAAGCTCGGACAACATTGCCCTCGGTCTGCTCAAGCGCTTGCACGAGATGGGGAAGAGCATCCCGGGCGATATCTCGGTGGTGAGCTATGACAACTCGGCGGCCGACGTTCTCTTTGAGCCGGCGCTGACCGCGATTGAGCAGGATCCTGGTGTCCTTGCGGAGCATGCTTTTGGCTGCATGTCCAAGCGTCTTGCCGGTAGGGGCGGTAGACGTGCCGAAGAGGTCGTTCTGGAGCCGGCGCTTATCGTGAAGGGCAGTGTGCTTGACCTTACCGAATATAGCTAAGCGCACTTGTTTGTTTGCATAGATTGCATGCGGAGTGTCCGCTATTTGCCGGCGGGGCCGGGGAGGCATACTTTGTTTTGAGAAGTTCGCGGAGCCCACTTCTCAAAACAAAGCAGGCACCCCGGCCCTCGTCCGTGAACTTTTCCGCTGGGCGAGCCATAGATGCCGCGCACCGATACGGTAAAGCGGCGGCTTGAAATTGGTGCTATATTCAGCTTGAGTTGTTTAATGCTAGTACGGGAGGCTGATATGGGGCTGTTCAAGAAGAAAAACCCGCAGGATGCCTTTGATCCCGATGTGTTTACCATCACGGATACGATTTTGGACCCGCCGCGGTTTACATTTTTGCCGGCTATCTATCAGGATGCCACGCGCCGCAAGTGGGCCGTGCATCAGCGCGGCGGCGAGCCGAAGATTTTTGACTATGCGGACGTGCTTCAGTGCGAAGTAGCCGAGGCGGGCGATCCGGAGGCCGATGAAGCGGTCTCTAAACAGGAATTTGCCCAGCGTATTCTGGCAAATCCCGCTAAGGCGGCAAAAATGAACGCAGCCAAGCGTAATATGTGTCTTGGTATGGGCGTTGTTGTGGCGGTTCAGACGGGAAAAGACGAGGTTTCCAAACTAGAGATTCCCGTTATGACCGATGAAGTCAAACGCGATTCAAGCCTGTATAAGTCGTATCGGAATGTCGCCGAGAAGATCAAGGCCGAATTTGATGCCATGGATGGTCTGGCCTAATTTTGGCGACATACGTTTCTGAACGAGGAGTCTGTGCAATGGCAGGCGAATCTTATGCAATTCCCCCCAAAGATCGTGCTGTTGAGGGGATTCTTTGGTATATCCAGCACCATCAGCTTGCCGGCGGCGATCGCCTGCCGGCCGAGCGCGTGCTGTGCGAAGAGATTGGCGTTTCGCGTACGGCGTTGCGCGCCGGTATCACGCGGCTCATCTCGTGTGGAACGCTCGAGAGCCGTCGCGGATCGGGTACGTATGTGTGTCCTCCCAAACCGCTCAATATCTTTCAGGAAACGTATAACTTCTCCGATGCTGTGCGGACTGCCGGCCTGCACCCCTCTTCTCGTCTGGTTTCCACCGGGGCCATCGAGGCGGATGAGGCGCTTGCCGACAAGCTTGGGGTTGCTGTAGGCGCTCCTTTGCTCCGCATGCAGCGTGTTCGACTTATTGAGGGCGAGCCGGCGTCAATTGAGACGGCTCACGTTAACCTGTCCCTGTGCCCCTCGCTTCCCGATCACGATTTTGAGTGTGAGAGCCTTTACGATGTCTTGCTCAAAGAAGGCGGCGTGCGCGTTGAGCATGGACGTGAGCATATCTCCATCTCGCGTTTGAACGCCGAAGAGGCCGAGTTGCTCCAGCAAGAAGAGGGAACGCCGGTGTTCTATGAGAGCACGATAGAATTTGATAAGGACATGCGTTTTGTGGAGCATTGCAAATCGGTGATTTTGCCCACAAAGTTCCGCTTTGCCGATAACGGCGAGAAGAACGGCATGAGGAGCGTGGCAGGTGAACAATGGCTGAAACAGTAGATGCCGCCCCGGTTTATATGCGCATTCGACGCCGCATCGAGGAGCGTATCGAGCGCGGTATATATCCCACGGGTTCCATGATTCCGTCCGAAAAAGACCTCGCCGAGGAATTTGGTACGACGCGCTTGACCATCCGAAGCGCTGTCGATGAGCTGGTTCGGCGTGGGCAGATTCGACGCGTCCGCGGAAAGGGCGCGTTTGTGGCACAGAAAGTGCCCGTTGCCTACGAGCGAACGGGAGGCTTTCGCGAATCAGTTCGTGCTTCGGGCGGCGAGCCGTCCGTCCGCATCCTCGCGCGTTCCAAGCGTTATGCGGGTCCATATTATGCCAACCTGTTTGGCATTGCCGAGGACGATTTACTGTATTCGATTCGGCGTTTGAACTGCGTCAACGGCGATCCCGTATCGATTGAGATGGCGTTCATCCCGTGCCTGCTGTTTCCCACAATCGAAGATATTGACGTGTCGGTCTTCAGTTTGTACGAGACCTATGAGATGTTGGGCCGAAAGCCGGTCATGGCACAGGAAAAGCTCGATATCGAAGCGCTGGGCGCGCGAGATGCCGGTCTGCTTGGACTGGAGCAGGGCGATCTTGCCTTGACGCTTGAGTGCGTGAGCTTCGATGCGAGCGGCCAGGCAATCGAGTACGTCAAGTCGTTTAACCGCGGTGATGCGGGTGGATATACCTATACGTACTAGCTGGTTTTTAGCATAACGGGCTGAAAAGCTGACGGAATTTTGATTCGTTGAGCAAACTGCATATACAACCTTACATGGCTCAAAATCAACCGTTCGCCGATGGGGATAAATTAATCGACAAAGAGGTATCAAAAAGCCGTAACCTGTAACTGTGATTGGTATCAAATACTAATGATTTGTTACGAGGTGAGACGATGAAGATGCTCGATTACGTTCAGCTTGCCCATGTGCGTATGGGAGAGAACCTCGAGCGTTCGTCTGAGCTGGTAGCGCAGCTCGTTGATATTTTCCAGTCCGGTTCTTTTGACGCGCTGCGCATCGTTGCTTCGGGTTCGTCGCGCCATGCCGCCGATTGCGCCCGCGATTACCTGCAAGATACCCTGCAAATGCAGGTGTCCGTTGTGACGCCCGAGGCCTTCGTCGATTTTGAGCACACCTATCCGCAGCATGCGCTCAACATTGCCGTTTCGCAGAGCGGCTATTCGACCAATACGATCGCGGCTCTTGATTACATGCGCGCGCACGATATGGCTGCAGTTGCGCTCACGGCAAACGTCGAGGCACCCATCAAGGAACACGCTGACATCGTTCTTGACTACGGTGTGGGTGTCGAGTCGGTGGACTTTGTGACTCTGGGCGTCGAGGTTCTCGTTGAGTACCTGGTGCTCTTTGGTATTTACGGCGGCCAGGCGCGCGGAACGATTGACGCCAAGGGCGTTGCCCAGCGTCTTGACGACCTGCGCGAGGCTATCCAGGCCAATGCCGTGATGTGCAAGATCGCCGAGGCATATGTCCAAGACCACATGCTCGAGCTTTCTGAGCACATGCCCGCCATGGTCGTCGGCAACGGCCCCAACTATGGCGTTGCCGAAGAAGCGGCCCTCAAGCTGAGCGAGACCATCAAGATTCCTGCCATGCATCACGAGGGCGAGGAGTTCGTCCACGGTCCCGAGATGCAGATAACCCCAGGCTACCACGTGTTTATCGTCGACGATCCGCAGGGGTCGGAGCGTCTTGCGAATATCGCCGATGCGCTATCGAACGTTACGACAAAAACGGTGCTGCTCACGGCCCATCCCAGGGGTAGGGCTCACGAGGTTGCGGTGCCTCAGGTGGCTCCGCTGCTCAGCGCAATTCCCAATCTTGTGTTCTTCCAGACGATTGCGGCCATAATCGCCGAGCGTCTGAAGTCATGGGACGTACACCCGTATCTCGATGCCGTCTCCAAACAGATGGAGGTTAAGGCGGAGGGCTACGAAGAGTCAGTCAATGCGCTTAAGGCCAAAGCGGCCGAGTGTTACGGAATGTAAGCGGGTTTTGATGCCCGTTGGCATGGGGGATGTGGAGACAACCCCAGAAAGGAGAGACAAATGAAGGAAACCGAGAAGATCGAGATCATGCATTTCGACCAGGAGGGCTACCTCGAGGACGGCAAGGCGCTCTACGAGACCGGCAAGAAGATGACCGCGCTCGCCGACAAGGTCGCCGACGAGGGCTACGACGC
>CABRZC010000108.1 GCA_902475375.1 uncultured Collinsella sp. | reverse complement strand
AAAAGCACCACAAAGGGGCCTGTCCCCTTTGTGGTGCTTTTGACGTTTGCGTAAACGCTACAACGCCGCAGCGATTGCTTCAGTCACAAACTTATTGAGTGACTCACCCTTCTTTGCCGCTGCCAGCGCTGCTTGCTTGTGGAGCTCAGAGCCCGTTCTTACGTTGAACGAGCCCTTAAAAGCCCGCTCGGGTTCCTTACCCTTCTCGGCGCAAAACTCAAGGTAATCGTCGACGGCTTCGTGGAAGCATTGCTCCACTTCTTCAGCCGTGGAGCCTTCAAATACGATTGCGTCCCTAATGCCGGTGACCATACCTGTTAGCACATGCTGTTCGGCATCGAACTCGACTGGGGCGAAATAACCCTTGTATGCCAAAACGTTACTCATGACTACCTCCGACATCTTGCAGAAATCGAACGATGTTTCGAATGGTCCCCGCTGTCAATTCGTCAGATGGATGTGGTGCGTGCATTACGAACATCCTGCCATCTGATGGCCTGTAGAAGCGAACGCGCGATCCGGATGTCTTGCCTTTGTTGTCCATTTCAAAGCCATATGAAGCCATGACTTTTAAGAAATCGGTATACCGATACGTCGAAGGGCAGCTAAGCAGTTGGGCGATGAGTTTATCGGTCCGAGTCATCCCGCCTCACATTCTGCAACTATATCCTAGTTGCAATTTAAGTCTGATGCAAGCACCCTTACTATAGAACATGTGTACGTATAGAACAAGTGTTCGAACCAACACAAAGGCACCTGTGAACTGCGCTCCTTTGCGGTGGTTTGGGCTGAATGTTGCGCAACAAGGGCTGCATTTTTGGGTTTACCTTCATGGTGGAAGGAATGAACCGAAAGGAGCCCGCCATGTTTTGTCGCTCGTGTGGCATGCCGCTTGTCGACGACGCCCTCTTTTGCCCCGTATGCGGCGCACCCGTAGCACCCGACCAGGTCACGTCCACGCAGCAACCCCAGCCTGCCACGCAGCAATACGTGCCCGTGCGGCGCAAGCGTTCCAAGAAGTCCCTCATCGCCCTTGCCGCGGTGCTTGCCGTGGCGGCGGGTGTCGGCGGTGGCGCGCTGTTCTACTTTACCCAGATCGCGACCACCCCAATTGACGAGAAAACCTTCCCGGACAGCGGCATGCGTGCGCTTGTCTCGACCAAGTACGACACTAACGGTGACGGCCGCATCTCACGCGACGAGGCCAAGGCGGTGACGTCGGTCGAGCTGGACGGCATCACGTCGACGCAGGGCCTGGGCAAGGTGTTCCCCAACGTTACCAGTGTGGAAAATGGCGGGGACAAACTCGTCAACCTGGATCTTTCGGGCTGCGGCGACCTTAAGACCGTCGAGCTTAACTCGGCGAGTAATGTCACCGTCGTTAATCTGGACGGTTGCGACGACATCGAGAAGCTCGACCTCAAAAATGCCGAAAACCTTATAAGCATCGATTTTTCGGGCAAAAAGAAGCTCGCCACGTTGGCGCTGCCGCAGGATACGAAGATTACCGGCATTAAGGACACACAGCTTGACGAGCTGTGGCTGCCGATGTCCTATGAAGGCACCGATAAGAGCGATGCGTACGGCGATATCTACGAGATCGAGCGTGACGAGAACGGTTACGTCACGGGCTTCACGTCTGCCGTCAAGCAAGGTGGCGGCGTAAGCTACAGCGTCGAGCACGATGAGTCGCATCGTATCTCTGAGATTGAGGAAGATCTGGCGGGCGGTTACGAGAACGTCAACACGTTTACGTACGACGCTGACGGTAACGTCACGCGCATCGACTGCGATGCCGACATTAGCGATTCGTCGAGCACCACGACGTTTACCTACGACGCGGACGGAAACCTGATCAACAAGACGACCCATGCGGGTTACGGCGAGAGTGCGAGCACATATGTCTACCAGGACGGCAACATGGTGACCGACACCGATACCAGCCCGGGCAATCCTCGGACGGTCGTGTATTCGTACGGATACGACAAGGATCGCGTGACGTCCTTTACGCTGGACTGTCAGGGCGACACCGTGGGCACCAGGTGGACGATCACCGCTGGCTACGAGTATGACAAGGACGGCAACATTTCGCGTATCTCGCCTGTGGCCTACGACTCGCACGGCAACGATTACGGCTCGCTGAACTCGTATGCCGCGGTGGATTATTCGTACAGCGACGGAAAGCTCGACAGGATCGATTCCGAGCGCGGCGGCTATGCGGAGTTTTACTACGACGACCACGGCAACCTGACGTCGGTCGACGAGTATGCCGGCCGCGGTTCGGATGCCGAGTTCGAGTTTGAGCACGAGGTCGAGTACCAGCGCTACTTCTGCAGCAAGCACGAGAAGAACAAGCCGGAGGAGTGGATTCGTCTGGATGCAGAGTACGACGTCGACCAGGGTAGCTGGAACAATGACTCCGATTATGGTCGTGAGTGCTTTGCAACCATGTACAAGCTCGATCCGCTGGCGGCAAGGCTGAACCCGTTCATCAAGTAACAGCCCACTCGCAAACCACCCAAAGGGGACAGGCACCTTTGGGTGGTTTTTGCTGAAGGGCGGGTGTCTGCGGCGGTTTGTCTCGATCTGTAACAGTAACTCGGCATAAATGGGCCTAGCTGTTACAGATCGAGACAAAGAGCTGGTGCCGTTCGGGAACGTCTCGATCTGTAACATCTGGAGCCGATATTGCCGTCTAGATGTTACAGATCGAGACAAACCGCCGCAGTGGGCTGCGCCGCCCCGTCCAAGCCGCAGAAAAAAGGTAGATTTTTAGGCATGTCCCAAAAATCTACCTTTGGTGCGTTAGGCGAGCAGGTCGACTATGTTGAAGTTGGCGTTGCTCTTGGCGATGACGTCTCGGCCGCCAAAGACGCAGGTCGGCGACTCAGCTGCGATGCGCGTCACGTCGGCGCCGAGCGAGCGCAGCTCACCGGGCGTGGCGGCGAGCATCTGGGCGCGACGCTCCTCGCGCGCGTGCGGATCGAGCCCGGCCAGGTAGGTCGTGTTGCGGCGCTTGGTGAGCGCGTAGGGCTTCACCGGCGCGTCCATGCCGCTCACACAGCTCACGATAAAGCCCTCAAAGGCGGCCTCGTCGGGCTCAAAGCTGCCGAGCCATGCGCCTGCGCGTTCCACGCGCTCAATCGAGGGGTCGATTGCCGGGTCGCGGTAGGTGTAGAACGCCGCCTGGCGCTCGCCGGCCGCGCGGAATCCGCAACCGTATGCGCCGCCCTTCACACGGATCTCGTTCCACAGGTAGTCGTAGGAGAGCGCGTTGGCGGCAACCGCCCAGGCGCCCGTCACGCCGAGCCCCAAGCGACGCGGGTCGCACGCGCTTGCCGCAAAGCAAATGTCGCTGGGGATGACGAAAGCCTCGTGACGGTCGCGCGGCGTCGGCACCACGAGCACGTTGCGGCCGGCATCGGCGCCGTCGCCTGCGCCAAGCCCCAGGTCGCCCGCGGCATCCCAGTACGCGTCAAAGTCCTCATCGCTGCCGGTAAAGCTCGCCAGGCAGCCGTCGGCCACAAAGATGCGGTCTGCCAGCTCGGCAAGCTTGGCGCGCAGATTGTCCAGTCGCTCGTCAAAGTGCTCGAGCAGATCGCGCAGGAACAGGTAGAAGTCCACGCCCGAAAGCTGCTCGCGTACCACGGCCGAAGGCGAGCTGTAGCTCATCGCGCGGCCCAACGCCGCCGAATGTCCATTGTTGATAAAGCCCTGCTCAAGCCCAATGCGAATCTGCGTGAGTACGTCGCGCACGCGGTCGGCGTCGGCCTCGAGCAACAGGCTCTGCGACCACACCTCGCGCGGCAGGCTCGCCAGCGCGTCGATCTTCTCGGACAGGGCGCCGGCGCTCACCAGCAGGTAGGGGCGCGCGCCGTCCACGTCGGGCTGCGTCATGACCTCGGTCGTAAAGCTCAAAAAGCCCAGCTTGCCGGCGATAAGGTTGTCGAGTTCCTCGGCCGAATGCTCGCGCGTGGGCAGCTGCTTGAGCAGGCGGCAGAGCAGCGTCACATAGGGCAAGTCCTCAAACGCGACGCAGCTTAGGTCGAAATACTGCATGGCGTAGGCCAGACGGTTGGTGGGGATGCCGTGGCGCAGACAGGGGATGGGCGTGGTCGTGTCTACGACCAGCGGCGGCTCGGGGCGTGCCTCGCCAATGTCGGATACACGCAGGCGCGGCAGCGTGGCCTTGTCCTCGGGCGTGTCCTCTGCCTCCTGCGCGGCACGCAGCGCGGCTGTGCGCTCGACCACATCGGCAAGCTCGGCATCGGTCATGGCGTCGCGCTTGGCGGCAAGCTCTGCCGCCTCGGCGCCTTCCGATCCGGCACCGGCGTCCACCGGCACCAGCTCGACCAGCGCCATGTGGTTGTTCTCCAGCACCAGCTCGCGCAGCAGGTCCTCAAAGTAGCTGCCGTCCAGCTCGCCGCGCAGCTCCTCGTACACCGGGCCATACTTGAGCGCCAGCGTCGCGGCGTCGTCATCGTAGAGCCAGGTGCTCAGCGCGTCGCACGCAATGGCCACGCCGTCGGCGATGCCGTAGTCGCGCTGGCGCAGGTCGTATTCGTTGCTGCTGATGATAGCTTCCAGGCGCTCGCGCGGAACGCCGTGCTCACACAGGTCGCGGCAGGCGTCCTGGAACACGCGGCGCAGCTCGCGTGCCACACCGGGCTGCGCGTTTTGCAGCATGATGAGCTCGTAGGGCTGCAGGCACTCGGCCGCGGTGTAGCTCACCACGTTGCCGCCCAGGCCGGCGGCCAGAATGGCCTTCTTAACAGGCGCCTCGTTGGAGCCAAGCAGCGCCTCGAACAGGATGTCCGCTGCGATCGTGCGCTTGCGGTCGAGCGCGCTACCCAGCACAAGGCCCAGGCCCACCAGGGCGTTCTCGGGCGTGGTGGCCATCTCGACGCGCTTGTACTCGCAGGTCACGGGCGTCTGCACGCCCAGCGGATTGGGTGCCAGCGCGGACGGGTCCTCGCCGGCGGCAACGGCAGCGTCCATGCGGCGGCTCGCAGCGCTCGGCTGCGACAGATAACGCTCGTCCAAAAACGCCAGCGCGCGGTCCACATCTAGGTCGCCGTAGAGCGTTATATAAGAGTTGGAAGGATTGTAGTGGCGCGCGTGCGTATCCAGGAACTGCTCGTAGGTGAGCGCGGGAATCGCGCGTGGGTCGCCGCCGCTCTCGTGCGCATAGGCGGTGTCGGGATAGAGCGCGGCGTTGACGGCGTCGTCCAGCACGCTCATGGGGTCGGACAGCGCGCCCTTCATCTCGTTGAACACTACACCGTTATAGCGCAGCGTGCCCTCGCGCAGGCTGGCGGCGCTGCCGTCGCCGCCAGCGCCCTCCGGCAGGTCCAGCTCGTAGTGCCAGCCCTCCTGCTCAAAAATGGTGGGCTTGGTATAGATGGCCGGGTTGAACACCGCGTCCAGGTACACGTCCATCAGGTTGTACAGGTCCTGCTCGTTGGTGGTGGCAACGGGGTAGATAGTCTTGTCGGGGTAGGTCATGGCGTTGAGGAACGTCTGCATGGAGCTCTTGATCAGGTCCACGAACGGCTCCTTGACGGGGAACTTGGCCGATCCGCACAGCACCGAGTGCTCAAGAATATGGAACACGCCAGTGGAATCGGCCGGCGGCGTCTTAAAGCCAATGGCAAAGGCCTTGTTTTCGTCGTTGCACGCCAGGTGCAGCAGGCGAGCGCCCGAGGTGGTATGGCGCAGCACGTAAGCGTCCGAGTCGAGCTCGGGCACGGTCTCGCAGCGCTCGACGGCAAAACCATGGCAGGTGGTACCGGGCACCAGCAGCGCGGCGGCAGCGGCGCGCGGGTCGGTTGAGGTAGTGGACATATGCAGTCTCCTTTGACGCCCCAACGGGGGCGAATCGAGTCGAATCCCCGAGAGTATACCCATATGGGGCCGCGGCACTGCAGCGAACTGAAGACGATGCCGGCGGATTGGCATGGGCCCCGCGTGTCCCGCCAAATGAGCGTGGATTTTCGGACGAAATAATCCGTCGCAGGCCCAAATGTCGTCCAATTATCCACTCCCGCATACCTTTCGTCTCCAACCGTGAGATGAGAGATAGACGAGAGACGTATACGAAAGATGGCTGTACAGCAAAGAGCCAAACAATTAATAGTGCTGTTAATAGTGCTGTTTGGTTGGTGATTGTTTTTTCAGTAAAAA
>CABRZC010000107.1 GCA_902475375.1 uncultured Collinsella sp. | reverse complement strand
ATACGCTGACTGCAGTTGACATTATCGGACACGCAATCATCGTGGAAGTAGTCGTACCCTCTACTGGGCAAGTTGTCTCCCTTGGCACGCGTTATCCCGTTGCAAAAAAAGGCGGAAAAGTACGTGTGCAAATACAAGGAGACGGGGCAAAGCGTCCAAATGTCGGCAACTTGTTTGCCGCACTGCTGTTGTTGCCAGTGACGGGCAAAGTAAACGATTCATCGCCGTTGCAAGAGGACGGTTTTGCGGAAAGGACATTCTGGATGGATGCAGCCGAAGTAAAGCCTGTGGGCGTCTCCGAAGATGCATATATCTTGGAGCTAACGAAACTCTTCTTCGCCACTGGAAGCAGATACAAAGACGGGCAGTTTTCGGGTGCGATAGATTACGACTACAAGTCGAGAATTGACGATCTTATTGCCCTTTGCAATCGCGGATGCAAGATGAGGGCTGGTAGCCTGACCACGGCATTCAAGTATTTCGCTGACGTTTACGCAGGGAAACTTGAGTTTGATTACAGCGTGGCTGAGTTCATGCGAAACCTCATAGCGAGCCAATTGATTGCCGAAGAGGGCATCGACTACGAACAAGGCGATGACGTGCTGCCCGCAATGCATCAACTAATCGACCTTGCTGCAAAGAATTCATCGAAAGCATCAAGCAGAGAGAAGAGGACTTTTCAGCTAAACAACCTTCCAGCTGAATTTAAAACCGACTTCTCCAGGCGCTACATCACGTCACTACTGGCAAAGCCCTTTGTCATCCTTGCTGGCAACAGCGGAACAGGCAAGACGCGGATTTCCAAGCGTTTTGCAAAGTACCTTGAGGTCTTGGATGAAGACGGGGAGCCAAACTGGTTGCTCGTCCCGGTCGGTGCCGACTGGACCGACAACACCAAGGTGCTGGGCTTCTTCAACCCGATTGCAGACGGCGGCAAAGGCGCGTACGAAGAGACCGGCATACTGAGACTCATCGAACGGGCCAACGCTAACCCCGAGGTTCCGTATTTCCTCATCCTCGACGAGATGAACCTGAGCCATGTCGAGCGGTATTTCTCAGACTTCCTCAGCCACATGGAGACCATCGGCGAGGATAACCTCATCGTGCTTGATGGGTACGGCGATGGCGGTGCTGACAGGCTGCCCTATCCGCAGAACCTGTTCGTTGTCGGCACCGTGAACATCGATGAGACCACTTACATGTTTAGCCCCAAGGTGCTCGACAGGGCAAACGTCATAGAGTTCAAGCCGTCGAAGGCCGAAGTCCTCGCAGGGTTCAAAGCCATCGAGGATGCGCCGGACGTTGCCGTCGCAGCTTCCGGCGTCCCCCAGGCTTTTCTGCGTCTCGCCAAGGACATATGGGAGGGAGCCAATTACATCAGCGAAGATGATGCTAACGCCATCTTCGAGAAGTTCGGCAAGCTGTATGAAGAGCTGGAGAAATGCGGCTATGAGTTTGCCTTCCGCACCGTGCGCGAAGTGCGAATGTACGTTAATGCCGCGCACGAGCTTGACGGCGAGAACTACGAACTCGAGCGTTCTGTCGATGAGCAGATTGTCCAGAAGGTGCTGCCGAAGCTCCATGGTAACAAGCGTGAGATCGGCAATCTGCTTAAAAGCCTGAAAGACATATGCGATGGCGAGCTGAGCTCCGTTAAGATAAGCCAGATGGCAGCGAAACTCGATAACGTGCAGTATGCGAGCTTCATCTAGCCTATGGACGGCAGCATCGGCGCAATCCGCTTTGCAGCGGATGGAAGAACAATAGCCAGGCTCTACCAGAGCGGTGCGCATGACCGAGTCGATTGGGACGAGGAACAGCAGACCGGGCTAACCGGGCTGACGTGTTTCGGTCTCAAGCCGGAAGCATCCCAGAATGGCGCTGGTTCAACACCAGCCTTCGCCGTCAAGGACGGTCTTGACGGGAGTCCCACGCTTCGAATCAACGAAACCACATGTTATGTGCTCGAATACGAGCGGACCCCTGATGGTGGCCTGCATCCTCGCGCCTCGTTCCAAAACGAAGGCAAGAATATCAGGTGCGACAGAAACGGCAATAGTGTCACCTTCCAGTTCGTGAACTATCTCGGGCGTTCGAGGATTCGATTCGGCGAGGAAGCTGATGCGCCGATGCTACAGTTCGAAGTCGTCCCGCTCAAGATTGGCTATGAAGACGATTACATCGAGCTCACCGAGGAGCTTGCCGCAAGGTGCGCTGCGCTGCTCCTTGACTACTCGGGCTCCACGTCGAACGTTTACAAGCAAGCCGACGAGAATCGCGAGACGCTGCTTGAGCAGTTCGTCTTCCTGCGGCAGTTCTGCTACGAACCGAACCTCCAAGCCCTCTTCGAGGCGATAAAGAGGAACCCTGATAGGACGCTGGATCACGAGGACGAGCTGCGGTCGGTTGGGGCTGGCATGCCGTCCCGGAGGTTTTATACGAACCCCTTCTCGAACAGCCGGATGTGGACGCGCTTGAACTGCGGCGGCGATGCGGGAGGCGTCTACCTCCCCCAGATGGTCAGCGTCACGCGCAAGTACGACCTGCTCGACACGCCCGCCAATCGGTTTGTGAAATTTGCCCTGCATGAGATTGACCGGATCTGCACCTCTCTGATGACTGTCCTGGATGCCGAGAAGGGCGATACTCGGCAGACGGAGTGTTATCGCGAAGCCGCCGCGCTGCACGCCATGCTGGATACGATACTCAGCGACGCCTTCTTCGACGATGTCGGCACCCTGCAGATGATGCCTCAGAACAACCAGGTGTTGCAGAAGCGCGAGGGATACTCGCAGATCTTCTTCGCATATTCCATGCTCGATATGGCGCTGCAGCTCGACTGGAAGGGCAAGGATGACATCTACGAGGGCGAATCGAAGAATGTGGCCCTCCTCTACGAGTACTGGATCTTCTTTGAGCTGTACGACATCGTAAGGGGGATCGAGGGGTGCGAGCCGATAAGCACCGATGACCACCCATTTATCGGGACGAATCCCGACGGTGGGCTGTCAATATCCCTCAAGCAGGGCGTACGCTCCTGCCAGTCATTCCAGATTGCGCAGTGCGGCGCGAAGGTAAACCTCTACTACAACCGCACCTTCTCGCCCCGTGACTTTCATGCCACTCGTTACGAGGGTTCGTACTCGAGACCGTTCAGACCCGACTACACGCTCGCGATATTCCCGGATGCTTATACAAACGAGCGAGCCGCAGTGCAAGATGGAGCTGTTGCATTCGTCCACTTCGACGCCAAGTACCGCATCACCGACTTGACGGGGCTTGTCGGCAAGGATGTGGGCACCGAGGAGGCAGAGCGCGAGGAACTTAACGAGGAGAAGGCGGCCTCCACCACGAACACCTACAAGCGCGGTGACCTGCTGAAGATGCACACGTACAACGACGCGATACGGCGCACGGTTGGCAGCTACGTGCTTTATCCGGGGTCGGGCGAAACGGGCGAGAAGGGCCAATTCCGGCTCTTCGAGGAGATTTTGCCGGGTGTCGGCGCTTTCGCCATGAAGCCGAGCATCAGCAGGACGGCAGAGAATGCGTTGCGCGATTTCATAGAGAAGGTCATCGGCGAGAACACGGCAAGCAATACGCGGCTGAACCGGCTGAGCTACTTCACCGAAATGGTTGTGGCTGAGCCTCCAAGCGCGGGCAAGACGGATAGCGACTCCTACGGGCATGGTGGCGAATCGTTCGTGATTGGCTACATTCGAGGGGACTCTCCCGATGACTACTATCACTTTCTCGAAAGCAGCGGCAGGCTCCGCAAGGGCGGGCGCTTTCTCTTCTACTTCTATGCCATTAAGGACGGGCATGTCTACTCGCACCATAAGGATCTCTTCCGCACGTCGTGGTTCCGCTTCTATCGGAACGCCATAAGCCAGACGAACACCTACGAGATCGAGCCTGTGGCGTGTCGCATAACCTCGAATGAGCTGGTTTCGAGGGACGAGCTGGCCGACCGCCTGGCCGACCTTGGCTACGTGCGGGATCGTGGGAATCAGGGTGCCGACTTCTACTATGTCCTGTCCGTGCGGGTGGAAGATGACGCGGCAGAACCCTTAAGCCTGGGGCGCAGGGCGGTGGATGAACAGAACGGCAACGATGCGTTCAGCCCCCACTCGCCAAAGATTGTTGGGTGATCATCTGGTCATTTTCAGAGTAGCGGTAACACCTACGGGCGCGCGAGGGGCAACGCATGAGGCCAATCGTCTACAACGGGGTTGACCTGTCGGGCGTGTGCTCTGCCGAGGTCATCGAGAAAGTTGCCCTGCCCGTGGAGGCGGAGACCCTGGCGGTGCCGAGGCGTGCCGGCGCACTGCTGGTGGCGGGGCGGCTGTCCCCCAGGCTAGTGCGGGCGCGGCTGTTCATGGACACCCGCCCGCGCCTTCAGGACGATGTTCGGCGACAGGGACGACGCAGCGGCGCTGCCACGTCGCGCAGGTAGCGGAGGAGGGTTGCTCCCAATGGCCCGCGGCGTCCGCGCCCCGGTGCCACCCCGTGACCGGCGGCTTCGCTCGAAGCCGCTACATCAGGCTCGTTCCCGCTTTTCCGGGTCATATCCCTTCGTATACACGGTAAAGCTAAGGCTATCTATCGTGCCGGTGCTGTAGACGCATGCGTCGGGCGCGCTCCGTGTGCCTTGGGCGGTCGGGTCGGTCGAGACACAATCGTCCCTATCTATTCCAAGCAATGGAATGGGCTTTGCCACCTGGTCGGCGCTATTAATTTGCGCAATGATCTCCAACAACTCGTATAACTTGATAAGCCATGAGCTGTATGGGTGCTCGCCGGGTCCCTTGTGCTTCAGCGTGCACTTTGATTGCGGGCTTTCGGCGAGCTGGCTCAAGCGTTCAAAAAGCGCCGGGTACTCGGCTTCGGGAAACTCGACTTGTACATACTGTATGCCATTGAGGATGAATCCGTACCACAGTACGGGGTATGGAAAACCGTTCCTATCTGGTCGCCTGATTTTTGTCCTGCAATTGGGCTGGTTGACGATAGACAGCCATGCCGCATAGAGCTCGTCGGAAATTAGGTCGCTCGCTTGGTATGTTGGGCCAAGACCATCGAGAACAAAATTGCCAAGGCTGTCAAAATAGTGGGCACAATCCGTTAAACCCTTTTCGTATGCCGTGCCGGCTTTTCTCCGTATATTGAGTGCGACGTCGCGGGGTGATTTGCGACCAAGATGTTTTTTGGCGTTGTGCCGCGGGTTGCAATAGAGCTTGGTCGCCGCGTTATATCGATCGCAGTACTTGCTGTTAGGGCCGGTCGGAAAAAAGAGCGAACCACAGGTTTGGCATGTTATCGGCATAATGCCGCACAGCAGCAGCTCGTGGAGGATGCGGGCATAAAGGCTTGCAAAGGAACATTCCTCTTCGGTGAAGTAAAGCTCTCCTGCCTTTGCAATAACAGCTTGAAGCCTTACGAGCCTATTGAGGTTTTCCTGGTCGTTAAGCTCTGCATACGTATGGAAGTCTCCATTTGCGTAGATTTGGTTCTCGCGCATAGCCTCGAGATAGTTCTTGCGAAACGCCTGCATAAAGGGGGCGCTATTCATGCGTTTTATATCGCTCAAATGTTCTTCGAGCTTTTGAGCCGTTTCGTTTCCGGGCAAGTGCTTTTTGGCTGCGTATGCAAAAGCGTCGCCAAAGCGGATGATTGCCGGCAGCTGATTATCGAATAATCGAAATTGTCGCGGGTCGCTTGTTTTGATGGCGGCTGGGAAAAACTCTTCGTTTTGCGCGAGCAGGCTAGGTGCCTCGGTGTTTTTAAGCAGCGGGGCAAGCTCCAGACATTCCTGATAAAAAACAATGAGAAGCGCTCGAAAGAGATCGGTATTGGTGCAAACGCAAGCTGTTTCTATCTGCGAGTTGACCTTTGGATAGTTGTCTCTTGGATTGTCGCGTTTATACGGCACCGGTTCTGTTAGCCCGGTCTTGCCGTTGGTAGTTGTAATGTCCATGTCGTTCGACACGAGCTTGAGATAGGAGCTGAAGAGGGACGCCATTTCTTGCTTATTGAGTTGGGCCGATGTCGTGATCACCGCGCGGTACAGGCGGTTGATTTCGTTGCACTCAATAGCGTTGTTGTTCATCCAGCAGCTGTAATAGCGATAGTCGGATCGCGTCGAAAATGTTGGTGTAAGGGCGGCGCCCTAGCGCCCGTTTAACGAAG
>CABRZC010000106.1 GCA_902475375.1 uncultured Collinsella sp. | reverse complement strand
GCCCAGAGGAAGCACCCTTCTTTTGGCTCCAATGTCCACTAGTTCTGGAATCAATCGGACACCTCGATTCAAAACTACTGTGCCAGCACGTCCGCGATACGCTCGCTCGCATGGCCGTCACCATAAGGATTCGAGGCATGGCTCATGGCCTCGTACTCGGCCTGATCGGAGAGAAGGCGGCTGAACTCGCGGTAGATGACGTCCTCCTCGGTGCCGACGAGTTTCAGGGTGCCGGCGGCAACGCCCTCGGGGCGCTCGGTGGTGTCGCGCATGACGAGCACCGGCTTGCCCAGGCTCGGGGCCTCCTCCTGGATGCCGCCCGAGTCGGTGAGGATGAGGTGGCTCGCCGCCATGAAGTTGTGGAAGTCGAGCACCTCGAGCGGGTCGATGATGTGCAGGCGGTCGAAACCGTCCAGCTCCTCGTGGGCGGCCTTGCGGACGAGCGGGTTCATGTGGATGGGGTAGATCGCCTTGGTGTCGGGGTGCTCCCCCATCACGCGGCGGATGGCGCGGAACATGCGGTGCATGGGCTCGCCCAGGTTCTCGCGGCGGTGCGCCGTGATGAGGATGAGGCGGGAGCCCTCGGCCCACTCGAGCTCGGGGTGGGAGTAGCCCTCGCGCACGGTGGTGCGCAGTGCGTCGATGCCCGTGTTGCCGGTGACCCAGATCCTGGACTCGGGCTTGCCCTCGTCGAGCAGATTCTGCTTACTTGCCTCCGTGGGGGCGAAGTAGTACTCACTGACGATATCGACGGCCTGGCGGTTGAACTCCTCGGGCCAGGGGCTGTAGATGTCGTGCGTGCGCAGGCCCGCCTCGACATGGCCCACGGGGATCTGCAGGTAGAAGCACGCCAGTGCCGCGGCGAAGCTGGTCGTGGTGTCGCCGTGGACCAGGACCACGTCGGGCCTCTCGTCCTCGAGGACGGCCTTGAGCTTGACCAGCACGTCGCACGTCACGTCGAACAGCGTCTGGCCCGGCTTCATGATCGCCAGGTCGTGGTCGGGAGTCACGTCGAAGACGCGCAGCACCTGGTCGAGCATCTCGCGGTGCTGGCCGGTCACGGTCACGACGGTCTCGAACTCATCCCTGCGCGCCTTCAGCTCGTTGACGAGCGGGCACATCTTGATTGCCTCCGGGCGGGTGCCGAAGACGAGCATGATTTTCTTCATTGAGACAAACCTCCCAAACTAGCTAAACCGTGCTTTTGCCTCGGAAACCCATCGGCGTAGTTTCGAGCGATAGCACAGCTTGTCTACAAAGTCATCGAACGGTACGTCGTCTGCGGTCGCAAGCGCCATCAACTGTGCTCGAGACGGATGAGGTTTGATAGGTTTTTGGAGTTGCGGGTTAGAGCCAATATAATCTGCCAATTCGACCTCTTCAAGTCGACCGAGATTCCCGCAAGCGCGTAGAGCCTCCTCTCCCTTTGCGGTAGAGGCGATTATCAGGCTGACACCCTCTCGATAGTATTGTTTAGGCTTTCTCTTCTCCACACCCCACGCATCGCCTATCGTCAGGTCTCCGACGCGCGAAAGGTTGGTGTAACGGCAGGAATAACAAGAAGGCCTCATGATGGCATGGGAAAAGAAGGCGGTCATGTATGGATCGTCTAGCGTTATCGCCATTCGGCTGTATTGCTTACCGTTCGCGAACCGTGCGAGCACCCTTCTATGAAGCCATCCGCCCTTTTTCACCGTGAATTGGAATTGCTCAACTTTAGAGCCGTATTTGCGCTCTAAGTACCCAACATAGCGTTCGAAGACTTTTGGGGACCCTACGCCATGGCAAACAAGATCTATGCACAGCAGCTTGTCATAGGGGCGGCGCAAATAGTGTCGCAGTCCGTCAACCTGACAGGGTGTTCCAGCGAATACGACGTGTTTGCGGCTGCGCAGGCAATTCTCGACATCCTTGTAGATATCGCCGATTTCCGCTTGCACATATTTTGAGCCCGAGAAGGTATGAACCTCTGTAACGGAGTCAACGCGGGCAAAGCGGGCACGGTTTTCGGAGTCAAGCCCGACGCCGAAGATAGCAACATCACTGTATCCGCCGAGAAAGGCGCGGCATATATCTTGGAAAGCTCCGCCTGAGGCGCTCTCCAGTTTGTTGCTCGGGGACATGGTCTGAAACAAATAGCTCTTCGTAGGGAGGCTTTTGCTTAGAACGCGGTTGTTAATGGGACATGTCTTCCTGCACAGATTGCAGTCTATGCACTGGTCGCTGTCGACAACGGGCCTGAAAAAGCCCTCGTTATCGGCAGCAGCGGTGACGCACCCTGTGGGGCAAACAGACACACAGGCCTGGCACCCTGTGCATAATTCGAAGTCGCAGATCTCTTTAGCCAATCTAATCGAGCACCTCCTCAATGGAGGTGAGCAGGTAACTTCTCGAAAAATCAACGATCGGAGAAAGTCGTTTGTAAACGAAAGCAAAGTCGATAGGCTTATCGATAAGTTCTACGGCATCCTCGACGTTCCGCGCAAGACGATCCGAGGTGCCCGCGTCGCGCATGAGGCTCTCTAATCGCAAGTGATTTCCGCCCGGAAGAAGGCAGATAAATTGCTTTCTGAGGATATGCGAGAAGGCAACCCCATGGAAGGAGCTCGTGATCATGAGGTCAGCCCCGTCCAAAAGGTTAATAAATTCCTTAGGTCCGGCATCGCGCGGAAAATAATCGCTTGCACATTTCGAGGCAAGGCCACCGATTTGGATAACGGGCTTTCCTGTCACATCGTGCGCTCTGCGAACGACCTCTTCGAGAACTTCGTCTTTGTTGATCGCATAGACCAGGATATAGCCGTTCTTGGGAACGCCTGCCTCGTATGACGAGGACGCGAGAGAACGATACTCGTCACCGTCGAGCAGAAAGACGGGATCGAGCGTATGGACGGCGTCCTCGCGCCCCGCATCGTTGAGCTGTTTCGCCGTAAGGTCTTCCCTCAAGGAAATCGAGCAAAAACCCTTCGTTTTACGAAGAAGGTCCCCGGCCTCATCCTGACTGAGTAACTTTCCGGCGCTCGCCGAGAAAGCGAGCTTTTTATTACTGTCCGTAAACTCGAGATAATAAGCGGGGTCGTTACCGCAAAGGTAATCTGGGTTCCAGACCTGGTCGCTTCCAATAAGGTAGACATCGGCTTGAGGAGGGCAAGACTTAATTTCGTTGTAACGCGCGTACCTGCGGCTGAGTGGCCTTGACGAGATAAAAGACTGGAACCTTTTCTCCCTGGTCCTAACTGCCAGGCCGTGCAGCAGACGGCCGGCCAGCATGGTTGGTATACGTTTGACCGAGGTGAGACCATTCGAGTATGAGGGGCGATAGTCAAGGGTTTCGGGACGATACCCGTTTTTCTCCAGGAACCAGGAAAGGGCGAATGCCTGCCAGACCGAGCCAAAATTATTATTCTGACTGTGAATCGTCGTAAGGGATATTTTTTCGTTCATTTAAGCACCTCGCTTAGAGTTAACAACGAATAGACCAATCTCCGTCAGGTACACAACCGACCAAGTGGCCGACAATGCGACGAGAAAGGTGATTACATCGGCTCCACAGGCGACTGAAATCGCCAAAACGCCGACAAGAGTAATGAGCAGAAGCAACTGAATGACCGTCTCCTGCCACTGCTTCCTGGACAGGAAGAACCCATAGCCAATCGAGCCTGCGAGGAAGCGCAGCAAAAACATCGGTACGAGAATCTGAACGTATACGCCCGCCTCCTTCCATTCTGGGCCGAAGAGGACGGAGAAGGCCGGGGGGGAGAAGAAAAACAGCAAAGCACTGATAGGAAGGATGATAGCAAGGGAGGCGAGGAGCATTTTAAGAGTCGACTTAAAATAGGAACCGCTGGAACCCATCTCCCTCTCCGAAAGCTTGCAGTGGACCCTTGCGATGTTTGAGCTGAAAACAGCGAGAGGAACCCCGAGCACCCTAAATGATATGGAATAGAGGCCGAGGACCCCCATCCCGTAGACATTGCCGATGCAAAGGCTGACCAGCGAATATGATGCCGCGTTCAGCAAGGTCGCGGGCGTTGAGAATAATGCTTGCGCGCGGTTGTCGACTACAGCCCGTCTCACAGCGTCGGAGTCCACCCTAAGGGCATCCTTCCAGCTGTCGTGGAGCGCTCTCAGCTGAAGCTTAATCCCTGCGAATTGTCCAACAAGCTGAGAAACAAGAAGCACGGCGGCATTTGGGGCGACGAGTCCGGCGCCAACCATAATGGCATTCTGGGCAACAGAACGGCCAACGTATGCATCGCTGATTGCCTTGTACTCTTCGTTTCTGTTGTTGCAGCCGTTAAGTATGTTAATAGCTCCGGCAACCAACAAGAGGGGAAAGACGAAAACTATCGTCCAAAGCGAACTCGGCTCGACCATTTCGAAAAGCCAGCACACCACAAAAGAGCCGACCCCAATCAGAAGCGATAAAGCAACGGTTATGATCACACACGCTTTGAACAACGGCCCGAAGGACTCCTTGTCGGCAGTGACTATTGAGACGTCGTATCGAAGGCAGATGACACCTGAAAAAGCGGAGACAATCGAAAGAACAAACGTGAAGAGGCCGATGACCTCGGTCGAATACAGACGTGTCAGCACCGGCGACATCGCAAACGTGAGAAGCTGGGCGATGAGGGATCCGGACGAGAGAAGCACAATCTGTTTGGCAGCCTTGCCGTTCTTAAGCCTCGCTACTAATGAGCCCACTACTGAACCACCCTACCTTTTTTAGACAAAAGCCGTTGCGCCAACCACAGAGCACCAACAATCACGATCACGGACGAAAACGAGAGGATGACAGAGCTAACTGCAGCGGAAACGAGGCAAGTTGCCATGCGGATATAGACATATGCGATATAGAAAATGACAACGGGAGAAGTCGCGTTACGCATTTTCCGTTCCAAAAAGAGGGCAAAGAGCAGAAAGCCCAAAGTCAAGGCGGGGCCGAGGGCAAGGAAGGTGCAGGTTCCACCCTCAACACTGATAGGAAGGAGAACGCCGGAGGCAGATGTTCCGCCCGAGACGAACTGGTTGTACATAGCCCCTGCGGCCGTAAAATCTGACCCCTTCACAAAAAAGCTCAGTCCGATAAAGGAACGAGCAAAGTCGTAAAGAAGTGAGCCAAGGTTCTGTGCATCAGCGAGCGACCCGTTGAGTCCGGCGGCGACCGAAACGGGTCCCAGCAAGTAGAGCTCGGCCGTTTTACCGACACCGGCGAAACCATTCGAGTTCGCTAGAGCATCGGCATAGGAAGCATAGTTGAACACGTAGAAATTCTTGTAGATGGTGAGCAGGGCTACTAGGCCGAAGGCTAGTCCTGCGACTAAGCCAACTGTCCTTCTAGCTTTTCCAGGAAACAACTTCGTCAAGAGCACTATAACAGCAAAAGCGCTATAGACCTGAACGGATCTCTTCTCGTCAACCACAACGCATACGCACAAAAGAGCCGCCATGAGCGCCATCCAATAATAGCGCGCGGATCCCATCTCGGATGCTTTCCTCGAGCACCATGTCGAGAAGAGGACAAAGGCCATGAGCATACCGATAAGCACCAGCTGGCGAGTAACGTTGCCGAAGGTCGATTTCAAGCCTCCCATACGCGCTCCGGTTCCGGCGTCAATGGAAATGAAGCTGAGACCTTGCCTTGATTCGGGAAAGACAACGAAGATGACGAGCGCAGCGAAGACAAAAAGCGCGAAAACGACTCCGGCGGGTTCCTGCATTGCGCTCACCGCCTTAGAATCAATTCTCTTGTGAACCACCAGACCATATATGGCAAAACCGATGCTGATGAACAGCAATTCGTAAACCATAAACAGGATCGCAGACCCCACCTCTTCGCTCGTGGGCTGGTAAAGTGAGATGGAGTAGCAAGGATCAGAGCATAAGATGACAGGCAGAACAACGTAGCGCAAGAAACAGCAGACGTAGACGATGAGGACCGTCCATGATCTGTCCCTTAAGAATAACGGGGCAAGCAAAAGCGTGCAAAAGACAGAAAAAGACAGCGGCAGAAGCGGTATAAGCTCGTATATCACAGGCCTCTCGCCCATAGCGAGTATGAGCGAACAGAGTATCCCTGCGGCAAAGCAAATGGCGAATAGCCACTCGAATGCGCCTGTAGTTTTCCTATCCGAATTGCGTATTGCCCTACTCATTGGCAAAAAACGCTTTCATCAACCGGTTTGCATCGTCGTTCTCGCGATTGACTTTCTCGATAAACGAATGCCGCCCCTCATCGAAGGCACTAA
>CABRZC010000105.1 GCA_902475375.1 uncultured Collinsella sp. | reverse complement strand
ATACTCATGGAAAACCTCCCATTTCCCGATGTCCAAGAAATGGGAGGCAGTTCACAGTTCCCATTGTGGTGGCTATTGTTATTGAGGGTCTAAGATTTCGGCTCTATAAATAACGCTTTTGAACTGGGCTACTATAAGATTGTGGAAAACACTACTACAAGATTATGGTAATTACCGAGGACCTTTTATTAGATTTCATCCCTTTAGGGCCTCAGGTTTTTCTGCAAACAAAGGCTGCATGTTGATATCCGCTTGGCCGATAACAGTTGGTCAACATCATCTGTTATCGGCCGAGTCATTTACAACTGGCTCGTCCGCCGTTTGTAAACCAAAGTGGATCCATGCTGTCCCGAGGGGGAGTGCACTACGGCTGCAGCAGTGCCATGAGGCCCATGCGGTTTTTGACGCCGAGTTTGCGGTAGATGGCGTTGACGTGCTTTTTGACGGTCGACTCGGAGATATAGAGCTCAGCAGCTATCTCGTGGTTGGTCTTGCCGGTGAGCATGAACTTGAGGACCTCGGCTTCGCGGGGGAGCAGAGCAGCCTTGATGGCAAGCACGCTGGCGGGGCTTTCATCTGCGCCCTCGGCATACCCGTGTGGGAGCAGCTGATGCAGGCGCACGCTCAGGTGCCGGGCAATCTGGCGGAGGATCTCGAGCTCCGAATCGGTAAAGTCGCCGTCTTGCTCGGCGCGGAACAGCGTAATCGAGCCGAGCGGCGTGGCCTTGTGCGCCAGTGTGGCCGTGCAGCCATAATAAATTCCCAGGGGCTGCATCCATTCCAGGTAGATGGGCGTGCCATTGCGGCGCTCGACATCCACCAGGTCCAGATCGCGATATACATCGACCACCCGCGTGTCAAAGCTCCAAATGGTGTAGTCATACGCGGCGTAGCGTTCGTAATAATCATCAAGCGCCTGTGCGGACATTCCGTATGCGACGGGGCGAACAAATTGCGTTTGTCCGTGAGCCCCCGTCTGGGCGATATCGAACATCGAGACACGGTGCACAATCACGCCTGCGATGCGTTTGAGTAGGCCTTCCTGCAGTGCGCTGAGCGACTCCTGCTCATGTGTCCACAGTGCGCATTCGTTGAGGGCGGCCCAATCTTGAGCAAAGAGCTCAACGTGCTGGTTATCTGCGTTGTTCACATGTGTCATGGGGAGTCCTTTCGTGCCATCTAGCCAGTATGGCATGCGTGCCGGTCCACTAGAACTTTAGGTCAGCGAACGGTCGACTTTTGGCTGCCGAATGGGTACCCAAGGCCCATTGAGACGCCGTTGTCGCCGCAGCACAATGGGGGTGTCATCAAACAGGTTCGACCCAAAGTGAGGAGCCAACATGAAGACCATTTACGAGAGCGAATCAACGCCCAAAAAAGACGGTTTCTATATGCCCGGCGAGTACGAGGAGCAGGAGCGCACCTGGATTCTCTGGCCGCATCGCTCCGACGTGTGGCGCTGCGGTGCCAAGCCCGCTCAGAAGGTCTTTACCGAGATCATTAAAACGGTCGCACGCTTCCAGCCCATTACGGTGGGCGTCAACGCTGAGGACTTCCCCGCGGTGTGCGAGATCTTTGACGGCGTGGAGAACGTGCGCGTAATCCACATGGAGTACAACGACTCCTGGATTCGCGACCCCGGTCCGGCGTTCCTCGTTAATGACAAGGGTGATGTGGCGCTATCGCATTTCCACTTCAACGCGTATGGCGGCTTCATTGACGGTCTGTACTTCCCCTGGGACAAGGATGCGAGCATCGGCCTACAGGTGGCACAGCTCGAGCAGGTCAACCGCTATCGCCCGGAGGACTACATCCTCGAGGGGGGCTCGTTTAACTGCGACGGCCAGGGCACCGTGGTGACCACTGAGATGTGCCTGCTCAACAAGGACCGCAATCCGCAGTACACCAAGGAGCAGATCGAGGCAAAACTCAGCGAGTACCTGGGCATCGAGAAGGTTATCTGGATCAAGGACGGCATCGACCCGTTTGAGACGAACGGCCATGTAGACGACGTTGCGTGCTTTAGCGCGCCTGGCGAGGTTTGCTGCATGTGGACCGACGACCCCAACCACAAGTTCTACAAGGAGTGCCAAGAGGCGTATAAGACGCTTTCCGAGACGACGGATGCTCGTGGCCGCAAGCTCAAGATCCACAAGGTGATTATGCCTGCGACCTCGGTATATATGACCGAGGAGGAGGCATCGACCATCGATCCGGTCGAGGGTGTGCTGCCGCGTACTCCCGAGGACGCCTTTGAGCCCAGCTACCTCAACTTCTTGCCCATCAACGGGGCGGTGCTGGTGCCACAGTTTGGCGACCCCAACGATGCCCAGGCACTCAAGGATATCCAAGCCGCCTATCCGGATCGCGAGGTCATCGGCATCATGACGCGCGAGGTCATCTATGGTGGCGGCAACATCCACTGCATCACCCAACAGCAGCCCAAGGTGCGCTGCAAGTAGAGGCGGTTGCAGGCACACGGGGTAGTGTCGATATGACTTGGGGCCCGCTGGCGCACACGCTGGCGGGCCCTTTTGCGTGCGGCGGGCAGCGTTGCACGCGGGCACTCGGGTCTAAGCGAGGGTACCAGGGGCCTTGCTTATCGTCGATAGTTGGTCTAGAATCGTCGATAGTCGATGATAGGGGGTTGCATGCAGCTTGTTGAAAGTGAGACCGTGGAGTTCAAGTGCACATTTACCCCTAAGCTGCTCAAAGCTGTGGTGGCGTTTGCCAATTCGAATGGTGGTACCTTGTATATCGGAATCGACGATTTTGGCAGTATCATCGGCGTGGACGATATCGATGCCACCATGCTTCAATGCTCTAATGCAATAACCGATGGCGTGTATCCCGACGTTTCTGAAATCACGACGGTCTCCGCATTGGACATCGATGGCGCAGCGTTGGTGAAAATCGAGGTGGAAGCGGGTCCTCACAAGCCGTACTGCCTGTGCTCGAAGGGATTTGTTCCCGCCGGGGTATATCGGCGCCTAGGTCCTGCCAACGTGCCCATCGAGATGGCCCAGATCCGCTCGATGATCAAGCGCACCGACGGCGATTATTTTGAGACCGCACGCTCTCATGAACAGAGCTTGACGTTTTTTGAAGCCGAGCGGGTCTTTAGGCGCGCGGAGATTACGTTTGACCAAACCTCTCAAAAGAATCTCGGCCTTATCGATGAACTGGGCTTTTACACCAATTTGGCACTGCTGGTCTCTGACCAAAACCCCTTTGCAGTCCGCGCTGGCCTCTTCAACGACGATGCGTATACCGAGTTTATCGACCGTCAGGATGGCGAGGGCTCGATCTTCAGGCAGATAGAGGATATCGAACGGTTCCTCAATATATCGAACGCAACGCGTATGTACTTTGTGCCGGGAAGGCTCGATCGCATAGATAAGGACGACTATCCCCGCGAGGCTGTTCGAGAGGGAATTCTGAACCTGTTTATCCATCGCGACTACGAATCTTCGGTGGCGTCTCTTATCAAGATGAGCCGTACGGCGCTTGAATTTACCAATGCGGGAGGGCCGCAGCACATCAGCGTCGAGGAGGCGCTTGCGGGCGGCTCGGACGCTCGGAATCCAAAGCTGCAACTGCTCTTTTTGCGTCTG
This sequence comes from uncultured Collinsella sp., assembly GCA_902475375.1. Lineage (GTDB taxonomy): Bacteria > Actinomycetota > Coriobacteriia > Coriobacteriales > Coriobacteriaceae > Collinsella. Next base: position 2,988 of record CABRZC010000105.1, on the reverse strand, counting down.
GGGATGGTTGAGGCGTTTGGAACGGGCCTCAAGGGGATCCGTGCGCTCTATGAGGCGGAAGGGTTGGAACCCGAGGTCTGCGCCTACCCTGCAATGTTTAGGTTGTCGCTGCCCAACGTCAACGCCGTGCGCAATTCCTATCTGACGCCTCGTGGCAATAGCGGTCCCAACTTGCGTGGGGATTACAGCGATTATGAGCAGCTCGAGCGGGAAGGGGCACTGCCGCCCGATGTTTCGCAGGCGTTTGCATCCGTGCAAGCGCAGCGAGAGGGGCACGTGTCGATGAATGGCGACTGCGGCCACGAGGTGCGTGCCAAGCTCGTGGAGGAGCTTGGCTTTGATGTTGCGTGCAAGGCGTCCGCGATGCTACAGGATGTCTCGGACGAGCGACGTGGTGGATACGCTCGCACCTTGATTCGCTTTGCCCTTGAGCGGCCCCGCGGTTTTACACGCCAGGATGCTTCGGACGCGCTGGGAACTGGGCGCGACGTGACGCTGCGGGTTATCAACGGTTTGCTTGAGGAAGGCGCACTCGTTAAAGAGGGGCGCGCTCGGGCGACGAGATATCGCGCTGTCGGGCAGGTTTAGGGACGGGCGGTCCGGCCCCCTGGGTTATTCCTGGGCAGAGGCCAAGGGCCGGGTGCCCGGCGCACCTTGATTGAAGGGGTACTTAGAGCGTGTCTCCGTACATATAGACGATAAATCCGTCACCGGTGTCTTGGCTGTGGTCCTCTAGGATGCGCTTCATGTTGAGGTGCTCGTAGAACTGCCAGTCAGAGTTGCAGTCGCTCATCAGGAAGAACTTGGTGCAGCCTGCCCGGGCGAGCTCTGCGCGCGCAAAGTCGATGAGCGCGCGGCCGAGCCCCTTGCCCTGCCACTCGGGCACGATGATGATCAGGTTGAGCTGGCCCTGGGCATACTCATTGCCCGTGGCGGCAAAGCGGTCGGCCGTGGCCTTCTCGCGGCTGTCGCCAAAGAGCGATCCCTCGAGCTTGGCGTCGGCGGTTTTGGCCATCTCGGTTGCCTGGGCGAACATCTCGTCGTAGCAGGGTACCCACGTGGGATTGGTACGAGGCTTGCCGTTCTCGAAGATGCCGATGCAGCAGGCGGCGATAATGCGGCCCTTTGCCTCGGCGACGAGCGCGATGGGGGAGCGCTGCAGCTGCATGGCAATGTTGAAGCGCGCGCAGAAATCGGCAGCTTCGACGTCGCCGCGGTTGCGTAGCGTGTTGCACCACAGCTGGTTGTAGATGGCGGCGATGCCGGCCAGGTCATCGAGCGTGGCGGCACGCAGAGCTACGTTGTCAAGGCTCATGGAGGCTCCTTCCAAGTAGGGTCAGGCCACCTCTGAGTGTGACATGGACGCACCGCCGCTGCAGCAACCATTCGGCAGACGAGCCCCGTTCCCTCGGGGACGGAGGAAGAGGGGTCACGAGGATAGTCATTGGGGACGTTCTTAAACGACTAGTCAAACAAGAGCGTCCCCAACGACTACCCCAAGGAATGTCCCAGACTGCCGGCAAAAAAGGAACGTCCCCAACTGCCGCATCCGGAGCAAGACAACGCCGCAGGTAGAGGACGGATAGCGAGCGGGTCGCATTTGAGACAAGGTGACGTGAAACGAAAGGGCGCTGACCTTCTGGTCGCGCCCTTGAAGTTGAACGTCAGATTGTCCAAATGCGGCTCGCGTAACTAAATACGCTCTGCGATCTCGTGGATGAGGTAGTCGGTCTTTTCCCAGCCTAGGCACGGGTCGGTGATCGACTTGCCAAAGACGCCGCCGTCGACCGGCTGGTTGCCATCCTCCAGGTAGGACTCGATCATAAAGCCCTTGACCAGCTTGGAGATGGACTCGTTGCGGCGGCAGCTGTCGAGCACCTCCTTGCAAATACGATACTGCTCAAGCGGTCGCTTGCCCGAGTTGTCGTGGTTGCAGTCGATGACCGCCGCTGGGTTGGCGTAGCCGGCGTGCTCGGTGTAGCGCTCAGCCAGGCGCTCGAGGTGCTCGTAGTGGTAGTTGGGGTAGGTGCGCCCATCGAGGCCGATGTAGCCGCGCATAACGGCGTGCGCGAGCGGGTTGCCGTCGCACTCGACTTCCCAGTTACGGAAGATAAAGCTCTGATGCGCTTGGGCGGCGTAGATGGAGTTGAGCATGACGGTGGTGGAACCGGCAGTAGGGTTCTTCATGCCGACGGGTACCGAAATGCCGCTCGACACCAGGCGATGCTCCTGGTTTTCGACCGAGCGCGCACCCACGGCAACGTAGCTCAGCAGGTCGACGAGGTACTGGTAGTTGGACGGATAGAGCATCTCGTCGGCGGTGAAGAAACCCGTTTCCTCAATAACGCGCAGGTGCATGTGGCGGATGGCCTTAACGCCTTCGAGCAGGTCATCGGGCGCCTCGGGGTCGGGGTTGTGCAGCAGGCCCTTGTAGCCAGTGCCCTTGGTGCGCGGCTTGTTGGTGTAGACGCGCGGAATGATGATGAGCTTGTCCTTGACCTCCTCGGCGGTCTTGGCCAGTCGGTTCATGTACTCAAGCACCGAATCCTCGCGGTCGGCAGAGCATGGGCCGATGATGAGCACCTTACGTGCGTCCTCGCCGGTAAAGACTTTGGCGACCTCGGCGTCAAATGCCTGCTTTTTGGCGGTAAGCTCGGCAGAAAGCGGCATTTCCTCGCGGATCTCCATGGGGATGGGCAACCTGCGCTTGAATTCCATGGCCATACGGGGCCTCCTTTATCAATTAACGGCAACAATTGGCGAATTCTTGAATGCTCGGCATTATCCGCTGTCGCACGCTAAAGTGCAAGCCCTCGTCACCCCAAAACCTGCCAAAAAGGGACAGGTTTATTTTGGTCGGTTTTATCTGGGAAAATGTCGGCACTCGCCGGAAGGGGAGGGTCGGCGTACGGCACGCTGGAGCAAGTTGGATCTTCTGCGGCATACCCCGTGGGCAAAAAATGGCAAATATGAGTACTGGTACTGGCG
>CABRZC010000104.1 GCA_902475375.1 uncultured Collinsella sp. | reverse complement strand
ATACCGTTCACGCGATACGTCCGTGCCGGCGGTCGACTAAATTGAGACAATAGTGAATTAGAGTTAGGCTACCGTCCCCTGCGGGGACTGAACGGACAGATGCATATGCCGAGCAAAATCGAAAAGAAACAAAAGGCCGCTAAGCTGCGCAAGCCGCCGCGCGACTTCTCGTACACGCAAAACCGAGAGCTTAGCTGGCTGCGCTTTGACAACCGCGTGCTTGACGAAGCCTTCGACGAAACCGTTCCGCTGTTCGAGCGTCTAAAGTTCGTGTCGATTTTCGAGTCTAACCTCGACGAGTTTCTCATGGTGCGTGTGGGCGGCCTGTCCGATCTCGCAGAGCTCAAAAAACAGCCTGTCGACAACAAGAGCAATATGACCGCCTCCGAACAGGTCGATGCTGTCATGGCGGAGCTGCCCGGGCTCCTTACCCGTTGGGAGTCCATCTTTAAGAGCATCGAGGACAAGCTCGACGCTCTGGGCGTTCACCGCGCCCGCATCGATTCGCTTACGCCCGAGGAGCGCACCTTCGTAACCCGCTACTTCCAAGCCTACGTGTCGCCGGTCATCTCGCCGTTGGTCATTGACCCGCGCCATCCCTTCCCCAACCTGCGCAACGGCGCACTCTATCTGGCTTGTGGCCTGGACGGCGTCACCGACGAGGAGAGCCTGCTGGGCCTTATCGAGATTCCCGCCTCGATGAACCGTGTGGTCGAGGTCCCCTCGCCCACCGGCACCTACTCCTACATCTTGCTCGAGGACGTCGTCCTCGCCTGCCTGGACAGCTGCTTTGGCTCCTATAAGCCGCTGGATCGCGCGCTGATCCGCGTCACCCGCAATGCCGATATCGACCCGGACGGCGAGGGCGTCGAGGAGGAAGAGGATTACCGCCAGCACATGAAGCGCATCCTCAAGAAGCGCCTGCGCCTGCAGCCGGTGGTGCTCGCCGTATCGGGCTCGCTCGAGAAGGCAACGCTCAAGACCATCCGCAAGGCGCTCGAGCTTTCTCGCCGCTCGGTCTTTACCTGCGATATCCCCCTTGACCTGGGCTACGTCTTTGGCATTGAGGGCAAGATTCCCGAGCACCTACGCAATGAGCTGCTCTTTACGCCGTTTAAGCCGCAGCCCAACCCCACCATCGACATGTCCCGTTCCATCCGCGAGCAGGTGCTGCAGCACGACAAGCTGCTCTTTTATCCCTACGAGGCCATGAATCCGTTCCTGGACCTGGTGCACGAAGCAGCCTACGACCCCGAGTGCATCTCGCTGCGCATCACACTCTACCGCGTGGCCAAACAAAGCCGCCTGTGCGAGTCGCTCATCGATGCTGCCGAAAACGGCAAAGAGGTCACGGTGCTCATGGAGCTCCGCGCACGCTTTGACGAGCAGAACAACATCGAGTGGGCCGAGCGTCTGGAAGAGGCCGGCTGCACCGTTATCTACGGCTCCGAGGGCTTTAAGTGCCACTCCAAGATCTGCCAGCTCACCTATCGCGAGGGCATGGCACTTACCCGTCTCACGCTGTTGGGCACCGGCAACTTTAACGAGAAGACGGCCAAGCTCTACAGTGACTTTATGCTCATGACCGCCCATCCCGGTATCGGCGAGGACGCCAACCTGTTCTTCCGCAACCTGTCGCTGGGCAACCTGCGCGGCGATTATCGCTTCCTGGGCGTGGCGCCCGTCGGACTGAAACCGCTCATCATGCGCGGCCTGGACCGCGAGATCCAGCGCGCCCTTGTCGGCGAGCCCGCCCGCGTGTTCTTTAAGCTCAACTCGCTGACCGACCGCGAGGTTATCGATAAGATCGCCGAGGCATCGTGTGCCGGTGTGCGCGTGGACATGATCATCCGCGGCATCTCGTGTCTCAAGCCCGGTGTTCCGGGCAAGACCGAGAACGTGCACGTGCGCTCCATCGTCGGACGCTTTTTGGAGCATGCGCGCGTCTATGCCTTTGGCGTGGACTCGGACATGATCTACCTGAGCTCGGCAGACATGATGACGCGCAACACCGAGCACCGCGTGGAGATCGCCTTCCCCGTGCTCGACCCCACCTGCCGCGCCCTAGTGCACGAGTACATGGGCATGCAGCTGCGCGACAACGTGAAGGCACGCAGCCTGACGAGTGACGGCACCTGGGTTCCGGTGGAGCGCAAAGAGGACGAGAAACCCTTCAACTCGCAGGAAGCTCTGCTGGAGCGCGCGTATCGCAACGCCGAAGCCGACACCGAGGCAGAACCCGCGCTCGTATCCCAGCCTGAGCCCGAGCCGCAGCCGGCCGCTCCCGAGGTCCAGAAGGTCCAAGCGACTGTTATCGAGCCCGAACCTGCTCCCGCAGTCCAACCTCAGGCACCCACAACAACCCCCGAGAACAACGCGTGTCACAAGAAGCCCGCTGGCAAAGCCAAGGCCATTGAGCGCCATCGCCCCGGCCGCGTGCGCATGGGCTTGGGTCTGATCGGCCTAGGCCTTAAGACGCTCATTACCGGCAAGACGAAATAGACGTTTGTAGAAGCGCCCCGTATTTGAGGAATGCCCCAGATACAGGGCGCTTTTCCCTGCTACCATGGTTGCGGACAATACCGCGAATGACAGGCAGGAACATGAAGCTCACCATAGAATCGATGACGTACGGCACCGACGGTCTGGCACATGCCGACAACGGCAAGGCCACATTTGTGCAAGGCGCCGTGGCGGGCGACACCGTCGAAGCCGAGGTCGTGCAGGACGGCAAGTCGTTTATGCGCGCCCGCACGATCGAGATTCTGGAGCCAAGCCCCGATCGCATTCAGCCCCCCTGCCCCTTCGTGGGCATCTGCGGCGGTTGTTCGTGGGGCAATCTCTCGCGCACCGCTCAGCTTGCCGCCAAAGAGCAAAACCTGCGCTCCACGCTCGAGCGCATTGGCAAGTTCACCCCCGACCAGGTCAACGAACTTGTCCAGCCTATCCGCCACACCAAGGACGACTGGGGCTACCGCAATAAAATTGAGTTGGAGCCCACCCTCGTTAACGGACGTGTGCGCCTTGGCATGCACGGCGTCGATCCCAGTAAGATCGTGACTGTCGATGCATGCCCGCTGTTCGATAAGCGTTTTCCCAAGGCACTCAAATCGGTCGTCGGCGCGCTCAACTATCTGAGCGGCAGCCACGACCTGGGTCTGGAGCGCGTGGGCATTCGCGCTTCGCGTCGCACCAAGGCGCTCGAGATCGCGCTTTGGACGCCCACGGGCTCCTTCCCGCGCTCACAGGTCTCGCGCGTGCTGGCAGACGCCGCACACCCCACGAGCGTCGTGCGCGTCATGAGCAAGGGCGAGAAGAAGGCCCGCCGCGTTTCCAAGGTGGAGATGCTCGCCGGTGAGGGCTCGTGGACCGAGAACATCGCTGACGGCCAGATGCGCTTGTCCGCCCCATCGTTTTTCCAGGTCAACACCAAGGGTGCCGAGATTTTGATCGAGCTCGTTATGGACGCACTCGATCCGCAGGAAGACGAGCTTGCCGTGGACCTGTACTGCGGCGCCGGCACCTTTACCCTGCCGCTCGCCCGCCGCTGCGACTTTGTTGCCGCCGTCGAGGCCTACGGTCCGGCCGTGCGCGACCTGCGCCGTAACCTCGAGATCAACAAGCTCGACAACGTCGACGTCATCGGCGGCGATGCCGTGCGCGAGTTCCCCGACCAGGATGCCGATGTCCTGGTGGTCGACCCGCCGCGTGCAGGTCTGGCGCCCGAGGCCATCGACCTCATCGCCAGCACGAGTGCGCGCGATGTCGCCTATGTGAGCTGCGACCCTGCCACCCTGGCACGCGACCTTAAGCGCTTTGTCGAGGAAGGCACCTTCTCCCCCGTCAAGATCACACCGGTCGACCTGTTCCCGCAAACCTTCCACTGCGAAACCGTCGTCCACCTCAAGCGCAACTAGACTGTTTGCCCGAGACCACGCCCGATGATTTTTCTGGGACGGGGATTAAATAATTAATTTGTACCGAATGATTATTTTATCCCCGTCCCTTTTTAAACATTGGGAAATCGAGCGTGGCAAGCGGAGGTCTTCGGGGTATAAGACGGCTAATTGTATGCCGTCTATGAAAGGAACCCTCATGCCCAGCGTTGCCGTTCTCGCCGCCGATGGCTTTGAAACGATTGAATGTCTGACCATGGTCGATGTCATGCGTCGCGGCGGCGTGCGCGCCACGCTCGTCTCAATCATGCCCACGCGCGAGGTCGTAAGCTCGCTGCAGATTCCCGTAACCTGCGATGCCCTCTTTGACGAAATAAACTTTGACGAGTACGACTGCGTCGTACTGCCTGGCGGCCTGCCCGGAGCCACCAACCTGCGCGCCGACCAGCGCGTCTGCGATGTCGTCTGCGAGTTCGCCGCGACCAAGCACGTTGCCGCCATCTGCGCCGCCCCATTTATCCTGGGCGAGCTTGGTCTACTCGAGGGACGCCGCGCCACGTGCTTCCCCGGCTTTGAGAAGAGCTTCCCAGAGGGAGCTTATACCGGCGAGAAGGTCACGCAAGACGGCAACATCATTACTGCCAGCGGCATGGCACAGTCACTCCCCTTTGCCTTGGAGTTGCTGCGCACGCTCGCCGGCGAGAAGGCCGTCGAGAAGGTCGCCGAGGGCATCCAACTATGATTTTGGCTTCGCAATCGCCGCGCCGCATAGAGCTGATGCGCGAGGCAGGCTATAACATTCGCGTAATTCCTGCAGACATCGATGAAACGCCTTTTGATGGCGAAGCTCCGCTTACGCTCGTCGAGCGCTTGGCGCGTGCCAAAGCCGCTGCCGTCGCCGCCGAGCATGCCGAGCCCAATGAGCTGACCGTCGCGGCCGATACTATTGTCACCTTTGACGGCCAAATTTTGGGCAAGCCGGCAAACGAGGACGAGGCGCGCACCATGCTCCGCGAGCTTTCGGGCCGCACGCACCAGGTGGCGACCGGCGTCTGCATCGTTAAAGCCGGCGACGCTACAGCCCCGCATGCCGCCGAGAGCCTGTCCTTTGTCGATGTGACCGACGTGACGTTCTACGAGCTCACCGACGAGCAGATCGAGCGCTACGTCGCCTCGGGTGAGCCCATGGACAAGGCCGGCGCCTACGGCATTCAGGGCACAGGCGGACGCATGCTCGTGCACGATATTTCGGGCGACTTCTATAACGTGGTGGGCTTGCCCATCGCCCGCGTCGCGCGCGCGATTCAAAAACTCTCGTAATTGCATCTGGCGCTGGGTATTCCCCAGCGCCTACAATTTTGGCGTACCGTACGGATCCCGACCGGGCACAAGGCGCGGCGGAAAACCGATAGGAGTTAAACATGGATACACTGCTCGAGGCCATTGACGTCTGCGATGTCGATGGCTTTTGCTATGGCAACTATACGGACGAGGAGGCCGGCACCGGTTGCACCGTAATCGTGGCACCCGAGGGCGCCACCGGCGGCGTTGACGTTCGCGGCGGTGCTCCAGCATCGCGCGAAACCGACCTGCTGCGTCCCGAGAACACCGTCGATAAGGTCCACGCCGTCTGCCTTTCGGGTGGATCGGCCTTTGGCCTCGAGGCTGCAAGCGGCGTCGCTCGCGAGCTTGAGAGCCGCGGCATCGGCCTTCCCGTCGGCCCCACGCAAGTACCCATCGTGTGCTCCAGCTGCATCTTCGACCTCGCCTTTGGCGATCCCACCGTGCGCCCCGACATAGAGGCCGGCATCGCCGCCGTGCGTGAGGCACTCGACAACACCCCTGCCACGCTCGAGCAGGGCAATGTAGGTGCCGGCACGGGTGCCACCGTCGGAAAGCTCATGGGGCCCGCCACCTGCATGAAGGCCGGCCTTGGCGCTGCCGCCGTGGCGCTCGGCCCCATCAAGGTGGGCGCCGTGGTCTCGGTCAACGCCTGTGGCAACGTTGTCGACCCCTTCACCGGCGAGTGGGTCGCCGGTATGCGCGCCGCGGCCGATAGCGACCAGATCGTCGACATGGAACTCGCAGCCTTTGCCGCCGCCGGATCCATGCAGATGCCGCTCGACCGCACCAACACCACCATCAGCTGCATCGTCACCAACGTGGAGCTCACTAAGGCCCAGGCCACCAAGGTGTCCCAAATGGCCGCAGATGCCTACGCGCACGCCATCCGCCCTACACACACCACCAACGACGGCGACACCATCTACACCCTCGCCAGCGGCAAACTGGGCGCCCAGGCAAGCGCCGCCGTTCCCCTAGACCTGCTGGGCATGCTCGCCGTAAGGGCCCTACAGACCGCCATCGTAAACGGAGCCAAAACCGCCAAAACCTCCCACGGCATCCCCGGCGCCGCGAAGTAAACTAGCTCGTCCGGTTGCCCGGTGGGTCTTGGTTATGTTTGCTGCTCTACAGTCCTGGCTCGCACGAAGAGCACATTAAGTGCTCTTCGGCTCGTGCGGAACTCGCGACAAACATAACCAAGACCCACCGGGCAACCTACTCAACTAAATCCCTTTCAGCCCAGGCCCCTGTGTACCGCGCGTCTAAGATCTTCAAATTCTGGCAGCCTGACAATCGATTCTTATAGCAAAGGCCCCTTGGCCTTTAGTTTGATACAAGTTCCGCACGAGCCGGAAAGCACTTAATGTGCTTTCCGTGCGAGCAGGACTGTTCGCAGTAG
>CABRZC010000103.1 GCA_902475375.1 uncultured Collinsella sp. | reverse complement strand
TGAGCTGCCATCTCGAGCACGTCCGCAACCACCCGCTCACCACGCGTCGCTACTATCACCAGATGAACTACTAATCCTCTCAAATTGCTGCTGTTGTCTGCAGGCGAGACGTGCTGAACGTCTCGCCTGCAGGCTTATTACTGGGGTTAATCAAAATAGTTGCCCAGTACCTCCTAGTTGCACTGGTCGCATTATGGCGTCCATGGACGAGCAGTTATTTGGCATTACAATGCCTGGCCGTCCGTTGTTTACGAGCTGTTCGTTGGCTTGATTCTTGGTGACGTTCAACAGGGCGTTATCGTTGGTGCTGCCTTGGAGTCCATGTTCATGGGTGCCATCATGGTCGGCGCGGCGGTTCCTCCCGAGGTCTATACCTCCGGCGTGCTTGGCTGCGCGTTTGCCGTCATTACGGGTACGGGCACGGCAACTGCCGTCGCGCTCGCCCTTCCCGTCTCCGTCTTCCTTCTCTACTCCGTGATTAACTTTGCAACGCGTATCGTCGCAGCCCATCTGGGTTACGACTTGGGAACCAAGTTTTTGCAGCAGTCCGAAGAGAACAACCTTATGTCTCGCATGACGCATGCTGCCGGTGTCCTCGGAATGACCGTTATCGGCGCCATGATTGCGGCACAGGTCTCGCTGTCCACTGCTTTGACCTTTGACGTGGGTGGTTCGGAGATTGTCCTGCAGGATCTGTTCGATTCGATCTTCCCCGGTCTGCTGTCCTTGCTGGCAACGTTCGCTTGCGTTGCCCTCTATAAAAAGGGCGTCAAGACCATTTGGATCATCTTGGGCATCTTCGCAATCTGCATCATCGGAACGGGCTTGGGAGTGTTCGCGGCGGCGTAATGTTGACTGCTATGCTCGCGCGTTGGATAACTAACTGACCGTTTGAAAACGGGGCTCGGCGTAAGGCCGGCCCCGTTTTTTGTTTGAGGGATTTTCTGACCGTCCAATAATCCACGCTCATGCATCACTCACGCATCTCTCGTCTCTCATTCGTCACTAACACGAGAGATAGATTAAAGACGAGAGATAATTACGAGAGATAGCTCAACAGCAAAGAGACAAGCAACCATGGTATTGTCTCAATATCGATTGTTCCACCAGCAAAAACATGATTTAATGAAGCAGGTAGAGATATCTTATCTCTCATCTTTCACTCATATCTAATACGAGAGATAATTACGAGAGATAACTGAGAGACGAGGGAAATCCGTCTGCAGCATTCTCCGCCGGACCGAGCGAAAGGACGTGCAGATGAACGAAAGCGAGCTGGCCGGTCTGCTCGAGTCATTAAAGCGCATGGGCTCGGATGACCTTAGCGTCGAAGTGAAAGAGAGCGCCACGACGCTTTCCCGCGACGTATGGGAAACGGTTAGCGCATTCGCGAATACCGCCGGCGGCATCATCGTGCTCGGAGTGAGCGAGCGCGCGGGTTTTGTCCCAGTTGCAAACTTTGAGACCGAGAAAGTGCTCAACCAATTCGTGGCGGGCATGGGCGATGCCGGCGGTCGCGGAAAGCTGGCAAATCCGCCCAAATACACCATTGAGCGCGTGGAGCTTCGGGGCACCGTTGTTCTCGTCATCACAATCGAGGAGCTCGACCCGTCGAGCAAGCCTTGCTATGTAATAGAACGGGGCGCCCAGGGCGGCAGCTACAAGCGCATCGATGACAAAGACGTGCCGCTTTCGTCGACCGAGGTTTTGGCGCTGTCGTCATACGAACGGACGAGTCCTAGCGATCGCGATACGGTGCCCGGCACGAGTGTGGGCGATCTCGACGAGTCGCTGGTCGACCGCACGATAGAGCGTGCCTATTCGTTGACGCCTCGAGCGATGCACGGTGCGACGGACAGGAAGACAAAGATGGAGCGTCTGAATTTCCTCGACCCCCAGGGCAATGTTACCAAGGCTGGCCTCCTTGCCGCGGGCGTTTACCCTCAGCAGTTCTATCCTAAGCTCTTTATTGATGTAGCTGTCCATGCGGGAACTCAAAAGGGCGCGGCGGGGTCGTTGAGGTTCATGGACCGCACAGTCTGCGAGGGCACCCTGGGCGAGATGATTTCGGATGCTGTCGCGGCTGTCGCCAAAAACCTGCGTCGCACCTCGACCGTTCAAGGCGTCTCGCGTATCGACTCGCTGGAGATTCCCGAGGAAGTCTTGCGTGAGGCGATTGCCAACGCCGTAATCCACCGAGAATACAGAGATCGGTTCTGTGGACAGTCGATCGCTGTTGACGTCTTTGATGACCGTATCGAGGTGACGAACCCTGGCGGTCTTTATGGCGGAAAAACTCGCGAGAATCTGTTTGACGGTAGTTCTCGGTGCCGCAACGCGACGCTCGTGAAGCTCAAGTCGCTTGTCCCATTGCCCGACGGTGCGGGCTCTCCTGCCGAGGGCAACGGATCGGGCATCCCGATGATGGTCGATGCCATGCGTGCGCACGGTCTGGCCGAGCCCCTGTTTTGCCCTGGTTTTGACCGGTTTAAGGTTGTCCTCTATCGCTCCAAGGTTGAGCAGGCCGATCATGGTGGGGACCTGATCATGGCGGCCCTCAAGCGCTATGACGAGTTGGGAACGCGCGAGCTGGCAGGGCACACGGGGCTTACCGTCTCTCAAGTTAGGACGCGCGTTAATGCGCTTATTGCTCAGGGCGAGATTGAGCCTACGGCAGCGGCGACGAGCCGCAATCGCAAGTATCGACTAACGGAGCGTGCAGGGCAGATGCGCTAGCGAATATCGATGGCCGTAGTTGCGCCCGCCGGATGAGCGTGGATTTTCTGACACACGAGCGTGGATAATCGGACGCCAACCGAATGACAGTGGATTTTCGGACGAAATCGGCTGCCAAAAGCCCAAAAACCGTCCAATAATCCACGCTCGTACGGCGCCAGCCGTGCCGGCTGGCCCTGCCCGCTGCCCCTCATCTCAGCATTTCACGCACCGCGCATCGAAACCTGCGACAAAGCAGTTACAATAGCCCAATGCGCATCGCGCACGACGATGATATCGGCGCCCGCGACTGGGGGAGACAACATGGCAGAGCAACAGATAACGCCGGGGACCAAGCTTCAGGTGGCATTCGACGTGCCCATGGGCCAAAAAACCGACTTCAACATGCTCGCCACGTACAAAGAGAACCTGGACGACGCGTACTTTCTTATGAGCGCGCCCATGCTCGCCGGCAAGCCGCTCATCATGGACGAAAACCAAAAGCTGCTGCTGCAATACAAAGTGGGCGATGAGACGTTCGTGCTCGCCGGCTACCCTGAGTCGGTCGAGAAAAAGGGCATCCGCACCTACTGGAAAATGCGCAAAGTCGCCGAGCAGCGCACCTTCGTCAAGCGCCGCGACGAGCGTTTTAAGGTCGCCATGCGCCTGACCTACCAGCGCGACAACGCGCCGACCCCCGAGCCCGAGGACGCCATGACCATCGACGTCTCGGCCGGCGGTCTGGCTATCTACCTCAACGATTATCCTGACGTGGGCGAGGCCCTGTCCGTGCAAATGCCCACGATCCGCCTGCAGGGCGAGCGCCACGAGCTGCCCGAGCAGCTGGGCATCGTGTGCTGGGTGCGCCGCGCGCCCAAGGGCAGCCTGTACCGCAACGTCTGCGGCCTGCAGTTCCGCTACGCCGACGACATTGAGCGCGAGCTCGTCAAAGAATACGTCGGCTACATTCGCACCAAATATAAGATCTGATCGCCATGGCCCTGTTCAAGCGTAACAACAATAAAGATCAAGCTGCCGAGGATTTGGCCGAGAATCAGGCTGAGGGTGTAGCCGAGGATTTGGCCGAGGGCATGGCTGAGGATTTGACCGAGGGCCAGGCCGAGGATACGTTGCAGAACGCACCCCGCGTCAATGCCGAGGACGCGCCCGGCGAGGACTCCGCCCTCGATCAGCCTCCCACCTCCCGCAAGCGTTTCGGCAAGTCCAAGCCCAAAAGCAAGCACAAGCGCGACCTGCGCGGCGTGGTGCGCATCGAGGAGCTGGAGCAGGCGCTGGCCGACCAGGACCTCGACGACATCGACCCCGACGCGGTCGTCTCCATGTACATGCCCAAGCGCCGCATGGAGCGCATCGGCACGGCGCTGCTGCGCATGGACAAGCTGCAAAAGGCCCTCGTGGTGCTGGCGCTTGCCTTTGGCGTGTTGTTCGCCCTGTCGTTTATGCAGGAAAACATGGGTAACTTCACTATCAACCTCAACCGCTTGGAGCTGTTCCGCCGCGGCGTGGCCATTGCCGACAACGGCGACTTTAACAACGCCACCGCACGCTTGGCCGCCGATGCCGTGGATAACGGCACCAATATTGCTGCCGAGGATCTGCCCGACAACCTGGACGACATCGACGGTAGCCACAACGGCAAGAACTACGTGGCGTACACCTTCTATATCCGCAACGCCGGCTAGACCGATCTGGGCTATAGCGCCAAGCTCAAGGTGGTCAGCGCCAGCAAGGGCGTGGATAAAGCGGCGCGCGTGAGGGTGTATCGCAATGGCGAGCCCACCACCTATGCGGCGGCTGCGGCCGATGGCAACCCCGAGCCCAACACCGAGCCGTTTGCGTCCAAAGACGTGGTGACGACCATCAGCCATGCGAACTTCCGCGTGGGCGATGTGGACAAGTACACCGTGGTCATTTGGCTGGACGGCGACGACCCGGAGTGCGTGGACAAGATCATCGGCGGTGCGGTGGAGTTTGGCTTTGACTTTGATTCGTCCGAGACCGACGACTCGAGCCTGTTCATTAAGTTCGTGCAGGATATTGCCGACACCCTGACTGGCAACGACCCCATTAGCGCGAGCGGCAACGAGGCGCCCGATTACTACAAGGAGCACAACGTGACCTGGAGTAACCGTCGCAACCAAAAGAACTCGCCCGCAGGGGACGGGGACAAGTAGGACGAACGAGCGCCGGGCTGGGATTGATTCTCGGCCCGGCGCTTTTGTTATGCGGAGGCGTTGTCTTTGGAGGAGGCGACGTCGCCAGCGGCGCCGTCCAGCAAGAACAACCGTAGCGCGAGCTTGATCGCGTAACCCGGTTTGACCTGCGCCGCGTCTCCCATGCGTTCGTCCAGGTCATTACAGTAGGCATAAAGGTCGCGGATGAGGTCTGCGCCCGAGAGCGTGAACATGTAGCCCGCGTCCGAAAGCGCGTTGTGTGCTGCGGGCAGCCCCGCAGCCTGACAAAAGTTTGCAAGGTCGGGAGTCATGACGGCCTCGTAGTCAATCGCGGCGCCACGGTCCTGAGCGGTCTGCTCCTGCTTGCGGGTGTACGACAATGCCGCCGCCAGTACAAAGCTGGGCGTGGGTGCATTGACGTCGTCGGTGGTGGCGACGAGCTTGCCGGCCGCTTGCGTGACCAGCCAGGCGACTTCGCGCTGGCAACGAACGGCCTTGCGCGTCACCGGCTTGATAGATCCGGTGGAAACGCTTCCCTTGGGTTGATTGGCGGCAGGCATGAACCCTCCCAACAAATAGCCTGTTTAGCAGGCAAAAATGACACGTGCCACACCAGTATAGCGAGTGGAGAAGGGCTAGGGCGAAGCTCGGCGGAGGGTGAATGTATGCGATGGCGTGGAACTGCGGTCGCAAGGCTTAAGAGGGACTTACGGCTTTGCGGGAGAGAGACCAAATAAGGTGAATAGTGTTCACATAGCCACACGCATAACCCGAGGTGGACCCATAAATCTGTCGGAATGTAAGCTCCCGAAAACTCATAAGGAAATCGTAAGAATTATGGTATTCTCGATTCCATATCTAAAGGATGGGCAAGCAACATCCAACACGAAAGCGCGGGCTCCCCTTCCGGGCTTCTCGAGGGTCATCTGGGATGAATGGGGAAAGAAAGGGGTCCGCATGGATACCAAGGCATTAAAAAAGCAGATGGGCGCCGCCATCGCCATGGTCCTCGTGGCAGCCGTAGCCCTCGGCTCCGCCACCTTCGCATGGTTTGTGAGCAACAACAAAGTCGAAGCTAAGACTGCGTCGGTTTCTGCTCAGTCGAACGCTCCATTCCTGAAGATTGGCCTACCGTCTGATAAGGAGCTTACGAAGACCGAGGAAACCCAGACTGCGGGTGCTGATGAGGTCGTGCTCTACCCATCTCAATGGAATCATGTAGTTAATCCTGACACTTATCAGTTTGAGTCTGCATACGCATCCGATGCAAAGAAGTCGGATATGCTCGCTAAGTCTCGTTTCGCTGTTGGTGGAGTCGATGCGCCGACTCGCTCCAAGTATGCGCTGAAGCAGTCTTTTAAGATCGGCACCACGGATGAAAAAGCGGGCTCATTCCAGAACCTTAAGGTTGCTTCTGTAACGGTTAATGCCGGTGAGAAGTCGGATGGTCTTAAGAGTGCCATTTGCGTTCTCGTTAAGTGTGGAGATCAGTGGGGCGTCTACAAAGGGACCACCGATGGGACCGAGCTGACTGCCTATGGCGATGAGACCGCTATCGTCAACAGTCTGACCGGGAAGGCCGGGACGAATGTCAGCGATGCCCTTGCAGCAGAAATTGGGGCAAATAAAACTGTGGATGTGGATGTCTATGTCTTCTACGACGGCTCGGCTTCTACGGTCTTCTCCGATAACCTTGCCAATCTGAAGAACTGCGGCGTCACTGTTGCGTTCACTGCTACTCCGGTCAATACGGACGGCAACGCAGTCGACGTCGGATAATCTCCAGTCCATTGCATTTTAACGGGCGCCCGGCTTATGCGCCGGGCG
>CABRZC010000102.1 GCA_902475375.1 uncultured Collinsella sp. | reverse complement strand
GGCACAGTTTCCGGTTGAGCTGTCTAACGGAAACTGTGCCCCAGAATGAGCGCCCAGAACGGGACAGGCTTTCCGCAACAACTGTCTGGCGGAAAGCCTGTCCCAGTATCTTATAGCGAGTCTCTCTGGATCAGCTGCATGTGCATCACGGAGGTGGTCGGCTCGGCACCCTTGATCATATCGAGCGCAATGTTGGCGGCCATGTGGCCTTCTTCGCGCAGGGGCTGGCGGACGGTCGTGAGCGCGGGGACGCAGCGCGTCGCAATCTCGTGATCGTCGAAGCCGACGACAGAAACGTCCGCCGGAACGGATAGGCCTGCCTCGTTGAGTGCGGTGATGACGCCAGCCGCGATACGGTCCGATCCGCAGAGCACGCCATCGAAAGCCATCTCGCGCGCGAGGATCTGGTGCATGGCCTGATAGCCGTCTCCGCTGTTCCAGCCGGTATAGATAACGTTTGCGTCTGGGAGATCTTCGCCCAAGACGGCGCGGTAGCCGCGCAGGCGGTCGACAACAGCGGGGTTGTCTTGCGGTCCCAACACGGCGACGATATCTTTGCGCCCGCGCTTCTTCATGGCGAGTGCCGCAAAGTGTCCGCCCTCTTCGTCGTCAGAGTAGACCGTCGAGAACACGTCGCGATAGGGGTGGCCCTCGAGCTGGCCGCACAACACGGTGGGTACGCCCAGCTCGCGCAGCACCTCGAGCAGCTCGCTGCCCTTGTAGGGGGAGACGTCGATCACGGCGTCGAACGAGCGGCGCTCAAAGTGCTCGCGTGCGCGGTTGCGCTCATGCGTGGAAGACGCCTGCAAGATAACGGGCAGATAGGAAGACTCCGACAGTTCCTCGGTAATGCCGCTCAAAAACTCGCTATAGGTGGGGTCGCTGAAGAGTTCACTCAGAGGCTCGGTCACGAGCACGGCGATGATTTCCGTGCGCCCGACAGCGAGCGCTCGGCCACGAGCGTTGGGGACAAAATTGACTTCCTTGGCCGCCGCGCGGACGCGCTTTTTGGTTTCCTCGCTAATGCGGGGCGAATCGTTGAGGGCGCGCGATGCCGTGGAGCGCGACACGCCGGCAGCTGCGGCAACCTCGGCAAGCGTAGGTGCGGTGCGAACTGGTTGGGTCATGGCGTCTCCTGGAAAATGCGGTCGATGTTGTCACTGGTACGGGCTAGTGCGGATACAGCTTACTATAGTGCGCCTGAACAGCGTTCATGATATCCGGTGACCGGTGTCGTTTTGCAACCAAGCCGCAATCGAATACGTCTCGTATGGGTGAGATATCAGCGGGCGTGGCGGTTGCCTACGAGCTTAAGAACGATGTCTTGCGCTGAGTTTCGATACTCAGGGTGACATAAGTGCCGCGGTTGTACAACCGGTTGCACCGTTAATCCGGCGAAATCGACCGTTCAGCGGACAACCGGTTGCACAGTTTTTTGCATCGCCCGTAAGATAAGGACAACCGGTTGCACAAGAATCACTACGATGACGAAGGAGCATCACCATGGACGCCATTAACGATTGGGAAAACCAAGCGCTCACCCACAGGAACCGCCTGGCACCCCATGCGTACTTTATGGGTTACGAGACCGCCGATCTCGCTGCGACGTACAGCCGCGAGCTGTCGCGCGGGTTTGTCCAGCTGTCCGGCTCGTGGCAGTTCCGCCTCTTTGAGGGCCCCGCTACCGTCTCCAACGAGGAGCTCTCCACGTACAAGCCCGAGTGGGATCGCGTGGAGGTCCCGCATCTGTGGCAGGTGGATGGCTATGGCAACCTTGCCTACACCGACGAGGGTTTCCCGTTCCCGGTGGATCAGCCGTTCGTTCCCTCCGACGACCCCACGGGCGTCTACCAGCGCATCGTCAACCTTCCCGCCGTTCCTGCCGGCGCTCGCGAGATCATTCGCTTCGACGGCATCGAGAGCTATGGCGAGCTGTACGTCAACGGTCAGTTTATCGGCATGACCAAGGGTTCGCGCCTGTCTGCCGAGTTCGACGTGACCGACGCGCTCGTCGAGGGCGACAACCTGTTTGCTGTCAAGGTCCTGCAGTACAGCGATGGCAGCTATATCGAGGACCAGGATATGTGGTGGGCCTCGGGCATCTTCCGCGATGTGTACCTTATGCAGCGTCCCGCCGCGCACTTGGTCGACTTTAGGTTCCGCACGCACCGCGAGGGCGATACTGCTCTGATTACGCTCGATACGGTTGCCGAGGGCGCTTCCCGCATCGTGTTTACGCT
The DNA here is from genome assembly GCA_902475375.1 of uncultured Collinsella sp. Lineage (GTDB taxonomy): Bacteria > Actinomycetota > Coriobacteriia > Coriobacteriales > Coriobacteriaceae > Collinsella. Next base: position 4,539 of record CABRZC010000102.1, on the reverse strand, counting down.
CAGCGATGGCGAGAACGTGGTGGCTACGGGCGAGTGCGTCGACGGCCATGCCGAGTGCAGCGTGACCGATGCCCACTTCTGGAATCCCGAGGACCCCTTCCTCTACGACCTTACGTTTGAGGTCTACGACGGCGACAAGGTGAGCGAGTACGTCCCACATCGCCAGGGTCTTGCCGAGGTGACGGTCGAGGGCAATCATATCTACCTCAACGGCACTTACTTTAAGATGCATGGCGTCAACCGCCACGATCACGACGATCACAAGGGCCGCGCCGTGGGCCTCGATCGCATGCGCCGCGACCTGGAGCTCATGAAGCAGCACAACATCAACGCGGTGCGCACGTCCCACTACGCCAACGATCCGCGCTTCTACGAGCTGTGCGACGAGTACGGCATCATGCTGGTCGCCGAGACCGATATGGAGAGCCACGGCTTCGAGAATATCGGCAATATCGCCCTGGTCACCGACGACCCGGCATGGGAGCCGGCCTATGTCGACCGCATTGAGCGCCTGGTGATGCAGGAGCGCAACCACGCCTGCATCATTATGTGGTCGATGGGCAACGAGAGCGGCTATGGCTGCAACATCCGCGCGATGTACGCCAAGGCTCACGAGCTCGATGGTCGCCCGGTCCATTACGAGGAGGACCGCAACGCCGATACCGTCGACGTCATTTCCACCATGTACTCCCGTGTGTCGCAGATGAACGACTTTGGCGAGCATCCGTTCCCCAAGCCGCGCATCAACTGCGAGTACGGTCACTCCATGGGCAATGGCCCCGGAGGCCTGTCCGAGTACCAGGAGGTCTTCGATCGCTGGGATTGCATCCAAGGCCAGTTTATCTGGGAATGGTGCGACCACGGTTTGGCTGCTGTGACCGAGGACGGCGTTGCCTACGATATGTATGGTGGCGACAACGGCGATTACCCCAACAACAGCAACTTCTGCATCGATGGCATGGTGTTCCCCTGGCAGCAGCCGAGCCCGGGCCTCACTGAGTATGGCCAGGTCATCTGCCCGGTTCGCATGGCTTATGACGCCGAGGCGGGCGAGCTGACCGTCACCAACAAGCGTTGGTTCACCACCCTCGAGGATGTCTGCCTGTCGGCGGAGACCCTGGTGAACGGCGACGTAGTGTGCCGCAAGACGCTCATGCCCGGCGCGGTTGCCCCCGGCGAGTCCGTCCAGCTTCCGCTGGTGATTCGCGAGGCCGCGGTAGGCGAGACCCTGCTGACCGTGCGCGCTTACACCATGGCCGCTCACGTCTGGTGCGAGCCGATGTTCCAACTGGGCGTAAGCCAGTTTGCCATCGCAAACCATCCAGCGTCGGCCATCGCGGCTCCCACTCGTCCTGAGCTTACGGTCGAGGAGACCGAGCAGGAGATTCGCATTCACTCCCTCAACGGCGAGCTGACCTTCAGTAAGGTAAACGGCACCGTGAGCGAGTGGAAGGCATCCGGCCGCGACGTCATGGCCTCTGGTCCCCAGGTTGGTTTTTGGCATCCGCTCGTCGATAACCATGCGCAGGAGTATGACTCACTGTGGAAGGACAACTTCATCGATGTGATGCAGACGTCTACCCGCAAGGTTTCTTGGAAGCAGGATGGCAATGCGGTCGTCGTGACCGTGAGCCAGCGTATCGCTCCTCCCGTCCGCGCGTTCGGCATGCGCGTCGAGCTCGTCTACACCGTGCTTCCGAGCGGTCGTGTCGACCTCAAGGTTTCCGGCGAGCCTTACGGCGACTATTCGGACATTATCCCGCGCATCGGCATCTCCTTCGAGGTCCCCGGTTGCGATCGTGCCGTCGAGTGGTATGGCCACGGCCCGGGCGAGAGCTATCCGGACTCGCTGCGCGCCAACCCGGTCGGCCATTACCGCACTACGGTCGACGACATGTTCACGCCGTATGTCATGCCCCAGGATTGCGCTAACCGCGAGGGCACCCGTTGGGTCGCCCTGCGCTCCAGCCACGGTGACGGCGTGTTGGTGACTCGTCCGACCGACGCCGCTTCCAACCCGTTCTCGTTCTCGGCATGGCCCTATAGCTGCGAGGCCATCGATAACGCCAAGCACGTCTACGACCTTGTCAAGGGTGACACGGTCACGGTCAACATCAACGACCAGCTGCTCGGCCTTGGCTCGAACTCTTGGGGTTCCGAGGTGCTCGATTCCTATCGCACCCGTTTTGAGAGCTTCAGTTTCGAGGTGTCCCTGCGACCGCTGACGTCTGCCGATCTGGCTCAGGCGCTGGCACCCATTAAGGAGGCATAAGTCATGCATGTCTTTAATTCGCGCGCCGATTTCGACGCTCAGATGAAGTCCGTCAGGAAGTGGATGCGTACCGGCCAGGCGCTCGATGGTGTTGCCGACCTGCAGCACGACGTGGCTTACTCCATCGGCGACTCGTTGGTGTACTGGTGGGTGAACGCCCACGAGGCGGCTACCGCCGATCTGGTCGGTCACCGTCGCTATCATGCCGTGCTCGCCCCGCTCGACGGCGACCTGACCGTCGAGGTTGCCCCCAAGGCAAGCCTAACCTGCACCCGCGCTTACAGCGATATCGATGATCGCGAGCGCTTTGAGGGTACGGGGGAGACTGTGACGATTCCCGCCGGCGGCGTTGCCGTCGTCGAAATTGACGAGGCCTACCGTGTCGTGGCCGATGCCGCGGATCCCCGCGTCGTGGTACTGCACGTGACGGTTGAAGGTTATTCCTTCCCCAACAAGTAGTATTCGTCCGCCTGGACGTTTGCTTCGCGCCGTTAAGGGGGATGGCTTTGTTGACTCCCTTTTCCCCATTCCCCTTAGCAGGTGCGCCGTCCACGATTGCACTTGCAGCTCGGACGGTTTTAGATGACATTTAACAGATGATTGGGAGGGCTTATGAGCTCTGAAAAACGAGGAACGATTGGTTCGTTCGCTCTGCTGGGCATGACGGTCGCCGCCGTGTTCGGTATCAAGAACATCATCAACAACAACGCGGCCATCGGCTTGGCGGCTGCGCCGTCGTTCTTCTTCGCCACGCTTTTGTACTTTGTCCCCTATACCCTGGTTACCGCCGAGTTCGTCGGCCTCAACAAGGACTCCGAGTCTGGCGTGTACGCATGGGTTAAGACCTCGATGGGTGGTCGCTGGGCGTTCCTGACGGCATTTAGCTACTGGTTCGTTAACCTGTTCTTCTTTGCGTCCGTCCTGCCCAACGTCATCATCTACGCGAGCTACGTGTTCTTTGGTGCCAACGCCGAGCTTTCGCAGCTGTGGATCACCATTATCGAGATCGTCGTCTTTGCTATCGCCACGTGGGTTTCGACCAAGGGCGCTAAGTGGATCGGCTCCATTTCCTCCTTCGGTTCGACCGCGGCTCTCGGCCTGACCGCCGTGTTCATCCTGCTGTCTCTGGCTGCTGCTTTTGGCGGCGTCGAGTTCGCTACGGCTCCCACGCCCGCTAACATGGCTCCCGACACGAGCAACTTCGCAACTACGTGGGGCTTCTTCGGTACGCTTGCCTGGATCATCCAGGGCGTTGGCGGCGCTGAGTCTGTCGGCGTGTTCCTCAACGACCTCAAGGGCGGCGTCAAGGCCTTCGTGCGCACTGTCGTTATCGCCGGCCTGACCATCGGCCTTCTGTATGCAGGCGCTTCGCTGCTGGTTAACCTGTTCATCCCCGAGGGCAGCGTTGCCATCTCCACCGGCATCTTCGACGTATTCGGCGCTGTCTTTGCCCACTTTGGCATTCCCATGGAAGTGTCCACGCGCGTCATCGGCCTGATCCTTCTTGCCGCAACGCTGGGCTCCCTCATGATGTGGACCTCGGCTCCCATCAAGGTTTTCTTCACCGAGATCCCCAAGGGCGTCTTTGGTAGCAAGATTGTCGAGCTTAACGAGCACGGCATTCCCGCCCGCGCCGCTTGGCTGCAGTTCGCTATCGTCGTTCCCATCCTGATCATCCCGGCTCTGGGCTCTGGTAACCTCGACGACCTGCTCATGATTGTCACCAACATGACGGCTGCCACGGCTCTGCTCCCGCCGCTGCTGATTCTGCTTGCCTACTTTATGCTGCGCAAGAACTTCGACGCCGCTCCCCGTGACTTCCGCATGGGCTCGCGCAGCTTTGGCCTGGTCGTTGCCGCATTCCTGCTTGTGGTCTTCTGCTTCGTGCTTATCTGCGGCACCATTCCGCTTGATCAGCCTCTGTGGCTGACGCTGGTCTACAACGTTGGCGGCGTGGTTGTCTTCCTGGGCCTTGCCGTGATGTGGTACAACCGCTACATCAACCGCCTGCGCGAGACCGATCCCGAGGCCGCCGAGAGCGAGCTTCGCCCCTCCGTTCTCGACATGATGGAGTAGCGGCTAGGATTAATCTACGGCTGTGGAATAAATCGATTCCCTTTCCTAAGGAGGGGCCTTACGAGGCCCCTCCTTTTGTGTTTTCAAGACTTTAGTCTGCTGGCCGCGCAGCGGCCAGCTTTAAACCACCCGCTACGCGGGTGGAGACAAACGGCTTTACAAAGCCACCCCTCCGACCGATATTGACGATT
>CABRZC010000101.1 GCA_902475375.1 uncultured Collinsella sp. | reverse complement strand
CTTGTATAAACGTATTGTCAAACATATATTGCTAAAACAGAAACAATTTATAGACTGAGTTGGTCGTATTCTTTGGGCAATTGCTCCTATAATCTAGCCTTCGCTGCAGTCGGGAGGGAAGGACTGGGGCTCCGTTATTATGTTGAAACGCTTTAACACTTTTGACGTTCTCACGCGTTTTTTGTTTCAAAAGCGTTAGGATGGGACATATAGCGCGGGGCGTAACGGGTGCCCCGCACACGATAGGAGGCTATCAATGGCTAATCGTTTCGTTCTCAACACCATTTCTTATCATGGTTCTGGCGCCATCAAGGAGATCCCCGGCGAGCTCCAGCGTCGTGGCTACAAGAAGATCTTCGTCTGCTCCGACCCCGATCTGGTCAAGTTTGGCGTTACCGCCAAGGTAACCGACGAGCTCGACGCCGCCGGTATTGCTTGGAGCCTCTACTCCGAGATTAAGCCCAACCCCACCATCCAGAACGTCAAGGACGGCGTCGAGGCCTTTAAGGCCGCCGAGGCTGACGCTATCGTGACCATCGGTGGTGGCTCCTCCATGGACACCGCCAAGGCTATCGGCATCATCATCAACAACCCCGAGTTCGCCGATGTCCGCAGCCTCGAGGGCGTTGCTCCGACTAAGAACCACGCTGTGTTCACCATCGCCGTGCCGACGACCGCCGGTACCGCTGCCGAGGTGACCATCAACTACGTTATCACCGACCCCGAGAAGGTCCGCAAGTTCGTGTGCGTCGATACCAACGACGCCCCCGAGGTCGCCGTCGTCGACCCCGACATGATGGCTTCCATGCCCGCCGGCCTGACCGCTTCCACCGGTATGGACGCTCTGACCCACGCCATCGAGGGCTACACCACCAAGGGCGCTTGGGAGCTCTCCGACATGTTCCACTTTGAGGCTATTAAGCTGATCAGCGAGAACCTGCGCGACTCCGTTGCCGAGGCCAAGTCTGGCCAGCCCGGCTCCGGCCGCGAGGGCATGGCTCTTGGCCAGTATGTCGCCGGCATGGGCTTCTCCAATGTCGGCCTGGGCATCGACCACGCCATGGCTCACACCCTGTCCGCTCACTACGACACCCCGCACGGCGTCGCTTGCGCCATGCTGCTGCCGATCGCCATGGAGTTCAACAAGCCGGTTTGCGCCGAGCGCCTGGCCAAGGTTGCCGTCGCCATGGGCGTTGACACCACGGGCATGAGCACCGACGAGGCTGCCGACGCCGCCATCGCCGCCGTCAAGCAGCTTTCCGCCGACGTCAACATCCCGCACGTCTGCGAGGCCATGAAGGCTGACGAGATCGAGGTCCTGGCCAAGGACGCCATGGCCGATGCCTGCTTCCCGGGTAACCCGCGCGAGGCGACGCTCGACGACGTCATCGAGCTCTTCAAGAAGATCTGCCCGGCTGCCTAACTTGGTTCGGCGGGCCCCTGCCCGTTAGCCCCACAATCGTCCTCGGACATGTCGGAAGCCCCCGCTGCGCTCGTTGCGTGGCGGGGCCTCTTTTGTCCCATGGAAACCTCCTGGAGCGGCGGCGAGGACGTGCCGTGAACGGGTGGGGGTAAGGGAAGCGTGCATTTTTGCGAGTATTCAGCATGCCGAGTAAGTTGCATACAGTTGAAATGCGTTTTTTGCGGTTCCAAGTAGTAGTGGGCGAGCGGTTTCAGCGGCGGAATCCAAGTTGAAGGGACGATCTGTCCGTTTTGAGCTGCGTTGTGCCCCAAATACAGGACGAGGCGGTCGGTTTTGCCGCCTCCCGATGGCGCTATCAGGCACCGCGATGTTGAATATTCCGTTTTTTGCACGGTCCAAGGTGGGGTACCCTAACACAAGAGAAAAAATGCTTCATTTTTATGCATGAATCTAAATCCTTTATACAAGAATAGGATTGAATGACACGCGTGCGCTCAAGTCGGCGCACCGACGTCCGAGGGCTGATCGGCTCCCAGGGCTTTGCGCGTGCAGAACGGTTAAAATCGGGACTCGGTCTTAGTTTTACTTGGAAGGATGCATATGGCTTCTAATGTTGATGCTTCTCTAGAGGAGGCGCTCTCCTATATTACTGACCAGTTGAAGGCGCTGACTTCTATCGCGTCGCCTACGGGCTTTACTCGTGCGGCTACTGATTATCTGATGGAGACCCTGCGCGATATGGGGTTTGGGCCTGAGCGTTCTAATAAGGGTAACGTGCTTGTTGAGCTTGGCGGCGAGGGCGAGCCGCTTGTGTTGGCGAGCCATGTCGATACCCTGGGCGCCATGGTGCGTTCCATTAAGGACAATGGTCGCCTGCGCCCCACGACGCTCGGCGGGCATCAGTGGTCTACGGCCGATGGCGAGAACTGTACCGTCTACACACGCGACGGCAATGTCTACACGGGCGTGGTCCTCAACACCGAACCCTCGGCGCATGTGGCCGACGAGCCGGTCAAGCCCATCGAGAAGAACATGGAAATCCTGCTCGATGAGAATGTCGACAGCAAGGACGACGTACTTGAGCTGGGCATTCAGACGGGCGACATCATCGCTATGGATCCGCGTACCACGGTGACGGAAAGCGGCTACATTAAGAGTCGCTTCCTGGATGACAAACTGTCGGCGTCGATTCTGCTGGGTCTGGCCCGCGCCGTTGCTGACGGCGAGGTGACCCTTTCGCGCAAGGTTTCGCTGCTCTTTACCGTGTACGAGGAGGTCGGCCACGGCGGCGCTTTCGTGCCGGCCGACACGCGCGAGATGATCAGCGTTGACATGGGCTGCGTGGGCGACGACCTGGGCTGCACCGAGCGCATGGTTTCGATTTGCGCCAAGGATTCGGGTGGCCCCTACAACTACGATCTGGTGACCACGCTGTCCAATATCGCGCGCGAGCTGGAGCTCGATTACGCCATCGACGTGTACCCGCATTACGGCTCGGACGTCGAGGCCACGCTCTCTGCCGGCTACGACATTCGCCATGGTCTGATCGGCCCCGGTGTGTACGCGAGCCACAACTACGAGCGCAGCCACATCGACGGCGTGCGCAACACCTACGAGCTCGTTCGCGCCTACGTTCAGCGCTAGTGGAGTAGCTTGCGACTCGGCTGACCAATCACTAAGGCCCGATTTCTCGGGCCTTTTTTCGCTTTGGGTTGTTTAGTATTATGATGTCTGTAATCTATTAACTAAGCGTGTAAATTACTTAACGAGGTGATGCGGCGTATGGATACGTCTGAGTACTTATCTATGGGTGATGCCGCCCGCCTGTTGGGCGTTACGAAAGCCCGCATATCTCAACTTGCCGCATCGGGGACGCTTGCGTGCGATATTGTGGGCGGCCGGAAGATGGTCGAGTACAATTCTGCGGTCGCTTATCAAAAGGTCCGCAAACGAGGGCGCCGTCCTGCAGCCGATGTGGGACGCAAGTTTACGCTGATGTCGGCCGACCATGAGGTCGCGCATGTCTCATTTGATCCGACGCGCGAGTTTCCCTTCGAAATCGCCGAGGTCCTTGATACGCAACGAATGCCGTTTGGCACGTGCTCGAGCTCTTCTCCAACGGTGAATAAGCGGGAACTCAACGCGTGGTGGGGGCATCGATCGGTACCCGATGTTCGCCCTGGACTTATCTCGCGCTACCGCGAGCTGGGGATTGTCAACGGCGTTGAGGTGCCGGTTCAGTGCCTGGGCCTTTCGCTTTCGGATTGCTATTGGCTGCGGCCGGCCGATTGCGAGGGACTCGAATGGCGAGACCTCAATTACTTCGAGAATGATTTTGAGCGGTCTGCGCCCGAGGGGCGTTCGGGTTGGCTGGAGGGCATCGGCCTTAAAAACCCCGACAACACGTCCGAGGGTGAGCTCCCTAAATCGTGGATGATCCGAAACGGCATTCGCGTTTTGGCTAAAGGGTGCGGGATGGACGATCAGCGTCCCTTTAACGAGGCGGTTGCAACGGCTCTGCATCGTCGCTTGCTTTCCAAGGGGGAGTTTGTTCCTTACACGGTTGAGCGCATGTTCGATGGCCCCGTGTGCCTGTGCGAGGATTTTCTTGACGGCTGCGAGGAATATGTTCCGGCTGTTTACGTTAAGAACGCCCTTGGCAGCCAGCGAGGAAGCTCGACGTACGACCGATACTGTCGCTACCTTGGTAAGCATGGAGCTGATGAGGCCGCTGTGAGAAGGTCTATGTCGCAGATGATTGTCTGCGATGCCCTTTTGGCCAACAGCGACCGCCATTGGCGAAACTTCGGCATCATCCGCAATGTCGACACCCTGGAGATAAAACCTGCTCCGCTGTTCGATAGCGGCAACTGCCTGTGGTATAACGTGCCAACCGCTGCGCTCGTAGCTGGGGAGTTTGGGTTTTCCGCTAAGCCGTTTGGGCCCGACCCTTCCGTCCAGCTGGCGCTTGCGGACTCGCTCGATTGGTTCGATTCATCGCGGCTCAACGGATTTGTTGATGAGGCAATCGAGATTCTTTCGCAGAGCGAATGGGCCACGGCGGAGGGCCGGCTCGAGGCCATTCGCCGCGGCCTCGAGCGTCGCGTAATCGAGGTTAGTGCCGCTGTTGAGGTACTTCGACACGTGCAGCGATAAACCCGCGGCTACTTAAGTGCGCCGGTCACGGTGCCGCCGCCCAGGACGATGTCGCCGCGGTAGACGACGACGGCCTGGCCGGGGGCGATGGCTCGCTGCGGCTCGTCAAAGGTCAGTAGCATTTGTCCGTCGGCGCCACGTGTAAGGGTTGCTGCCTGGTCCTTTTGACGGTAGCGGTATTTGGCGCCCACGCGAATGCCGTCGGCATCCAGCTCTGCCTCCATGCGGTCGGCAGGGGCGCTCCAGATCCAGTCGTTGGCCGTGAGCGCTGTGGCCGTCAGGTCCTCGGCCTCGCCCAGATGCACAATGTTGTTGACGGCATCGACGCCCGTTACGTACACGGGGTGCGCCATCGCGACGCCCAGGCCCTTGCGCTGGCCGATGGTATAGCGCAGTGCGCCGCTGTGACGTCCGACCACGCTGCCGTCACGCCATACAATATCGCCCGGCTCGGCGGCATGTCCGCAGCGGCGCTCGATATAGCCCGCGTAGTCGCCGTCCGCGATAAAGCAGATATCCTCGCTCTCGGCCTTCTTGGCGTTTATGAAGCCCTGCTCGGCGGCAATGCGGCGAACGTCGCGCTCCTTGTCCAGCCCGGCCAGCGGAAAGATCGTGCGTGCCAGGCGCTCTTGCGTAAGCGAATACAAAAAGTAGCTTTGGTCCTTTTTGGGATCTTCGCCGCGATGCAGCTGCCAGGTGCCGTCGGGCGTCTGGCTCGTCTTTGCGTAGTGGCCTGTGGCGATGTAGTCGCAGCCCATATCCAGCGCCGCATCGAGCAGCGCGCCAAATTTAATATGGCGGTTGCAGATGATGCACGGGTTGGGCGTCAGCCCCTCCTGGTAGGCGGTCACGAAGCGCTCGATAACGTTGCGGTCGAAGGTCTGCTGCAGGTCGAGCACATGGTGGGGCATCCCCAGGCGCTCGGCGACGGCCTTTGCATCGGCGATGTCGCGGTCGACTTTGCTCATGCCCGTGATGGGGTCGGGTGTGGGACAGGTAAGGCGCATGGTGGCGCCGACGCATTCGTAGCCTTGGCGCTTGAGCAGATACGCGGTCACGCTGGAATCGACGCCGCCGCTCATGGCGACGAGCACGCGCTTGTTGTGCATGGGGAGGTTCTCCTTGGTGGCATGTGGCCAAAAAAGAAAAGCGGCGCGGGAGGCTGGTTCCGCGCCGCAGACATTGTAGCAAGTTCGGACGACTCGTGGGGCGCCCTGATGGGATGGGCTCAGGCTGCCGGGAGAGAGGAGACCGGTTCGTCCTGGGCTCAACCTATGGGCGACGGGCCCTAGTCCTGGAAGAGCGCCGTGGACAGGTAGCGCTCACCGGTATCGGCGAGCAGCGCCACGATGGTCTTGCCCTCGTTCTCGGGGCGCTTGGCCAGCTGTAGCGCGGCCCACACGGTGGCGCCGGACGAAATGCCCACGAGCACGCCCTCCTTGTGGCCCACGGCGCGGCCGGCGGCAAAGGCGTCGTCGTTCTCGACGGGGATGATCTCGTCATAGATCTGGGTGTCGAGGACGTCGGGCACAAAGCCGGCGCCGATACCCTGGATCTTGTGCGGGCCGGCCTGGCCCTTGGAGAGCACCGGGGAGGTGGCGGGCTCGACGGCGACAACCTGAATCTCGGGGTTCTGCTCCTTGAGGAACTCGCCCACGCCGGTCACGGTACCGCCGGTGCCGACGCCGGCGACGAAGATGTCGACCTTGCCGTCGGTGTCATCCCAGATCTCGGGGCCGGTTGTGGCCTTGTGGATGGCGGGGTTGGCGGGGTTCACAAACTGGCCGGCGATAATGCTGTTGGGCGTCTCCTTCTGCAGCTCCTCGGCCTTGGCGATGGCGCCCTTCATGCCCTTGGAACCGTCGGTGAGCACGAGCTGTGCGCCATATGCCTGCATAAGCTTGCGGCGCTCGACGGACATGGTCTCGGGCATGGTGATGATCACCTTGTAGCCGCGAGCCGCCGCCACCGAGGCGATGCCGACGCCGGTGTTGCCGCTCGTGGGCTCGATGATGGTGTAGTCGCCGCCGCGCACGAGCTTGCCGGCCTTCTCGGCCTCGTCGATCATGTTCTTGGCGACGCGGTCTTTGACGGAGCCGGCGGGGTTGAAGTATTCCAGCTTGACGAGCACGCGGGCCTTGAGGTCCTCATCGGCCTCAAAGTGAGTGAGCTCCAGAAGCGGGGTGTGGCCGATAAGCTGATCGATGGACGTGTAAACCTTGCTCATGGTGGACCTCCAAAGTGTTCAAATGACTGGAAACC
>CABRZC010000100.1 GCA_902475375.1 uncultured Collinsella sp. | reverse complement strand
ACGTCTTTACGTTTTAAACGGAATTAGAAAATCACTCATAGCAAAAACGGGCTTTAATCCCAAAGAGATGACTTTGATTATGAATCAAACCAGCAGCCAGGGCATAGCTGCAGTGCAATTGCTACAAGAAAGGCCGCCCTTGCTGGCGGCCTTTCTACTTGCTACTAGTCACGCGTCAGCTTGCGGTGAATACGATGCGGCTGGGCTGCGTCCTCGCCCAGGCGCTCGATGCGGTTGGCTTGATAGGCCTCGAAGTTGCCCTCGAACCAATACCAGTTGCCCGGATTATCGTCGGTGCCCTCCCACGCCAGAATGTGCGTGGCGACGCGGTCCAGGAACATACGATCGTGGCTAATGACCACCGAGCAGCCCGGGAACTCGAGCAGCGCCGCTTCGAGCGAGGACAGCGTCTCGACGTCGAGGTCGTTCGTGGGCTCGTCGAGAAGCAGCAGGTTGCCGCCCTGCTTGAGCGTAAGCGCCAAGTTCAGACGGTTGCGCTCGCCGCCGGAGAGCACGCCAGCGCGCTTCTGCTGGTCCTGGCCCTTAAAGCCAAAGCTCGCCACATACGCGCGGCTCGGAACCTCGGTCTCGCCGACCATCATGTGGTCCAGGCCGTCCGAGACGACCTCCCACAGGTTCTTATCGGGATCGATGCCGGAACGGTTCTGGTCGACGTAAGAAATCTTGACGGTCTCGCCCACCTCGAGCTCGCCCGAAGTCAGCGGCTCCAGACCCACAATCGTCTTGAACAGCGTGGTCTTACCGACACCGTTGGGGCCGATGACGCCCACGATGCCATTGCGCGGCAGGGTGAACGAAAGGTCATCGATGAGCACGCGGCCATCGAACTCCTTGTGCAGATGATGGGCCTCGAGAACCTTGTTGCCCAGACGCGGCCCGACGGGAATGCGGATATCGGTCCAGTCGAGCTTCTGGCTTGCGCGCGCCTCGGCCTCCATCTCCTCATAGCGAGCCAGACGGGCCTTGTTCTTGGCCTGGCGAGCCTTGGGCGAGCTGCGTACCCACTCGAGCTCAGCCTCCATGCGCTTGGCGAGCTTGGCGTCGCGGTTGCCCTGCGCCTCGATACGGGCGGCCTTGGTCTCCAGATACGTGGAGTAGTTGCCCTTGTAGGGATAAAGGTGACCGCGGTCGACCTCGCAGATCCACTCGGCAACGTTATCCAGGAAGTAGCGATCGTGTGTGACGGCAAGCACCGCGCCCTGGTAGTTATGCAGGAAGTGCTCGAGCCACAGGATCGACTCGGCGTCCAGGTGGTTCGTGGGCTCGTCGAGCAGTAACAGGTCGGGAGCCTCGAGCAGCAGCTTGCACAGGGCCACGCGGCGGCGCTCGCCGCCGGAAAGCACGTTGACCGGCATGTCGGAATCGGGCAGCTGCAGGGCGTCCATGGCCTGGCCGAGCTTGGAATCGATATCCCAGCCGTCGGCGGCGTCAATCTCGTCCTGGAGCTTGCCCATCTCGGCCATGAGGGCATCCATGTCGCAGTCCGGGTCGCACATCTCCTCGCCGATCTTGTTGAAGCGATCGACCTTGGCGATCATGTCGCCAAATGCCATGCGCACGTTCTCGATGACGGTCTTGTCGTCGTCGAGCGGCGGCTCCTGCTGCAGGATGCCCACGGTGTAGCCGGGGGTAAGCCTGGCATCGCCGTTGGAGACCTCCTCGATGCCGGCCATGATCTTGAGCAGGGTCGACTTGCCCATACCGTTAGGGCCCACGACGCCGATCTTGGCACCGGGATAGAAGCTCAAGGTCACGTCGTCAAGGATTACCTTGTCGCCATGGGCCTTACGAGCCTGATACATCTGATAAATGAACTCCGCCACGGTCATTTCTCCTTATCTAGCTGCGGAAATCTTCTCCCCCTCTCCGTTTTGGAAAAGCGGAGAGGCAGTCCGCGCGTTCTAATAAAAAGGGGCATGGTTGCCCATACCCCCTAATACTACCTGGGAAAAGTCCCCCGGAACATACTATGAACTGCGTACGCTAGTTTTCCGCAACCTTAACGAGCGGCTCGCTGCGATTTGCGCCACAACAGATACGAGTAGACGTAGACGGCTCCAACCGAACCAAACGCCAGAACCGCAATCACCGCGGCGACGACTTCACTCGAAAGCACGCTGCCTGCCACGCCCATCACAATCAGGCCAATACCCAGCACCATAAAGCAGGCGCCGCCAAAACGCTGCGTACGGCGCCAGTTCTCGGGATCGGCAAGCGCCCAAGGCGTCTTGATACCGAGCGTATAGTTCTGCTTCACACGCGGCAAGTAGTTGCCTACGCCGATGAACAGCAAACCGATAGCACCGGAAATCAGCACGTTGACCGAACCGACCGCCGGCACCACGCCCCAGACCGTAAGCTCTCCCAGCCAGCTTACGGCACACATGAACAAGGTAAAGGCGATTACGAAGCCCTGATAGAACTTGCCCGAGGTTCGATATGCCTCACCTTTGGGATCGATGCGCGGCACCACGCAGAACATTGCGAGAAGTGCCAGAGGCAGCACGCCGAGCGCGGAGGCCATCCAGCTAGGGCCCCAACCGTCGACGGCGCCGTTCGCTCCCCAGTGCGTGGGAATCTGCGCAGGCAAGCTCGGCATCACCATGAGGTGCGCTACGACATTGGCGACGCACAGAGCGACCAGCGCAATCCACACGCGCGACGATACCCCCGTGGGGTGAATGCCCTTGTTTTCGTTATTCATCCTTATCACCTTCAGTGTTTGTAAAGCCCATAAACCAACCGATCAAGTCCTGCATGACGGTGGTATTTAAGCTGTAAACGATGTTTTGGCCATGACGTTCGTCGGTCACCAACCCGGCGTTTTTGAGCGTCGCCAAGTGATGGCTCAATGACGGCTTGCTGATGTCAAAATGCTCGGCAAGCTCCCCGGCCGTGCAATTGCCCTCGCGCAGCAGTTCCAAAATGCGCCGCCGCGTAGGATCGGCCAGCGCTTTAAAACCCTCTCCCGGCATAGGACCTCCTCTCAGTATTTCGCTCGACGCGCACACTATACTCGATATTTAGATGTTTGTCTAATTATCTAAAACAGCAACATCTATAGAACATTCGTTCGAATTTAGCTACAATGGAAGTTGAAGCAGATGGGCCAGCTCCCTCTACCCAAGAAGGAGATGGACTATGAGTATTGACGATGTCCTGACGTTGTTATTGCTTGTAATCGCGGCCGTGGAGCTCGGCATCCACATTGGAGGTCGAATGAAATAGCCGCCCCCGCGTAATGCGAAGACGGCCACTTCTCACGCTACAAACGTGTTTTGGAGTTGGCCAACCCGCTGCAACGGGTGCCATCTGCTTCAATCTTATGCGAATCCCGGTCCCATTTCAACAAGCCCAAGGGCTCAAATGGAATCGCGATAATACCTATAATGGCGATAGCTAAAACACGATTCGCTTCCCCATCGGAGGATGTTTATGACCGAAACCACAGCCGCAACTCCCAACGAGACACGCGACACCAAGCTCGAGATCATCATGGGCCGCGAGGCACTCGATAAGCTCGCCGATGCTACGGTGCTGGTGCTCGGCTGCGGAGGTGTGGGCTCCAATTGCTGCGAGGCACTCGCCCGCGGCGGCATCGGTCATTTCGTCATTCTGGACAAGGACATCATCGCGCCCAGCAATATCAATCGCCAAGCCATCGCCTTTCACAGCACCGTCGGCAAGCGCAAGGTGGACGTGATGGAAGCCATGATCCACGACATCAATCCCGCCGCCACCGTCATCAAGCGCACCGAATACTTGCTGAGCGACAACATCGACGAGTTCTTCGCGAGCGTTTTGGAGCAGACGGACGGCGAGCTCGATTACGTCATCGACGCCATCGACACCATCTCGGCCAAGCTCACCATTGCCAAATATGCTCAGGACCACGTCATTCGTTTGGTTAGCTCCATGGGCGGGGCCAACAAGCTCCATCCCGAGTGCCTTCGCTTTGCCGACATCTTCGATACAGTGCGTGACCCCATGAGCCGCATTATGCGCAAAGAATGCAAGAAGCGCGGAATCAAGAGCCTGCACGTGCTGTTTAGCTGCGAGGAATCGGTTAAGACCCAACCCCGCGACCCGTCCAACATCCACGAGCGTACCGAGTTGGGTACCGCCAGCTTTATGCCGCCCATCATGGGCCAGATGATTGCCGGCGAGGTTATCCGCCAGATCAGCGGGCGCGGCACCGAGCGCGTGCGCGCCGATGGCCAGCGCCTAGACTAGTGGAGCGCGCCGAGATGGGGCCCCAGTTAATTGATGCACACTGCCATCTTGATTTAATGGCTCACCCGGACGCCGTTGCCGATGAAGCGACGGCACTGGGCTTGGGTCTATTTGATTGCGGCGTTGATCCACGCGACTTTTCGGCCGCAAACGAGCGCACCCGTCGCCAACCAGGCATCATCGCCGGCATTGGGCTTCACCCCTGGTGGCTCGCCGACGGCCGCTGTGGTCCTGCCGAAGTCGATCTGCTTTGCGAAGTTGCTGCCCAAGAGCGCTACATCGGCGAGGTGGGACTCGACTTTTCCGCGCGCTTTGCCGGAAGCGAGCCACTACAAATACAGGCATTTGACCGGCTCTGCGACTCACTCGTGCAGCGTTCTCTTGCCGGGCGCGTGATATCAATTCACGCCGTTCGTTCGGCAGGAACCGTACTGGACGCCCTCGAATCGCACGGATTACTCATCCCAAACCCCGACTCCCCCGTTATCATCTTCCACTGGTTTAGCGGCACCTCGGACGAGCTCGTCCGCGCGCGTAATGCGGGCTGCTATTTTTCCGTCAACGAACGCATGCTCGCGTCTAAACGAGGGCGCGAATACGTACGACAGATTCCACTCGACCGTTTACTGCTCGAGACCGATGCACCGGCGGAGGCAAACACAGAAACAAGTGCGCGGTCGCTCATCAGATCGCTCACATGGACCTCAGAACGCATCGCCTCACTCAAAAACTGTGCCGCAAAGCACATCGAGTCGGCAGTTTTGGCAAATTCACGCTCTGTTTTTGGCCTTCGCTAAGCTCGGTGTGCAAAAAATGCCAAATATGAGTACTGTTGCAAAGCTAGTAACATTACATTGTGTCAAAACAATGCCTTGATAGTGAACAACCGTTCATTATCAAGGCGCTTTAACATGGACAAAGCCATATTTACCAGGTTTTAATCGGCTGCAGAACCTCAAGCAGAGCCTCAAAGGGCCGATTTTGCTGTTACTAAATTAATGACAGTACTCATATTCGGCATTTTTTGCACACGAGGTCCCGAGGAGGTGACAATTCGACTCCCCGGGACTGCTCACCTATTCGGAAATCGGCGCTCCATGGCCCCAGGAGCCTTCCATGCCGCATACGGTCGAAGCAAACCCCGCCGCAAAGTCGAGTGCGCGCTCGATGGCCTCGGCACCATCCTCGCCACACTTGGCGGAATCGAGATAGCACATCAGGAACGAAGTCAGGAACGAGTCGCCCGCACCCATGGTGTCCTTCATATCTGCCACGGGCTTGGCATGCTGCCGATAGTAACGCCCGCCGTCATAGGCAATGCAGCCCTCGGCGCCAGCCGTTGCGGACACAAAACATGGGCCCAAGCCCTTCACCCAGGCAAGGCGCTCGCGAATCTCATCCTCGCTCGCAGCGTCTGCCGCGCTAAAGAACGCGAAGTCAACGTAGGGAGCAATCTGCTCGCAGTACTCGTCGGTCGAATCGTCCGAGAAGTCAAACGAAACCGTGATGCCCGCGGCCTTCAACTTGGGAAGTTCACGCTCGGTAAAG
Organism: uncultured Collinsella sp.; assembly: GCA_902475375.1. Taxonomy (GTDB): domain Bacteria; phylum Actinomycetota; class Coriobacteriia; order Coriobacteriales; family Coriobacteriaceae; genus Collinsella. The sequence continues at coordinate 1,085 of CABRZC010000100.1, read as the reverse complement.
CAATAATTGCCCGAATGAACCACATCGAACTGCTTCATGTACGAAAGGTCAAAGCGATCGAGGACATAGCGCGCATCGCCACGGATACCGCCCTCGTTGGAGCCAAGGAAGACACGGTCGCCGTCAACCACAGTAACGCGTGCAGCACCGTTCTCGCCGATGAGCTGTTTGCATTTGGCAAGCTCAACGTCCTCATCCTCAAGACTCGCAATCACATGCTCAGCAGCAGCATCATTACCAAAGATGCCCATATACGCGGAGCGCGCGGCTCCGCATTTCTTGGCATATACGGCAAAGTTCACCGCATTGCCACCCGGATACATCGTGTGAATATGCTCATAGCAGTCGACGACGTTGTCGCCAAATCCCAGTGCGCTTACGTTAAATGCCATGACGCCGCTCCTCTCTCTTATGCCAACGGAACCACTGTTGTGACAGCAGTACCGCCCAGGATCTACGCGAGTTCCAGCAGCTCCGGCAGCTGGTCGATAATCTTGTCCGCGGCGTCCTGGCTAAAGCCAAAGCGTTCCTCGCGCTTGGCAATAACTGTCAGGCCGGCTCGCTTGCCGGCAGTGATACCAGGCACCGAATCCTCAACGCAGCAGCAGCGATTCGCGGGCAGCCCCAGCAGGTCCAGCGCATGCAGGTAGATGTCGGGCTCGGGCTTGCTCTCCTTAAACTGCTCGCCGCTCACCACATACTCAAAGGCATCCGACAGCCCGCACGCATTGAGCACTTCCTCGATGCTATCCATGGGAGACGAGCTGGCAAGCGCCACGCGAACGCCACGGCGCGGCAGCTCTCGAATCGTATCCACGGCGCCTGGGTTAATCAAAGCCTGATAGTCGCGCGGACGCTTATGCGCCCACTCGTCCCAACGGGCCAACGCTTCCTCACCAGTGAAATGTCCCTTACCGGCGCGCTCAAACCAATCGACCAGCATATGCAGGAAGAACTGATGCGAGGTACCGACCTGCCCATTCAGCTCCTCTTGAGTCAGATTAAGCCCAAGCTCCTTGGCAAACGCGGCAGTCTCGCCCAGGTAGTAATACTCGGTATCCACAATCACGCCGTCCATGTCAAAG
>CABRZC010000099.1 GCA_902475375.1 uncultured Collinsella sp. | reverse complement strand
AGCACCGCAGGCGACGGCGATAAACCCGGCGATTTTGCCGCCGGTCAGCTTTTCGCCAAAGATGAGCGGGTAGAGCGCCATAACGATGATGGGGCCACAGTAGTACAGCAGCGAGGATACGCCGACGCCGATCGTCTGGTAGGCGCGGAACAGAAAAATCCAGCTGGCGCCCAGCGCGGCTCCCGAGAGAAGGAGTGCTGCGGCTTCGCGGGGACGAGATGGCGCCTGCAGTTTATGGCGTTGGGTGATGACAAGGATAGTGACAAGCGAGAGGGCGCCCAAAAACGTGCGCAGTAGCACGATATCGGAGCTCGGCAGTGCGATGGCGGCGGCGATGATGCCGTTGGAGCCAAACAATAGCAATGCTGCTAAGTACGTAAACAGTCCGTTGTTCATGCGCTTCCGTCCCCTCTATATCCGAACAAGTTCACTATGGGTGAACTGGCTTTAGAAGAAAAGCGAATATAATGCATAGTTAACATGACAAAAACTCATGCATAGGTGGAGGCGCCTCGTGGAAACGAATATTCAAAAGATGCAGGTGCTGCTGGAGACGGTGCGCGCCGGAAGCTTTACGCGTGCTGCCGAGCGGCTGAGCTATTCACAGTCGGGCGTGAGCCGTATGGTGGCCGATCTTGAGGCCGATTGGGGCTTTAAGGTGCTCGACCGCAGTCGCGAGGGCGTAGTGCTTTCTGCCGACGGGCGGCAGGTCATGCCGGCTGTCGAGGCGCTCTGTGAGGAATTCACTCGCCTGCAGCGACGCGTGGATAAGATGCGTGGGCTCATGCGCGGCAAAATCTGCATCGGTACGTTTTCGAGCGTGGCGACCCACGTGCTGCCGCCGGTGATTGCGCGCTTTCGCGCCGATCATCCGGATGTCGATTACGAGCTGCTGATGGGTGATTACTCCGAGATTGAGCAATGGGTGGCGGAAGGCCGCTGCGACCTGGGTTTTATCCCGCGTGAGCCACGCGGTGCTGGCATGGCGTCGCGGCCGTTGGCGCAAGACGAGCTGATGGCCGTGGTGCCGGCAGATTCTTTGCTTGCCACGGCGGAGGTCGTCTCTCTTGCCGATTTAGCCAACGAGCAGTTTATTCTGCTAGAACGCGGCACCGATGATGAGATTACGCCGCTGTTCCGTCGGGCGGGACTGACGGTGTGCTCCAAGCTGTCGACCTGGGATGACTATGCGATTATGGCCATGGTCGAGGACGGCCTGGGCGTGAGCATTCTTCCCGCGCTCATCTTGCGCCGCTGTCAGTTCGATGTTGCCGTGCGTTCGCTCGAGGGACATCCCCATCGGCAGATCAATGCGATATATCGCACGGCTGACGTTTCGCTTGCCGCCGCTCGATTCCTTGAATACCTCTAAACGCGTACACGCCATTGTCCGCTTTGGGCAAATCTCGGAGTCCGGTACATTTTCTTATGAAATTGAACTTTCGAATGAGGTGCCGCGCTATACTGCTTGCTAAATTGAACCTTGGTTCAATTCGTGTTCTATAAATTGAACTTTGCCAGCAAGGAGGTTCCTGTGGCCCAAGAGACGTTTTGCGATCGCCTGCGACAGACTATGTCCAATCGCGACGTTCGCCAGTCGGACGTAATCCGCGCATCGGAGATGCTCGGCAAAAAACTCGGCAAGAGTCAGATGAGCCAATATGTGAGCGGCAAGACGATCCCGCGGCGCGATGTGGCTGAGCTGCTCGCCCGTATTTTGGAGGTCGATGTTACCTGGCTGCTTGCCGGCGACGCCGATCAAGGCGAGGCATCATCACCCCGCAACGATTCCAAGCCCGAACCCCATCCCTCAGCTCAAATTGCAAGGAGCACCACCATGCGTACTTTTTCTAAATCCACCAAGCTCGATAACGTCCTGTATGACGTGCGCGGTCCCGTCGTCGACGAGGCCGCCCGTATGGAGGACGAGGGCGAGCGCATCCTCAAGCTCAATATCGGCAACCCGGCGCCCTTCGGTTTCCGCACGCCCGATGAGGTCATCAAGGACATGCGCCAGCAGCTGCCCGACTGCGAAGGCTATTCCAACTCGCGTGGCCTGTTCTCCGCGCGCAAGGCGATCATGCAGTATTCGCAGATCAAAGGCCTGCCCAACGTTCAGATGGAGCATATCTACACGGGCAACGGCGTGTCCGAGCTCATTCAGCTTTCGATGAACGCGCTGCTCGACAATGGCGACGAGATTCTGATCCCCAGCCCCGACTATCCGCTCTGGACGGCGTGCGCAACCCTTGCTGGCGGTCATCCCGTACATTATCTGTGCGATGAGCAGGCGGATTGGTATCCCGACCTGGAGGATATGGAGTCCAAGATCACGAGCGCGACCAAAGCCCTCGTCATCATCAACCCCAACAACCCCACGGGTTCTGTCTATCCGCGCGAGGTGCTCGAGGGCATCGTCGAGATTGCACGCAGGCATCAGCTGATGATCTTTGCCGATGAGATCTACGACCGCCTGTGCATGGACGGCTACGAGCACGTCTCGATTGCCTCGCTCGCCCCCGATCTGCCCTGTGTCACCTTTAGCGGCCTTTCCAAGTCGCACATGATCGCGGGCTATCGCATTGGCTGGATGGTGCTTTCGGGCAACCAGCGCTGCATGAGCGACTTCATCATGGGCATCAACATGCTCTCCAACATGCGCCTGTGCTCCAACGTGCCGGCTCAGTCGATCGTTCAGACGGCACTCGGTGGCCATCAGTCGGTCAACGACTACATCCGTCCCGGCGGCCGTGTCTACGAGCAGCGCAACTTTGTGTATGAGGCGCTCAACAAGATTGACGGCATCTCGGTGGTTAAGCCGCGTGCGGCGTTCTACATCTTCCCCAAGATGGATGTTAAAAAGTTCAACATCACCGATGACGAGCAATTCGCCCTTGACCTGCTGCACGAGAAGAAGATCCTGATTACGCGCGGCGGCGGCTTCAACTGGGCTGAGCCCGACCACTTCCGCATCGTGTACCTGCCGCGCATGGAAGTACTCAAAGAGTCCCTCGAAGACCTCGCCGACTTCTTCGACCATTACCGCCAATCATAACGACAGAGATAGTCTGTCATTTAACGGGCGGCCCGTAACAGATTCGGGTCGCCCGTTTTCTGTTAAAGCTCGCGTTGTCGGCGTCTCGATCGTTTGGGCGAGTGGGAATCGCGTGTGAACGGAAAACTATATTCCAAAATGGAATACAGTGTGCTTCAACTGGAATTGATGTCCGTGTGTCCGCTTTTTTAGAATGTTCTCGACAAGATGAAAGGCGGTTCCAACCAATGATTATCGATGCAAATTCCTACTGGTTCGACGAGCGCATCTTTCATGACGAGACGCTCTGCGAACAGTTTTTGGCCGAGGTACCCCGCGCCTATGACACCGAAGGCTATCTGACCATGAATTCCGCCGGCAAACGACAGATCGTGATCGAGATGCCCGCCGGTTCTCCGGGTCTTAACTACATTGAGGGCGACTACACCCTCGAGAAGCGCTTGGCCGATATGGATGAGGCGGGGGTCGACAAGGCGATCCTCAAGCTCCCCGGCTGTCACGAGTGGATGTCGCTCGAGATGTGCCGGCGTTTCAACGACGGTATGGCTGCTGACGCGAAGGCGTCAAGTGGCCGTCTGATTCCGCTTGTCGCCGTGCCGCCCTTTGGCACCAAAGCGAATTTGGAGGAGCTCGACCGCAGGCTCGACGATGGTTTTGCGGGTGTGCAGCTCTGTGCTCACTACGGCAAGCGCTATCTCGACGACCAGGTCTTCTCGAGCTTTTTCGAGCACCTGAACGAACGCCATGTCACCGTTTACGTGCACCATGTTCCCGTGCCGGTCGAGAACGAATCGCTTCTCGCGTACGACAACCTTCGCCGCTCTTATGGCCGCTGCGTCGACCAAACTACGGCGATCGGCCGAGAGATCTTTGGCGATTTCTTTGAGCGCTACCCCAATATCAAGATGGTCCACTCCATGCTCGGCGGCGCATACTTTGCGTTCAAGGAGATGCTGCTGCCTCATGGTCCCAAGCGCCCTGATGCTTCTGGCCGTTTTCAGGTCGATACCGAGACCGTTTCCAGGCGCCTCGAGAACAACATCTATTTCGACATGTCCCATGCTCAGCCTTGGGGCAAGATACTCCTTACCTGCGCGGTTGACGTGCTGGGTGCAGACCATATTGTTTTTGGCACGAGCTATCCCGTTAAACGCGAGTGGCTCACCGAGGGTGTCGCCTGCGTTCGCGCTGCAAATCTGAGCGATACAGACAGCGACCTTGTGCTTGGCGGTACGGCGCAGCAACTGTACGGTGTCGAGTGAGCGGCAATCAGAGGGGAGTATCTGCCATGGACGAAGGAGAGATGAGGGCTGGGGCCGCTCGTGTGGCCATCGATCTTGGGGACGTGTTGCCGTTCGACGGTTTCGACGAACTCCGTCATGAGGTCTTCGCCCGTGCCCTTATCATCGAGGGGACGGGGCGACGCGCCTGCGTCCTTTCGCTTGAGGTCACCTCGATCGCTCCGGCTCTACTCGCCGATCTGCGTGAGGTTGTTGAGGATGCCGCCAATTGCAGCGGTGCTTATTCTTGGGTGGTTCCTACCCACACGTTTTCCATGCCTCACGTCCGCACTCCCGGGCATCTTGTCGACGATGCTGCCCGCAACCGCAACGAGCGCTATCGCGCAGCGCTCGTCGCTGCCGCCCGCACGGCTGTCGAGCGCGCTGTTGCGGGCATTCGCTCTGCCACGCTCGCCACTGTGGAGGGCGAATGCCCCGTGAACGTTAATCGCGACATTGAGACGCCTGCCGGCTGGTGGTTGGGCTCGAATCCCAGGGGGTTTGCCGACCACACGATGCCCGTACTCGCCATAAGGGATGCCGGGGGCGAGTATGTTGCCGTGCTCGCGACGGCGGACGTTCAGTCCTCCGTGCTCGGCGGGTCGCGCGACTCCGAGGGGAGGCACATGGCGAGCGGAGACCTCTTTGGTTTTGCCGCCATGTCACTCGAGCGCGAGCTGGGCGGCGTTGCCCTGTTGCTGCCAGGCGCCGCGGGCGACCAAGGTCCGGCGGAGCGCGCCATGAACGTCATGTTCGATGCGGCCGGCGTTAAGCAGACGGTCGATGCCCATGAAGACGGATACCGCATGCTGCACCAGCAGGGGCAGGCCTTGGGCGATGCTTTGATCGAGGCCGTTCGCATGGCGCGTGAGGATGACGCCACCGGCATCGATGCCCGCACGGTCGACGTTTTTCTGCCCGCTCAGACACGCGCCGATTTTCACTCTTTGGCTCCGCACCGAACGTATGAATTTCATGCCGCTGGCGAGCAGCGCACGAGGGTCTATCTGCTCCGGCTGGGAAACGTCGAGCTTGTCGGCGTACAACCTGAGGTCTCGAGTGCATTCGGCGCCACTGTGCGCGCCGCTCGGTCCGGCTCTGTGTTCTTTGCCACGCTCGTCAACGGCGGACAGAAGTACCTACCGGCTCCCGACGCGTACGAAAAGATCACCTATGAGGCCATGAACTCCGGTTTTGCCGCCGGATCCCATGAGCGCCTCGTCGAAATCATCATTGCCGCCTTGAATGCGGCGTGACACAGAAGGAGAACGTGCATGAACATTGGACACGCGCGCCGCAAAATCACCCCACAGGGCGACATCTACCTGATTGGCTACCGCAATCTTCCCAACCGTCTGGAGCCTGCGACAGGCGTCCATGACGACGTCTTCGCCAACGCCATCCTCTTCCAGCAAGGCGAACGTGAAGTGTTTCTCTTTAATGCCGATGTCCTCGAGTTCGAGGAAAGCATGGCCGAGGAAGTCAAGACGATGCTCGCCGAGCGCTACGGAATCGACCGTGACTGCGTTCTGCTCTCCGCGACGCACGACCACACTTCGATCGTCGCCTACCATCGCAGCTGGTGGACGGGAAAATTCAACGAGGACTACTATCGCTGGTTCCTCGATACCATCTGTCAATGCTTCGAAGAGTGCCGCGCCAACGCGCGACCTGCGACCTGCCGCATGGGCAAAAAAGTCATCACCGGTTTCTACGACAACCGCATCATCCCAGGTGAACTCGCCGACAATGAGGTCATTGTCGTATCGTTCTTCGATACCGAAGGCAAGCCATTTGCGGGCTTTGTGAACTGGGCGGTGCATTCTGCCTGTGTCGGACCCGACTGCACGGAGCTCACGAGCGAACTCGCCGGTCTTACCGGCAAAAAGCTCGCTCAGAGTCTTGGTTACTATCCGGCCATGGTCGTCGGTGCTGCTGGCGACTGTAGCGACCGCAATTTTCGCCAGGGACGCGGCATTCCCGAGGTTGAGCGTGTTTCGACCGGTCTTGCCGAGGCGATTTCCCAGATCAAGCTCGATCGCGAGGTCGTTCTTGACCGCATCGAGCCTCAGACGTTCTATCACACCGTTGCCCATGACGACTTTTCGCTCACGCTTAAGTGTGCCGTCATCAGTCTGGGCGGCCTGCATCTCTTTGTGTTCCCGAGTGAGCTTGGCAGCGACTTGGGCATTCGCATGAAGCGCGAATGCCCGGTCGAGGGAATAGTCTGCGGTTACACCAACGGCTATTTTGAGTATTTCCTTCCGGCGCGCGAGTACGGCCTCTCCTTTGAGACCGAGCGTACTCAGATTCCCCAGGGTGAACCGGAACGTCTGTGTGACAAGTTCTGCCAGACGACGAGACTTCTCGGCGCAGCAGCTTCGCGTCTGTAGGCCTGATTGCGTGGCATGGGCCAATGAGGCTCGCTGCCATGTGATCGGCATCTTCCATCTTCTCTGCCGTTTCCCATCCCGGGCGTACGTGCGTCCGCGGATTTCAAAGGGGGAAGCGGGTTCCTTGCCCTCCCACGTCGACTACGGAGGCATGAAATCGATGCTATACCCCGCTCAGAAAAAGGAGAATTCCATGAAATACCAGAAGCTTTGCGATGAAATCATCACAAAGGTCGGTGGTCGAGACAATGTGTTAGACGTGAGCCACTGCATTACGCGTCTCCGCTTCCACCTCAAGGATGAATCGCTCGCCCAGACCAATGAGCTTAAGGCGACGAAGGGCGTCG
>CABRZC010000098.1 GCA_902475375.1 uncultured Collinsella sp. | reverse complement strand
GCTTTTCGAGCATTTTTACGATGGCGTCCATAGAGCTCCTTTACTACTTGATGCGCGATGCATGTGGATGGAACTGGTCGTCGATGGATGGTCAGGACTGCCCGGAAGCCTTCCTACTTAAGGAAGGCATTGCGAAATGACAACGTTGTCATTTCGTTAATGACAACGTAAGACATTATTGGAAGAGCAACAAGGATATACGGGTGAGTGGTCGATATTGTCCGGTAAACGGTTGATTTATCAGTCAGGCAGGTAGTGTATGCTAGAACGCAAAAAGCAAGCGATGCAAAACCGACTGGAGAAGCAGTGGCAACGATGGACAAGAAAAACGTCTCGATGAACGATGTGGCGATTGCCGCGGGTGTTTCTCTCAAGACGGTTTCGCGTGTGATCAACGAGCCCGATAGCGTGCGAGAGTCGACACGCGATAAGGTCCATTCCGCAATGGAGGCACTCGGGTTTCGAACTAACTTTGCCGCGCGTTCGCTCAAGTTGGGCCGTTACGGGTGCATCGGCGTCGTGCTGTTTCACTTGTCGGGTGGTGCCGTGGACATGATTGACGGTATCGCCGATGCCGCCGAGGAACGCGGCTTTGCGCTCACGATGATTAAGAAGCGCGCAGGGGAGAAGATGACCCTTGCCGATGCGGCGCGCAGGATGTCGCAGCTGCCTGTTGATGGCATGATCTTCAACCTGCGTCAGATGGTCGATGACTTTGATACCTTTGAGGCACCGAAGGACCTCAAGACGGTGATTATCACACCGATGGAACATCCTACCTGCTCCACCGTCAGTGACGACCAAGAGGGCGGCGCGCGCATGGCGTGCGAGTACTTCTTGGATCATGGTCACAAGAACGTGTATTTCGTTTCGGGTAAGAAAGAGTCGCTGTCGAGCCAGTGCCGTATGAAAGGTTGGCGTGCGGCACTCGAGGCGCGTGGCATTGAGCCGCCCGAGCCTCTGCAAGGCGATTGGAATGCGGATAGTGGCTATGCCGCGGGCCTTGTGCTTGCCGATAAGCCCGATTGCACGGCGGTCCTCGCCGCTAACGACTGCATGGCAAACGGCGTGATGATGGCTCTACGTGACAAAGGGCTCAGTGTGCCCGACGACGTGTCCGTGATCGGCTTCGACGATGAGCTCTACAAGACGATTCCCAACTCGATTCTGACGTCGGTGAAGTTTCGCCATCGCGAGCTGGGCATCCGTGCGCTTAACGAGGTCGTCGCAGGTCTGGAAGCCCCGAGCTCCAGAAGCCGTACGCTCGTCTCGGGCGTGTTGGTCGAGCGCGCGAGCGTGCGGGATCTGCGGGCGTAGACGTGCTCGGCCTGTTCGTCTAAATCTGTAACAGGTGGGACCAAAAAACTCGACTAGGTGTTACAGATTTAGACAATTCGGTCCGGCTTATTCCGTTTGTCTCGATTTGTAACAACTAGACGGTCAAAAGTGGTCTAGATGTTACAGATCGAGACAAACGAACGCGGCCCAGCTCGCTCAAAAACAAAACGGCGGATACGACCAAGGATGCTGAAGCATCCACCGGGAAGGTCGTATCCGCCACATGGAAAGAGGTGCATGGACGCAGCGCTCATGCGATCGGGAATGGTAAGGTGCACGGCAGCGTGATGGTCACGGCGGCCGATGGCGTTAGCTAGTCCAGACGACGGGTCTGCGCCACGTGCTTATACCAGTATGCGCTTGCCTTGGGCGTGCGCTTCTGGGTTTCAAAGTCAACGTAGAAGAAGCCGTAACGCTTGTTGTAGCCATTGGTCCAGGAGAACTGATCCTGCAGGCTCCATAGGAAGTAGCCGCCCACGTTGACACCCACCTCCATGGCCTTGAGCAGCCAGCGCAGGTGCTGCTCGATGTAGTCGATGCGCGGCTGGTCGTCCACAAAACCGTCCTTGTAGGGGTCCTTGTAGCCCATGCCGTTTTCGGTGATGAAGATCTGCTTGTAGTTGGGGTAGCGCTGCTTAATGTAGACGAGCAGATCGAACAGACCCTCGGGATAGATGATCCAGTCCCAGTCGGTGGTGGGGATGCCGGGCTTGTTCACGTGCTCGCCAATGCCCTTGACGCGCCAGCGGCCGGTGCCCTTCTCGCCCGTACCGTTGTGGTGCAGGTCGTTCTTGCCATCGTAAGCCTTCAAAAAACGGCACTGGTAGTTGTTAACGCCCAGGTAGTCGTTGTAGAGCGCGGCCTCGCGCATGATTTCCAGATCCTCGTCTAGGATCTCGATGGTGCCACCCGAGACGGCGGCCAGGCGGTTGGCGCACTCGAGGGTGTCGGGCGCGTAGTCGCCGCGGAAGGTGGCGTCGAGCAAGAACTGGTTTTGCAGCACGTGCTCGTTGTTGGCGGCCTTGATATCGGCGGGGTCGTTCTCGTTGAGCGGGTACTTGAACTCCAGCGACTGAATGACGCCGATCTTGCCCTTAAAACCGCCGTTGTGGAAGGCCAGCACGGCCTTGGCGTGGGCGAGCATCATGTTGTGCTCGCACTGGAAGGCCTCGGCAAGATGCGCCTTGACGCCACCGGGGAAGGTGCCCTCGATGTAGGTGTTGGAGGCGTCGGCCCAGATCTCGTTAAAGGTGAACCAGTAGGTCACCTGGTCGGCGTACTCCTTAAAGCAGAAGGTGGCAAAGTCCACAAAGGCGTCGATGGTCTCGCGGTTGAGGAAGTCGCCCTTCTCAAAGAGGGGAAGCGGCGTGTCAAAGTGATGCAGCGTGACAAACGGCTCAACGTGGTGCTTGTGGCACTCGGCGAAGAGATCGTGGTAGAACTGCACGCCCTCGGGGTTGATCTCGCCGGTGCCGTTGGGGAAGATGCGGCTCCAGGCAATGGAGAGGCGAATGCCGTTGATGCCGAACTCCTCGCACAGCTCCAGATCGACGGGGTACTGGTTGTAGAAGTCCGAAGCGGGATCGGGGGAAAAGCGCCCCTGGGCCTCCAAGAAGTCGTCCCAGGCGACTTTGCCCTTACCGTGGGTGCGGGTCTCGCCCTCTACCTGGTAAGCAGCAGTGGCGCCGCCAAAGACAAAGCCCTCGGGAAACTGCGCAGGCGGGTTGGTGACGCTAGCGGGGTTAACGGACATGATGATCCAATCGTCTAAATCGAAGGGCCAGCCGGTCTTGGATGGTCGGCTGGCCCTAAGCGTTACTTACTTCGAAAGCTGTTCACTCACGAAGGCGAGAGACTTGTCGCCGTCCTGGGAGAGCTCGATGTACTGCTTGCCACGGCAGGCGACGCACTTGTTGCCCACGCGCTCGCAGTCCTTCTGCAGGTCGGCCAAGTAGCTGGCAGCCTGCGGGGCCAGGACGACCAGATCAAAGTCGGGGAGCATGTCCACGTGGTTGCCATATGCCTCGGCAGCGGTCTCAAGATTGATGCCGCGCTCCTTGGCGGCCTTGGCCAGCGCGTTGGCGAGCAGGCCCGAGGTTCCGCCACCCTGGCAGAGCACGAGTACGCGCTTGCCGTTGAGGTCGCTGGCGGTCGTTGCCTCAGTGGCGACAGCGGCGGGGGCGTCGGCCTTCACGGCCTCGGCAGCAGCGCCGGCGGCAACGCTCTTGGCGTCAGCCTTGCCCTGGAAGGCATCGTTGAGCTTGGCGGCCTTCTCGGCGTTCTTGGCGGCGAGCTCCTCTTGGGAAATCTCGGCCTCCTCGGCGCACTTCTGGGCGTCGTAGGCACGGAAGAACGGGTAGTACAGAACGAAGTCGACGACCAGGATAAGGGCGAGCATCACAAAGGCGAGCGGCTGGAAGCCCAGGCCCATGATGGTGCCGATGGGGCCGGGGACAGTCCAGGGCAGGGTGTACATAAAGCCGTTCATGCCCAAGAAGTCGATAAAGATCTTGAGGATCCAGATGTTGGCGATCGGGGCAAAGACAAACGGGACAAAGAAGACGGGGTTGAGCACGATGGGCGCGGCGAACAGCAGCGGCTCGTTGACGGCAAAGCAGACGGGGACGATGGCGGCCTTACCGACGGCGCGCATCTCCTGAGACTTTGCCAGGAAGCAGAACATAAAGACCAGGACGAGCGTAGCGCCGGTGCCGCCCATGCAGACGACGAAGTACTGGGCACCCTGGGTCAGGACAGCGGAAGCGTGCTGGCCAGCCTGGAACGCAGCCAGGTTGTCGGTCATGTTGGCAACGAGAGCGGCGGCGATGGCGGGCTCGACGATCGAGGGGCCGTGGACGCCGACGAACCAGAAGAGGCTCATGGCGCCGTAAATCACAGCGAGGCCGATATAGCCGTCAGCAGCGGTGAACAGGGGCTGGAACACCTGGATGACGCCCTGGGCAAAGCAGAAGCCAAAAGCAGCGCGGAAGACGATGTCAAAAACCCAAAAGACGGTGATGCAGACGGAGAAGGGGATGATGTCCTTGAAGGTCTGCGAGATGTTGGGCGGAACCTGCTCGGGCATCTTGACGGTGATGTTGCGCTTGATGAAGAACTTGTAGATGATACCGGTCACAAACGCAGCGATGAAGGCGGTCAGCAGGCCCTTGGAACCAAGGTAGGTGGTGTTGAAGCCGCTGGCGGCGTCCGTGGCGATGGTGTCGCTCGAAAGGAGCAAGAAGCCGATGATGGCCGCGCACATGCACGAGATGAAGTTGATCTGGTTGTTCTTGGGCAGGTCGCGGTTCTGAGCGTCGGCGAAGTGCTTGGCCGTGGTAGCGGCGCAGGCGATGGCCAGGATGCCCATGGAGTAGTTGTAGCACTTCCACAGGGCGTTGTTGATGTCATCGGGCCAGTAGAAACCCCAGATGTTGGGGACCGAGGCTACCAAGCAGAAGATGGACGAGAAGATGATGATGGGGATGACGGAGATAAAACCGTCACGGATCGCCTTGAGGTACTTGTTGCGGGCGATCGCGTTGAAAAAGGGCTGGCCCTTTTCGATGATGGCGATGAGTTGCTCCATGCAATGCTCCTAAGAGTCGGTGGGTTAGCAACGATGGTAGCTTTTGACGTTCGGTTGCCAAAATGTTGACGTTGCCATTTTGTGACACAAAAAAAGACGCGAACCGGTGGTTCCTGTGCCTGCGAACCGTCGATTCCTTACGCGTAAACGTTTGAGCCGCCCGGTGGCTCTGTGTTTGCACAATGGCAACGTTAACATTTGGGCGACAAAAGCCGTTCGGGGAAGCAAAAATGTCGGTGAACGGTAGGTTTTGGGTGGTGAGCGTATGGTGGGGGAGGCGTTAGATATACTTGAAGACGTTTCATTTGACTGCGTAGGGTGCCACCAATGGCATCGTTGACATAGAAAGATCGACCTATGGCCGCTGTTAAAAAATCGGTATCCGTCAAAGACGTGGCGCGCCTCGCGGGCGTCTCGGAGCAGACGGTCTCGCGCACCGTGCACGATTCGCCCAGTGTGCGCCCCGAGACCAAGGAGCGCGTGCGTGCCGCCATGCGCGAGCTGGGGTATCGCCCCAATTTTGCCGGTCGATCGCTGCGCCGTGGCAAGTTTAAGACCGTCGGCGTCGCCATGTTCAACATTACCGGTACCGGCAACCTCGACCGTATGGAGGGCTTTGCCGCCGCGGCCGACAAACATGGCTATGCCATCACCCTCACTAAAGTAGATGGACATCCCTATACCCTCGAGAGCGCATCGTCGCGTATGAGCGCGCTGCCGGTAGACGGCATGGTCGTGATCATGAATCGCATGCCGGCGGACTTTGGCACCTTCGAGCCGCTGCCCGGCATGCAGACGGTGCTCGTTACGATGCTGGAGCACCCGCTCTGTTCAACGGTCGATAACGACCAGTTCGATTGCTCGCGCCAGGTGGTCGAGTATTTGCTGGAGCAGGGGCACAAGACCGTGCACTTTATCTCGTGTCCCGAGCGCTCGCTTTCGGGCATGCGGCGCGAGGAAGGCTGGCGCGAGACATTGCGCGCGCATGGAATTGAGCCGCCGCGACTCGTCCGTGGGGATTGGACGGCACAGAGCGGATATGCTGCCGGTCAGGCTCTGGCGGAAGATCCGACCTGTACGGCCATTTATGCTTCCAACGATGCCATGGCATACGGCTGCATTCGCGGGCTCGAGTCGTGCGGAAGGCGTGTGCCCGAGGACGTGAGCGTGGTGGGTGTTGATGACAGCCTGGGCGATATCGTGCCCGACCGTCGCCTGACCACCGTGCGCTTTGACAACAGGCGTGTCGGCATGTGGGCAGTCGATAAGATCGCCGGTGCCGAGGGGGGTGCGTCTGGCGTGGAGCACATGCTGATCCCCGGCGTGCTCGTAGAGGGCGATACGGTGCGCGATTTGCGCTAGGGCGCGGTCCTGTTTGGGTTTCCGTTAATCATGTTTGATATTGTTCGAAATGGTTTGGAAACCGTTCACGGGCGAAAATTGACCGTTCATAGCTTGAAATTATGTTTTGCGTTGTTCTTTTTTGTTTGAATGTTAATGTTTCTGCCATACAGAACGCAGCGCGTATGCCCGGACGCGATGCTCTCCATTGGTTCATATGTGAAAGGAACGCAATATGGCAACCAAAGAAGAAATCTCGATGGTTGGATTCGAGATCGTCGCATACGCAGGTGACGCCCAGACCGATCTGCTTGCAGCGCTCGATGCTGCTCGCGAGGGTGATTTTGAGAAGGCCGAGCAGCTGCACAAGGATGCCAGCGATGCGCTCATCGGTGCCCACGACACGCAGACCAAGCTGCTTTCGCAGGAGGCCGGCGGTGGCGAGATGGAGATGACCTTCATCATGGCTCACGCTCAGGACACTCTCATGACCACTATGATCCTGGAGAAGCAGACCCGCTTTACCATCGATGCCTACAAGCGCATCGCCGAGCTCGAGGCCAAGCTCGCCTAACGAGCCCGCACAACCAAGTCCCCTTCCAAAAGCTCTGCTGCAAACTCGCGACAGGGCTTTTTCTTTTTACCCGGTACTTGGGGACGTTCCTTATCTGCCGACAGTTAGGGACACTCCTGCCATGCATTTGATCCTTTGAGGATGGAAGAAAACGGGTTATTAGGTTTGTTGCGGTGCCGACTCGACCCGTCGGTTACAAAACTATGCCGGTTTACTACGATGAATCGTATTCTTTCAACTAT
>CABRZC010000097.1 GCA_902475375.1 uncultured Collinsella sp. | reverse complement strand
GGCTTCTTCATGCGCATAAAGCTCCAGCATGCGGCGACGGTATTCGCGCACGGCGAGCTTGGCGCGCTCCAGGCGGCGGCGCTCACGCGGAGTCAACTTGGACGGGTCAATCTCGTCGCCATAGGTCTTCTCGGCAAGCAGGTGCGCCGCGTCCACGATGCGGGCATCGATGTGGCCGCTCGCCGCCTCGGCGGAAAGACGCTCGGCAATCGTATCGAGCGTAGGCAGGCCCTCGAATACGCGACCATGTCCATGCGAGGTCAGCAGCTCGTGCTCGCGGGCGAGCAGGCTCGCCAAATCGTGATGGGCGCGCAGGATGTCGAGCGCATCGGATGGATGCTCGGCAACCTCTGCCACGGCAGCGACCGGTGCGGCGTCGACCACGCGGTAGAAGAGCTGCGCGAGCAATGGCATCAAGAACACCGTGATGGCACCGGCGGCAACCATGACCGACGCAATATCTTGCGACAGCGCGCCCGCGTTGACGGCAACGCTCGTCACGGCGACGATAATCGGCAGCGCCGTGGTGCAGTAGAGCGCTACGGTAATGCGGCCGTGGGCAGAAACATCGCGCGTCTTGGGGCAGATGCCCATGGAGACAACGATGGGCACGGCGCGGATAACCAGCAACGCCACGATAAAGCCCACGAGCAGGCCGGGGCGCGATGCTACAGCAGTCAGGTCGATCTTGGCACCCGACACGGTAAAGAACACCGGGATTAAAAAGCCATAGGCAAGGCCATCGAGTTTAAGCTCGAGCGTATGGTTGCCCTCGGGGATGATATAGCGCAGGACAAAGCCCGCGGCAAAAGCGCCCAACACGATATCGAGGCTAAAAATGGCCGAGAACGCCACGAGCGTGACCAGGATGAGCACTGTGAGGCGCACGAACGTCTGAGAAGTCGTATCGGCACGCTCCTGAATAAAGGCAAAGAAGCGGCTGCCGATACGCTTGGAGCGGCTGGGGACCACGGCAAGCAGCACGCACACCACGGCGAACAGCCCCAAGATCAACAGCGTCTCGATACCCGTACGGGCAGACAGCAGCACCGACATGGCGAGCACGGGCCCGAGCTCGCCCCACGTACCATAGGCAAGGATGGAATCCCCCACGCGCGTACCCGAAAGCGACCGTTCGCGCAAGATGGGCATGAGCGCCCCAAGGGCCGTAGAGGTCAGGGCGAGCGTCACGGCGATACCGTCGAAATGACTGACCGAAAACCACGGGGTAAAGCGCACGGCAAGCCAGGCGATGCCAAACGTGACGACCCACGTCGCCATGCCGTAGCGCCCCTCGATACCCGTGATATTCTTGGGATCGATCTCAAAGCCGGCAAGCAGGAACAAAAAGGCCAGGCCGAGCTCGGACACGAGCGAGACCTCGGCATCCACATGGATAATGCCGAGCATATGAGGTCCCAGCACCGCACCGAACACGAGCAAAAAGACCGTCTCGGGAACGGGTTTTCCGGGAATCGCCGAGGCGATGAAGGGGCTTGCAAAGGCCACGAGTGCGATGATGGCGAGCGAAACGAATGCCATGTGATGCCTTTCTCTTGTTTGCGCTTCACTGTAGCACCCTCGCCGTCCTCTACGCGCCGCGAGCTGTCGTATCATAGTGAGGTTTACAAACATGTGGCTCAAGGCGACCGCAGGGCAGACCCCGCAAACCGACCGCTGCCGCATACCGTACCGTACGCCCAACCGATCAGGAAGGCAGGAACCAATGGTCTCTCGTATCTACGTGGAGAAGAAACCCGGGTTCGACGTCGAGGCTCAACAGCTCAAGGGCGAGCTGACCGAGATTCTCGGCATCAAGGGCATCGAGGCCCTGAGGATCATCAACCGCTACGACGTCGAGGGCATCGACGAGGAGCTTTTCCGCTCCTGCGTGCCGACCGTCTTTAGCGAGCCCCAGGTCGATGTGACCTACGACGAGCTCCCCGCAAGCGATGGCGCCGTCTTTGCCGTCGAATTCCTGCCTGGCCAGTTTGACCAGCGCGCCGACTCCGCCAGCGAGTGCGTGCAGCTCATCAGCCAGGGCGAGCGCCCCGCCGTGCGCTCCGCCAAGGTCTATATGATCTCGGGCGCTCTGGACGAAGACGCCATCGAGGCCATCAAGCACTACGTGGTGAACCCCGTCGAGGCGCGCATCGCCTCGCTCGACCTGCCCGAGACGCTGTACATGGAGACCCCCGAGCCCCAGCCCGTCGAAGTGCTCGACGGCTTCCGCGAGCTCGATGAGGCCGGCCTTGCCGCCTTTATTTCCGAGCGCGGTCTTGCCATGGACGAGGCGGACATCGCCTTCTGCCAGCAGTACTTCCGCGATGAGGATCGCGACCCCACCATCACCGAGATCCGCGTGATCGACACCTACTGGTCCGATCACTGCCGCCACACCACCTTCGGCACCGTCCTAGACGACGTGACGATCGACGACGCCGTGGTGCAGCAGGCCTTCGACCGCTACATGGAGATGCGCCACGAACTCGGTCGCGACGCCAAGCCCGTCTGCCTCATGGACATGGGCACCATCGGCGCCAAGTACCTCAAGAAGACCGGCGTCATGACCGATGTCGACGAGTCCGAGGAGATCAACGCCTGCACCGTCAAGGTGAAGGTCGATGTCGATGGCGAGGACCAGGACTGGCTGTTCCTCTTTAAGAACGAGACCCACAACCACCCGACCGAGATCGAGCCCTTCGGCGGTGCCGCCACCTGCGTGGGCGGCGCCATCCGCGACCCGCTCTCGGGCCGCAGCTACGTGTACCAGGCCATGCGTGTCACCGGTGCCGGCGACCCCACCGTCCCGGTCTCCGAGACGCTCGAGGGCAAGCTGCCGCAGCGCAAGCTCGTGACCACTGCCGCCGCCGGCTACTCCAGCTACGGCAACCAGATCGGCCTTGCCACCGGTCAGGTCAACGAACTCTATCACCCCGGTTACGTGGCCAAGCGCATGGAGGTCGGCGCCGTCGTGGGCGCTACCCCGGCAAACCACGTTCGTCGCGAGTGCCCCGCCCCCACCGACAAGATCATCCTGCTGGGCGGCCGCACTGGCCGTGATGGCATCGGTGGCGCCACCGGCTCCTCCAAGACCCAGAACACCGAGTCCATCGAGACCTCGGGCGCCGAGGTCCAGAAGGGCAACGCCCCGGTCGAGCGCAAGCTGCAGCGCCTGTTCCGCCGCGGCGATGCCTGCCGTCTGATCAAGCGCTGCAACGACTTTGGCGCCGGCGGCGTCTCGGTCGCCGTGGGCGAGCTTGCCGATGGCCTGTATGTCGACCTTGATACCGTGACCAAGAAGTACGACGGCTTGGACGGCACCGAGCTCGCTATCTCTGAGTCCCAGGAGCGCATGGCCTGCGCCGTCGCCGACGGTGACGTCGAGGAGTTCATGGGCTACGCCGCCGAGGAGAACCTGGAGGCAACCGTCATCGCCGAGGTTACCGCCGAGCCGCGCATGCGCATGGCATGGAATGGCGTCGCCATCGTCGATCTGTCCCGCGAGTTCCTCAACTCCAACGGTGCGCCCAAGCACCAGGTCGCCCACGTCTGCGCCCGCAGCGTGTGGCAGCCCAGCTGGGCCGGCACCACGCTTGCCGAGCGCATGACCTCGCTCGTCACCGATCTTAACGTCGCCTCCAACAAGGGCCTTTCCGAGCGCTTCGACTCCACCATCGGCGCCGCGACCGTGCTCATGCCCTTTGGCGGCAAGACGCAGCTCACCCCGAGCTCTGCCATGGTCGCCAAGTTCCCCGTGGACGGTGAGACCACCACGGCGAGCGCTATGGCATGGGGCTTTAACCCCTATCTGATGGAGGCCGACCAGTTTGCGGGCGCCTACCTGTCCGTGGTCGAGTCCATCGCCAAGCTCGTGGCCGCAGGCTTTGAGCACAAGCGCGCCTACCTCTCCTTCCAGGAGTACTTCGAGCGTCTGCGCACCGAGGCCGAGCGCTGGGGCAAGCCCATGGCAGCCGTCTTGGGCGCCCTTATGGCCCAAGTCGACCTGGGTACCGGCGCCATCGGCGGCAAGGACTCCATGAGCGGTTCGTTTGAGGACGAGGCCGGCGAGCTCAACGTTCCGCCGACCCTCATCAGCTTCGCTGTCGCCGTGGGCAAGGCGGCCCGCGCCGTCTCCCCCGAGTTCAAGGGCCTTACGCACCGCGTCGTCCGCATCGCCCCCGCCACCTATGGCCAGGACTACCGTCCCGATGCCCAGCAGCTGCTCGCCGCATTTGACGCCGTCGAGGCGCTCACCGCCACCGGCGACGCCCTGGCCGTCTCCACGCCCGGCTACGGCTGCGGCGCCGAGAGCCTCTTTAAGATGTGCGTCGGCAACCAGATCGGTATCGAGCTTGCCGAGGATGTGGACGTGGAGAGCCTCTTCACCCCGCTCTATGGCAGCTTTATCGTCGAGCTTGCCGAGGATGCCGAGCTGCCCGAGGTCGCCGACGGCGTTGTCGTCGAGCCCCTGGGCACCACCGTCGAGGGTTATGTCATCGATACCGGCTCCGAGGTCATCGAGCTCTCCGAGCTCCAAGAGGCCTGGGAGAGCGGCATCGAGGGCGTCTTTGCCTACCGCAGCGCCGGCGAGACTGCCAAGGTCGAGACCATCGACTTCCGTGCCAAGGATATCCACGTGTACAGCGGCGCCAAGATCGCCCGCCCGCGCGTGGTAATCCCCGTGTTCCCCGGCAACAACTGCGAGTACGATAGCGCCCGTGCCTTCCGCGCCGCCGGCGCCGAGGCCGACACCTTCGTGATCAACAACCTCACGCCCGAGGCCGTCGCCGAGAGCACCCACGAGCTTGCCCGCCGCATCCGTGCAAGCCAGATCGTCATGATCCCCGGCGGCTTCTCGGGCGGCGACGAGCCCGATGGCTCCGCCAAGTTCATCACGGCGTTCTTCCGCGCTCCCGAGGTCACCGAGGCAGTCCGCGACCTGCTCAAGGCCCGCGACGGCCTGATGCTGGGCATCTGCAACGGCTTCCAGGCCCTGATCAAGCTCGGTCTGGTGCCCTACGGCGACATCGTCGACGCCACGCCCGATGCGCCCACGCTGACGTTCAACACCATCGGTCGCCATCAGAGCCGTCTGGTGCGCACCCGTATCTCGTCCAACCTGTCCCCGTGGCTGTCGCAGTGCAGCCTGGACGACCCCTACACCGTCGCCATCAGCCACGGCGAGGGTCGCTTTGTCGCCAACGACGAGGTGCTCGCCCAGCTCATCGCCAACGGCCAGGTCGCCACGCAGTACGTGGGCGAGAACGGCAAGCCCAGCATGGATCTTTCCGTCAACCCCAACGGCTCCGCACTCGCCATCGAGGGCATCACGAGCCCCGACGGCCGCGTCCTGGGCAAGATGGGCCATGCCGAGCGTCGCGGCGACAACCTGTACCGCAACGTGCCCGAGCATGTCCCCGGCGATAAGTTCATGCCGATCTTTGAGAGCGGCGTAGCCTACTTCGCCTAAACCTTTCCCATCGGGTACAATCCCCTCGGGTAACAACACCCGCCACCGGCACGCCCGGTGGCGGGTTCTTTTTTGCTTCGCGCATACAGAAAGGACATCATGGAAAGCCGCAAGCCGTATCTCGCCACCCTGCCCGGACTCATCCTGGGCTGCCTCGTCTGCTGCGCACTCTGGGGGTCGGCTTTCCCCTGCATCAAGATCGGCTACGAGCTGTTTGGCATCCCCGCGCATGATAGCGCCTCGCAGCTGCTCTTCGCAGGTTTGCGCTTTACGCTTGCCGGCGCCCTGGTTATCGTTGGGATGAGCACGGCTCAGCGCCGTCCACTCGTTCCGCAAGCCCGCGATATCAAGCCCATCTGCATCTTGTCGCTCTTCCAGACCATCGGCCAGTACTTCTTTTTCTACCTTGGTCTCTCCCATGCAAGCGCTATGTCGAGTTCCATCATTGAAGCCAGCGCCAACTTCCTCGCAATCCTCTTTGCCGCCCTGGCGTTTCGCACCGAGAAGCTCGATACGGCCAAGGTGCTTGGCTGTATGCTGGGCTTTGCCGGCGTCGCGCTCGTCAACCTTTCGGGCGCGGACGGCACCTTTGGCTTTACGCTCGACGGCGAGGGCTTTATCCTAGCCTCCACCGTCGCGGGTGCCCTTTCGACCTGCCTGATTGGCATCTTCTCGCGCGAGCACGACGGCGTCTTGCTTGCCGGGTGGCAGTTTTTAGTCGGTGGCGTGGTCCTTACCGCCATCGGGTTTTTGATGGGCGGCACGTTGTCCCCCACCGAAATCGCCCCCGCCATCGCGCTCATCATTTATATGGCACTCATTTCCGCCGTCGCGTACTCGCTGTGGTCCCGCCTGCTCGCCGTCAACCCCGTCAGCCGCGTTTCGGTCTTTGGCTTTATGAACCCGGTCTTTGGCGTGCTGTTGAGCGCACTGCTGCTCGACGAGGGCGCTGGCACGAGCCCCGTTACCGTCATCGTTGCCCTACTGTTGGTCTGCGGCGGCATCATCATCGTCAACAAACCCAAAAAGGTCTAACGAACTGCCCTTATTAGCAGAGGGGATTCATATACTTTAGTTTAATGGAGTACATCGGAGAGCCGAGGGCCGCCATGCACGCAAGCGTGTGCCCCTTTTTCTAGCGTATCTGGACGCCGGACTTCTTTTTCTCGGCCTTGACGCGGTAGAGCTCCGCGTCGGCAGCGCGAAGCAAGTCTTGCCAGGTATCGACACCATCACCGACCCGTGCGTAGCCGATGGACATCCGCAACAGATACGGAACCTCGGCACGTGCGAGCTCGTCGCTGATTGCCGCGCACAGACGCACGATGTCCTGCTCCGCCGCCGCCTTTTGAAGCACCACGAACTCATCGCCGCCATAACGTGCGATAAAGCCACCAGACGCCGAGCAGACCTCTTTGAGCGTAGCAGATATGACCTGGAGGGCATGATCGCCCTCAACATGTCCATACCGGTCGTTAATCTGCTTAAAGCCGTCAGCGTCCATCATAAGCAGATATACATCTTCGGCCTGACCTACATTTGAGAAGAGCGACAGCATATAGGTCTCAAAACGGTTGCGATTGTTGAGGCCAGTCAACGGGTCGGTCGAGATCAGCTGCTCCT
>CABRZC010000096.1 GCA_902475375.1 uncultured Collinsella sp. | reverse complement strand
CCGCGTTTTCGCTGACTTATGCTCAACCTGCGGGGCAATTCATCCCCAAACAAGAAGGCCGAAGCCCCAAAGAGCTTCGGCCTTTGCTTTCTCGCTGTAGACGTAACGCAACTTATCGATTCTCGATGCTGCCGATATTCTTGAGTTCGATGGAGATGAGGCCGTTGGGCTCATTGACGAACTCAATGTACTCGGAATTCGAACCCATCTCGGCCGGGAAGCTGATCTCGATGCCCGTATCGGTACGAATCTTGTGATTGCGCACGGCCGCGCGCTCGACCTGCTTGCGCTCCACAGGAACGCGCTCAGGAACCTTCTCCTCGGTCAGTGCCGCGCGCACGCTCTCTTTGATGACCGGCTCGTCCTCAAAGACCTCATCGACGATATCCCAAGGCGGCAGCTCCTCGTCATCCTCGACCTTCTCGGCAACGGCAGCCTTAACCTTAGCGAGCGCTACGGCCGTATTGGCACCGTGTTCCTCGGCGACTTCCTCGACCACACGCGTCACGGTGTCGATGACCTCCTTACCCGATACGCCCGTGTCGCACTGCAGCAGGCCATCGGGGATAAGCATACGATCCTCGCCGGCAATCTTGCGCTTCTTGTCCACGTAGCCGATCTCCATGGTGCTCGCGCGCACGATGGCATAGCTTGGCACCTTTTGCGAGGGATTCGGCAGAATAGCGTAGTGGCGCGCGATGTCGTTGCGTACCTCCCCTTCCTCGCGGCCCACCTCGTGCATAAAAGCCTGCTTGGAGCCCAGCAGCATCACGGCAAACCAGCGGGCATCCTCATCGTCGTCAAAATCAGCCACGAGCACATCGGTAGACTCGGCTTTCTCGGCTTTGGTGAGCTCGGAGGAGATAAACTCCGCAATCTGCTGCGACAGGTCCACGAATTCGCGCTCGCCAAAGAAATAGCCCTTGAGCTCGCCGCCGAACGCAGAGTTCTCGGCAAACGTGGCGCGTTTATTGTCGGCCGAGGTGCGTGCGCGGCGCAGATGCGTGGTTACGAAATTGCGCACGGTACGACTTTCGATATCGAGCTCGCGCTGGCTCATGACGTTGACGGCAGAGTCAAAGTCCAGGATATGCAGAATCGCGTGATTGATTTTCATATACGGCATTCCGTTCTAGATCGATTTCGGCACGAACCAGTATAGCGGTCGATCCCGCCCCAGGCGCATCGAAGATTGGTGCATCGGGGACAGGTTGCTTTGCACCAATGGTTAGCGCAGGAGCTCGGACTGCCAAGCCTCGAGCTGTTCTGCCAAGCTCTTGCCGGCAGCGGGCATGTCGATCTGGGGACGTTTGGGCAGAAGCGCACACTTAAGAATCGCAACGATAGTCTGCGAGACAAAGCGTCGTGTATCCTTGTCAAAGCCTTGCGCAGCCTGGAGCATCACGGGCAGGCTCTCGCGCAGATTCCCAGCGATATCCGCAAACCGCTCAGCACCCGTAGCCTCAAGCACGGAGAACAACGCATCTACAAAACGCTCGCGCTCGCTAGGCGACACCGCAAGCAGCATCTCGCGAATGGAGCCATCAACGTATCGAGCACCGGCGGACAGGCGCTCACAGTACACGAAGTCGCGACCATCAACCACCCAGCTAAAGGGATTATGCTGAAGCAGGCTGAACTCGGTGCTCTCAACGATGGCATAGTCCTCCTGTGTCTCGAAAATCATGCCAAAGATCGACGACCGAGGTAGCGTCTTGTCGATTCGACCGGATAGGTCGGCGAAGGCGTTGCCGCTCAGAAACTCCTCGACGAAGCCCGGACCATCATGGGAATACGCCCGTTCGATTCGCTCACGGGCGACATCGGGGCACATCGCCGCACCGTACACCGCAAGGTTTCCACCCTTGGAATGACCTCCGCACAAAAGCGGCCCGTCAATCGCATCCGCCGCCTCGTCCACATAACGCGTCGCGGATTCCTGGGCCGGCACAGGACACCGGAACGCCATGTTAAAGTCCTCTTTCCAGCCCACAATCGTGCTGTCGGTCCCCCGGAAGGAAAGATAGCTAAACCCCGCCGGAAACCGGAACGCCATGGCTGCAAACTGCTCTGTCGCCACCACATCGCTCACGGCACGATAGCCGCAAACGTGCACGCCACGGTAGCGAGGGCTTGCTGCCACGGCCTCCAACAAGGCCCTGCTCCCCTCTGGGTCCCACAAGTCGTCAATCATGTCCCGGTAGCACTCGGCACGCAGCAGCTCGCGTACGTCTAGGCCCTGCCAGTCCGTCAGCTCCGCCATATCACCCGGCAAACGCAAATAGGACAGCCACGCAAAGACCAGGCTATCCACCGCGCAGAACGGCCGCTCCTCAAACGGATCAAACGCCGTCTGGGCATAGGTCAAAAAATTAGGCGAATCCGACATGGCCCTCCCATCAACTATGGTGCATTGAGGTCAGGTTACTTTGCACCAAAAAGGCGCCCGGGCCGTGTGGACCCGGACGCCTTCATTGTAGCTTTTCGCTCTGGCGAGCTTGATTTAGCAGGAGAAGTCGACGCTGTCGATGATGTCCTTGAGGGCCTTGGCGGAAGCGGTGAGCTCATGCTGCTCGTCATCGTCCAGCGGGACGGGGACGCGGCAGACAACGCCGTCGCGGCCAACGACAGTCGGCATGGAGATGGCGAGATCGGACAGGCCATACTCGCCCACCATGAGCGAGGAGACGGGCAGAACGGTCTGCTCATCGCGCATGACGGCGGTGCAGATGCGCTTGACGGCCATGGCGACGCCATAGTAGGTGGCGTGCTTCTTCTCGATGATGGTGTAGGCGGAGTTCTTGACGTCCTCGGCGATACGCTTCTCGGCAGCCTCATGCTCCAGGTGGCCGTGAAGCTCACAGAAGGTGTTCAGCGGAACGCCGGCAACCTGAGCGCTGGACCAAGCGACGAACTCGGAGTCGCCGTGCTCACCCATGACATAGGCCTGGACATCGCGCGGGTCAACCTCGACGTGGGCACCAAGCATCTGCTGCAGGCGGCCGGTGTCGAGCACGGTACCGGAACCGATGACGTGGCCCTCGGGCAGGCCGGACATCTTGATGGCGGCGTAGGTCAGAACATCGACCGGGTTGGAGACGATTAACAGAATGCCGTCGAAGCCGGACTTCTTAATCTCGGGAATAATGGACTTGAAGATGCTGACGTTCTTGTTGACCAGGTCCAGGCGGGTCTCACCGGGCTTCTGGGCAGCGCCAGCAGTGACGACGATCATGGCGGCGTCGGCGACATCGGAATAATCGCCGGCGTAGATCTTCATCGGCTCGGCAAACGTCATGCCGTGCGCGATATCCAGGGCCTCACCCTCGGCACGGTTCTTGTCCACGTCGATGAGGACCATCTCGGAGAACAGACCACTCTGCATCAGTGCGAACGCCGAAGACGAACCGACGAAACCGCAGCCGACAATAGCGACCTTCTTCTCGTTAACCATTAGAAACTCCCATCTCTCTCCACAAACAAGCCGCCCGGGAACGACCCGAGCGGCTTGTCGTAATCCCAATACATCCAATCGGGACTTTGATTATGCCCCTATTCGCAGCCAAAAATCGACCGTTTACCGAAATTGTTTGCAGAATTCGTAAAATAACTGCACGAAATCGGTTTCGAGCTATTGACGGGTCGAAATAGGTTTCTAATACAGGCCAGCCTCGCGAATGGCCTCGACAGCCAAAGCGATCTGATCGGGCGGCAAGACCAGTGCCATACGCACGTGCCCCTCGCCCGAAGGGCCAAAGCTCGCGCCCGGCGTCACCACAACGCCGGCCTTCTCCATAAGCTCCTCGCAAAACGCCATGGAATCGGTGCGACCACCGGGAAGCTTGGCCCACACAAACATAGAGCCATGCGCGTTGGGACGCTCCCAGCCCAGGCCCTCAAGACCGTCGCACAGGGCATCGCGGCGTTCCTGGTACTTCAGACGCTGCGCCTCGACCTCATCGCGCGGACCGTTCAGGCAGGCGATAGCAGCCTTCTGGATCGGGAAGAACATACCAAAGTCGATCTGGCCGCGCAGCTTGGCAAAGGCAGAGACCACGTCCTCGCGGCCGACCAAAAAGCCGATACGCGCACCGGTGACGTTAAACGACTTGGAGAGCGAGAAGAACTCCACGCCCACCTCGAGCGCGCCGGGATACTGCAAGAAGCTGCCACCCGGCTCGCCGTCGAACACGATGTCGGAGTACGCGTTGTCATGGACGATGAGCAGATCGTGCTCGCGGGCGAAAGCGATGATCTCCTCGTAGACCTCGGGCGTGCCCACCGAGCCGACCGGGTTCGCGGGCAGCGACACGATCATATACTTGGCACGGTCGGCAACCTCGGGATCGATACCCGCCACATAGGGCAGGTAATTATGCTCGGCAACCAACGGATAGTACTCGAGCTTGGCATCGGCGATCTTGGCACCTGCCTCAAAGACCGGGTAGCACGGATCGGGAACCAGAATGGTGTCACCCGGATCGAGCAGGGCCAGGCCCAAATGGCCCACGCCCTCCTGTGTGCCGTTGCACGACTGCACCATGGACGGCGTAATGCCCGAAACGCCAAAGCGGCGCTCATAGTAATCGCACACGGCTTGCTTGAGTTCGGGCAGGTCGCGCAGGGCATACTTCCACATCTCGGGATCTTGGGCTGCCTGCGTGAGCGCCTCGACCACGTGGTCGTACGGCTTAAAGTCGGGCGTGCCCACGCTCATGTTGTAAATGGTCTTGCCCTGAGCCTTCAGCGCGAGAAGCTTATTGTTGAGCGAGGCGAAGACCTCCGCGCCAAAGCGGTCGAGACGCTGCGATGCCTGCATGGTGCCACCTTTCGATATAAAAAACGCGGCGCTCCGACAAGAGCGCCGCGCGATACGGGCCATCAGATTTCAAAAGTGTAACGCTTGCAACCCCCGTATTGGTTCAATTTAGCCAACCTTAGTCAATTGGATTGAGGGCGTCGATCTGCGCGAGCCACAGACGTGAGCTTGCGTCACTCGGCATACGCCAATCGCCGCGCGGGCTGAGCGTCACCGAACCCACCTTGGGACCATCGGGCAGGCAGCTGCGCTTAAACTGCTGGGCAAAGAAGCGACGGTAGAACGTACGTAGCCATGTGTGGACGGTCTTGACATCGTAGACGCCCTCAAAGCTCTTGAGCGCCATGCGGTAGATCTTGGCCGGCTCAAAGCCAAAACGCAGCAGGTAGTAGAGGAAGTAGTCGTGCAACTCGTATGGGCCCACCAAATCCTCGGTCTTCTGCGCAATCTCGCCGTCGCCCGTGGGCGGCAGAAGCTCGGGGGACACCGGCGTATCGAGGATATCGAGCAAGACCTCGGCAATGCGCCCGCCAAAGACATCGGCGGCATAGCGCACCAGATGGCGCACAAGCGTCTTGGGCACGCTCGCGTTGACGGCGTACATGCTCATGTGGTCGCCGTTATAGGTAGCCCAGCCGAGCGCCAGCTCCGACAGGTCGCCCGTGCCAATGACAAAACCGCCAGCCTGGTTGGCCAGGTCCATCAGAATCTGCGTACGTTCGCGCGCCTGGCTGTTCTCGTAGGTTACGTCCTGCACGGCCGGATCGTGCTCAATGTCCTTGAAGTGCTGCTCCACAGCCGCGTGGATCGAAACCTCGCGGAAGCTCACACCCAAGTCGCGGGCGAGCGACTCGGCATTCGACTTAGTGCGGTGCGTCGTGCCAAAGCCGGGCATGGAGACTGCCGTGATGCCCGTGCGCGGCAGCCCCAGTGCATCGAAGGCACGCACGGCTACAAGCAGTGCCAGCGTGGAGTCCAGGCCGCCCGAAAGACCGATGACTGCAGCCTTGGTACCCGTATGGGCAAGGCGGGTCTTGAGGCCGGCAGTCTGCAGGTCGAGGATGGTCTCGCAGCGCTCGGCCAGGTCGCCGTGGTCGGCCGGCACAAAAGGCGCGCGAGGGAAAACGCGGTCGATATCGCAGGCATCGCGCAGAACAGGCTCTTTGGCCAGCACGCCCTCAAACGAAAACTCAACGGTCGTGGCCTCCGGCGCATCGTCCGCGCGCGCCCACGTCGTCGAGCGACGGCGCTCGGCAACCAGGCGGTCAAGGTCAACGTCGGCGATGGCCATATCGCAGGTAAGCAGTTTGGTCGCGGCGAGCTTGGAGCCGTTTTCGTAGACGAGGTTCTCGCCCGCAAAGACCATATCGGTCGTGGACTCGCCCTCACTCGCGTCCGCATAGGCATAGGCGCAGTACAGGCGCGCGCTCTGGTTGGATATGAGGCTGCGTCGGTAATCCGCCTTACCGATAATCTCGTCCGAAGCCGACGGATTGAGGATCACCGTCGCACCGGCAAGCGCCATCTCGGTCGAAGGGGGCGCCGGCACCCACAGGTCCTCGCAGACCTCAACGCCCAGCACCATATCCTCGGCACCTTCATCACAGCAGCGGTAGACAAGCCCCGAACCCAGCGGAACCGGACCCTGACCGGCAAACTCGACCCACACAGAATCTACGGGCGCCGGAGCAAACCAGCGGCGCTCATAAAACTCACCGTAATTGGGCAGATACTTTTTGGCCGTGAGGCCCAAAAGCTCGCCCGCGCAGCACACGGCGGCGCAGTTGTAGATACTCTCGGCAACTGCAACGGGAAGACCGATGGTAAAGACAATCGGCAGCCCGCGGGTTTCATCGAGAATATGTGCCAGTGCGGTCTCGCAGGCATGCAGTAATGTGCGGTTATGGAACAGATCGGCCGCGGTATAGCCAGTCAGATTAAGCTCGGGCAAAACCAGAGCACGAACGCCGCGCTCGGCAGCCTCGCGAACGGCCGCCAGCGCAACCTCGGCATTGCCCTCGACATCGGCCACGCGAATCCGCGGCGACGCCGCCGCCACACGCAAAAAGCCATCGTTCTTATTAGCCGAAACGCAGCATTGCTTTGTTGATCTGGACACTGGAGGCCCCTTCTACCCTGAGATTCAGTCTAACGGACGTTCACATATCTCTAACTAGCCAAAGCAACCTCCCAGTTTACTGAGAGGCCAACCTGTGCTAAGAGCATGTATTTCAAAATTAAGGCATATCAACGTCACATCTGCATATCAACGTCACATCTTTCGCAAATAATTCAATTGAAACACAACTACCATCATAATTGAAAATACACCAAGTCC
>CABRZC010000095.1 GCA_902475375.1 uncultured Collinsella sp. | reverse complement strand
GAAGTTTGCGGTAAGCACCCCGTTGCCGGTCGCTCCATCAGCCACTCTCACCGCGTCACCAACCGTAAGTTCCGCCCCAACATCCAGCGCGTCTACGTCGTCGTCGATGGTCACCGTCGCAAGATGAACGTTTGCTCCACCTGCCTCAAGTCCGGCAAGGTTGCGCGCTCCTAAATAAGGTCTTACCAACAAGTACCTCGGACTCTCCGGGTCAAAGACCTCGCGTTCACATAGAACTTACCAAAGGCGCTCTCCCCTACGGAGGGCGCCTTTTTGCACTCATTGGGGACAGGCTTACATGAGCGAAAACACCCGTGTAAGCCTGTCCCCAATGAGCGGGGCGATGCACTGGTAGATAGTTTAGTTAAAACGCTTCAGTTTATTGAAGCGTTTTAGTGTGCCTTTTACAGGAATCTGACCGTTCGCCGAATAATTTCTTGCTATCATGCAAGGCGTAGGGTAAATCTCCGATCGCAAGGAGACACAAATGGTGAAAAAGTCACCGGAAAACACTACTCCCGCAATTGTGGACAACGTAGAGGCGCTTGAGGCTAAGCTCGCTCAGATGCGAGAGGCCCAGGCGCTTTTTGCTACGTACACGCAGGAGCAGGTCGACAAGATCTTCTATGAGGCCGCCATGGCCGCCAACAAGGCTCGTATCCCGTTGGCGAAGATGGCCATCGAGGAGACCGGCCGCGGCGTTCTTGAGGACAAGGTCATCAAGAACCACTACGCCGCAGAGTACATCTACAACGCTTACAAGAACACCAAGACCTGTGGTGTCCTGGAGCGCGACGAGGCTTACGGCATCACCAAGATCGCCGAGCCCATCGGCATCGTGGGCGCCGTCATCCCGACGACCAACCCCACCTCCACCGCGATCTTCAAGACGCTGATCAGCCTGAAGACCCGCAACGCCATCATCATCTCCCCGCACCCGGCTGCCGCCAAGTGCACCATCGCCGCTGCCAAGCTCGTGCTTGATGCCGCCGTCAAGGCCGGTGCCCCCGAGGGCATCATCGGCTGGGTTGATGTCCCCTCCATCGAGCTCACCAACATGGTCATGCGCGACGTCGACATCATCCTCGCCACCGGTGGCCCGGGCATGGTCAAGGCCGCTTACTCCTCGGGCAAGCCCGCCCTGGGCGTTGGCGCCGGTAACACCCCGGTCGTCATCGACGACACCGCCGACGTGCTGCTCGCTGTCAACTCCATCATCCACTCCAAGACCTTCGACAACGGCATGATCTGCGCTTCCGAGCAGTCCGTTACCGTCATCGACACCATCTATGACCAGGTCAAGGCCGAGTTCCAGAAGCGCGGCTGCTACTTCGTCAAGCAGGGTGCCGAGATGGAAGCCCTGCGTGCCGCCATGTTCAAGAACGGCGCTCTCGATCACCGCATCCCCGGCATGGCTGCCGCCAAGATCGCCGAGCTCGCCGGCATCGAGGTTCCCGCCAAGACCAAGATCCTGATCGCCGAGGTCACCTCCACCGACCCCGCCAAGGAGGAGTTCTCCCACGAGAAGCTCTCCCCGGTCCTGGCCATGTACCACGCCAAGGACTTCCAGGAGGCCGTCGACAAGGCCGAGCACCTGGTGCTCGCCGGTGGCCCGGGCCACACCGCCTCTCTGTACGTGCACCCCGCCCAGGCCGAGAAGATCAGCCTGTTCGAGCACGTCATGAAGGCCTGCCGCATCGTCATCAACACCCCGTCTTCGCACGGCGGCATCGGTGACCTGTACAACTTTGGCATGAAGCCGTCTCTGACCCTGGGCTGCGGCTCCTGGGGCGGCAACTCCGTCTCCGAGAACGTTGGGGTGAAGCACTTGATCAACGTTAAGACTGTGGCCGAGCGCCGTGAGAACATGCTGTGGTTCCGCGCTCCCGAGAAGGTCTACTTCAAGAAGGGTTCCACGCCCGTCGCCCTCGACGAGCTCGGTACCGTCATGGGCAAGAAGCGCGCCTTCATCGTCACCGACCAGTTCCTCTTCAAGAATGGCAACACCCGCGCCATCGAGGCCAAGCTCGACGAGATGGGCATCGCCCACGACTGCTTCTACGACGTCGAGCCCGATCCGTCGCTGCAGTGCGCACGTCGCGGCGCCAAGCAGATGGCTCTCTTTGAGCCGGACGTCATCATCGCCGTCGGCGGTGGCTCCGCTATGGACGCCGGCAAGATCATGTGGATGATGTACGAGCACCCCGAGTGCAAATTCGAGGACATGGCCATGGACTTCATGGACATCCGCAAGCGTATCTTCACCTTCCCCGAGATGGGCAAGAAGGCCTACTTCGTTGCCGTCCCGACCTCTTCGGGTACCGGCTCCGAGTGCACGCCGTTCGCCATCATCACCGACAAGGAGACCGGCATCAAGTGGCCGCTCGCCGACTACGCGCTGCTCCCCAACATGGCTATCGTCGACGCCGACAACTGCATGACCGCCCCGCGCGGCCTGACCGCTGCCTCCGGCATCGACGTCATGACCCACGCCATCGAGTCCTACGTCTCCATCATGGCTTCCGACTACACCAAGGGCCTCTCCGAGCGCGCTGCCAAGCTCGTCTTCGAGAACCTGCCCTCCAGCTTCACGAACGGCGCCAAGGACCCGCATGCCCGCGAGGAGATGCACAACGCCTCCTGCATGGCCGGTATGGCCTTCGCCAACGCCTTCCTGGGCCTCAACCACTCCATGGCCCACAAGCTCGGCGCTTTCCATCACCTGCCCCACGGCCTCGCAAACGCCGTCATCCTGACCCGCGTTATGCGCTACAACGCCGCCGAGGCTCCCGTCAAGATGGGTACCTTCTCCCAGTATCCTTACCCCAACGCGCTGCACAACTACGCCGAGATGGCCAAGTACTGCGGCATCGAGGGCAAGGACGACAAGGAGGTCTTCGAGAACTTCATCACGAAGCTCGAGGAGCTCAAGGACTTCATCGGTGTCAAGAAGACCATCGCCGACTACGGTGTTGACGAGCAGTACTTCCTCGACACCCTCGACGAGATGACCGAGCAGGCATTCAACGACCAGTGCACCGGCGCTAACCCGCGCTACCCGCTCATGAGCGAGATCAAGGAGCTCTACCTGGACGCCTACTACGGCCGCGAGCCCCAGGACTACGCCGTCTGCTAGTTTTTAGCACGGTTATTTGCGGCGGGGGTGCACGGGTGTACGCACGCCCCCGCCGTTGCTTCTATCGCATCGTTGAAAGGATGCAATCATGCTGCTCCCCGATTCCAAGACCGAGCTCGTCCGTCGCGGCAACAAGGTCGTTTACGACCTGGGCGACAAGATCGTCAAGGTCTTTAACGAGACCAAGCCCGTCTCCGACGTGTTCAACGAGGCTTTGAATCTTGCCCGCATCAATGAGTGTGGCATCCGCAGCCCCAAGGCTCTCGAGGTTTCCCAGCTCGAGAACGCCAACGGCTGGGCTCTCGTGACCGAGAAGGTTCCGGGCACCACTCTTGCCGAGAAGATGACTGCCGAGCCCCAGCGCTTTGGTGAGTACCTCGAGATGTTCGTCGACCTCCAGATCGAGATCCACGGCTACACCTCCCCGCTGCTCAACCGTCAGCGCGATAAGTTCGCCCGCATGATCGACAGCCTCGATCAGCTCAATGCCACCACGCGCTACAACCTTCAGGAGCGTCTGGACGGCATGACCAAGGAGTTCAAGGTCTGCCACGGCGACTTCAACCCCTCCAACGTCATCGTCGGTGACGACGGCCAGCTGTACGTCTGCGACTGGGCACATGCCACCCAGGGCTCCCCTGCTGCCGACGTTGCCACCACCTACCTGCTCTTTGCCCTCAACAGCAAGGACCAGGCTGAGGCCTACCTGGAGCTCTACTGCGACCGCGCCGACATGCCCATGCAGGTCGTGCGTCAGTGGACGAGCATCGTCGCCGCTTCCGAGCTCGCTCGTAAGCGCAACGTGAACGATGAGTTCCTTAAGAACTGGATCGACGTCGTCGATTATCAGTAGTATCTGAGCGATTTATTTCGCATCGGAGGCACAAAGGAAAACCCCGCAGCTCATTTGGGCTGTGGGGTTTTCCTTTACCCGTCGAGCTTATTCACGCAACAAAAAAGACTGCTCCGCATCTCATCCTAAGAGAGATGCGGAGCAGGCCTGCAATTACATCTACTAGCAGAAATGTCGATTAACGACGTGCTGCCTTCACAAGCTCGGCGACCTTGGCGACGACCTCATCAATCGCCACATCCTCGCGCTCGCCCGTGGCACGGTCCTTGAGCTCGACGGTGCCGTTCTTAAGACCACGCTTGCCGAGCACTACCTGATACGGGAAGCCCATAAGGTCGTTGTCGGCAAACTTAAAGCCAGGACGCTCATCGCGATCGTCGACGACAACCTCGATACCCTCGGCGCACAGACCCTCGACGATTTGGTCGCAGACGGTAGCGCACTCCTCCTTCTTGGGATCGAGCGGAATCACCGCGACCTCGTACGGGGCAACGGAGACAGGCCAGACGATACCGTGCTCGTCGTTATGCTGCTCCACGACGGCAGCGAGCGAGCGAGACACGCCCACGCCGTAGCAACCCATGATGAGCGGCTTCTCCTTGCCATCCTCGTCCATAAAGGTGGCACCCATGGCCTCGGAGTACTTGGTGCCCAGCTGGAACACCTGGGAGACCTCGATGCCGCGAGCAGCAGAGAGCGGCTTGCCGCAGTGCGGGCAGGGGTCGCCGGCGACGACGGTGACCAGATCGGCCCACTCGTCGACGGTAAAGTCGCGCTCGGGGCAAGCACCGGTAAAGTGATAATCGACCTCGTTGGCACCGCAGGCCCATTGCTTGGACTCGCGCAGACTCTCGTCGCACACTAGACGGATGCCCTCGGGCAGGTTAACCGGTCCGATAAAGCCCTTGTGCAGACCGTAGGTCAGGAGCTCCTCGTCGGTCATCATGCGATAGCCCTTGCCAAAGACGTGCTCAGCCTTGCAGTCGTTGAGCTCATGATCGCCCGGAACGATGGCCACAACCGGCTTACCCTCGGAGTCGATGAGAGCCAGGGACTTGCGCGTACCGTTCTCGGGGAAGCCGAAGAACTTGGCAACAGCCTCGATGGTGCCCATGCCCGGAGTCTCGACCTTGGTGAGTGTGCCGTCGCCGGGGCCCTCGGTCACAACGACCTTGGTGCTTGCAGCCTCGTCATCGGCAGCAAAGCCACAATCGTCGCAGTAGACCAGCGAAGCCTCGCCGGCGTCGGCCAGCGCCATGTACTCGACGGAGGTGTCGCCGCCGATCTCGCCGGAGTCGGCGACAACGGGCAGGGCCTTGATGTAGCAGCGCTCGCAAATGTTGGCATAGGCCTGCTTCATCTTGTCGTACTCCTCCTGCAGGCTCTCCTGCGTGGCGGAGAAGCTGTAGGCGTCCTTCATGATGAACTCGCGGCCGCGCATCAGGCCAAAGCGGGGACGGAACTCGTCGCGGAATTTATCCTGGATGTGATAGAGATTCACCGGCAGCTGCTTGTAGGAACGCAGCTCGTTGCGCACCAGAGCAGTCACGGTCTCCTCGTGCGTGGGACCAAGCACGAACTCGCGTCCGTGGCGGTCATCAAAGCGCACGAGCTCCTTGCCATAGGCATCGATACGGCCGGACTCGCGCCACAGCTCGGCATCGACCATGATGGGCATCATGAGCTCCTGGGCGCCGGCAGCGTCCATCTCGTCGCGCACGATGTTCTCGATCTTGCGAATCGAGCGCCAAGCAAGCGGCAGATAGGAATAGAGACCGGCGGCCTCCTTGCGAATCATGCCGGCACGAAGCAGCAGGCGATGGCTCGCAAGCTCGGCGTCGGCCGGATCCTCTTTGAGCGTCGGAGCATAAAGCTTAGACATATACATTGCTCGAGTCATTTATTTCTCCTCAATAAGCTTGTCGACCTCGGCCATTAGCGCGTCGACAATTTGGTCTTCAGCTACTTTACCAATGATCTGGCCGTGCGAAAAGAGCAGGCCCTGACCTCGTCCGCAGGCAACACCCAAGTCGGCGTCAGAGGCCTCGCCGGGGCCATTGACTGCACAGCCCATCACGGCAATCGAAAGCGGCGCGGAGTAGTTCTTAAGCCGCTCGGTGACCTCCTCGGCGATAGGAATGAGGTTAACCTGGCAGCGAGCGCACGTGGGGCACGAGACGATCTCGGGACCACGGCGGCGAAGGCCGAGCGACTGCAGAATACCCCAGGCGACCGGCGGTTCCTCGACCGGATCGGCCGTGAGCGAGACGCGCATGGTGTCGCCAATGCCCTCGGAAAGCAAAATTCCCAGGCCCACAGAGCTCTTAATGGTGCCCTGGAGCTTGGTTCCGGCCTCAGTCACGCCCAAATGAAGCGGAACATGGGGGATTTCGCGCGACAGGGCACGATAGGTGTCAAGCGTCGTGGACACGCTATGAGCCTTGGCGGAAAGCACGATATTGGTAAAGCCGCGATCCTCAAAATGTTTGACGAAACGCTCGCTCGACATCACGAGCTTTTCGGGCTGCGTGAGGTCGTCGCGCTCGGCGATATCCTGCTCAAGCGAACCGGCGTTCACGCCAATGCGAATCGCGCACCCAGCGGCGCCCGCGGCATCGATCACGGCATCGACCTTAGCCCAATCGCCAATGTTGCCGGGATTGATGCGGAGCTTAGCGGCACCGGCCTCCACGGCACCAATGGCAAGTTTATGGTTAAAGTGGATATCGGCAACGATCGGCACCGGAGACTCCGCACAAATCGTGCGAAAGCCCTCGAGCGCAGCCTCAGTGGGCACGCTCACGCGCACAACATCACAACCCGCCTGGGCGAGTGCACGAACTTGCGCAAGCGTTGCCTGCGCGTCGGCGGTATCGGTGCAGGTCATGGATTGGACCACCAACGGTGCGCCGCCACCGATCTGAACGCCGCCCACATGCACGGAGCGCGTCAGCTCGCGCGGCAAAGGATGGGATAAAGACAATCCAAACACTCCCCTACAAAATAAATCGAAGGACGTCGGAACGAAGCATATAGACAAACAGCAGCGCAAAGAGCACGATGCCGACATAGCTGACGATCGTCTGCACCTTCAGCGGCAGTTCGCGACCGGCGACCTTTTGGATGATCTCGATAACCAGCTTTCCCCCGTCGAGCGGCGGAATGGGCAGCAGGTTCATAAAGCCCAGCGAGAACGAGATGAGCGCGGCAAATGTCAAGAAGGTCGCG
>CABRZC010000094.1 GCA_902475375.1 uncultured Collinsella sp. | reverse complement strand
CGCAATCTTGTGGACGACCGTCCCCATAAGTTGACGATAGGCAGTTAGGCATACGGCTTTGGGGTAAAGTATCCGGAGCCAACGATTCTGGAACGATTTTTCGAGAAAGGTGCCCGCGTGCTCAAAGCAGTCGTTTTCGATATGGACGAGACGCTTCTTAGCATCAACCTCAACGCGTTCATCCTTCGCTATTTTAAGGATGTCTCGTCGATGCTCGCGGATATCGGTCGCCGCAGCCGCGGTGGCACGATGGCGCGCCTCGGCACCATCCTGGTCGACCTCAACGCCAATCGCCGAAGCGGCACGGATAACCGCACCAATCTTGAGTTTTACCGCACCGAGGTTGAGCGCCGATGCGGCATCTGCCTCTCCGATCCCCTCATCTACGAGGCGTTTACCTACTACGACCGCGAAGTGCTTCCGTACAAGAACGACGATGTCATCAACGCCCACGCCATGCCGGGC
This sequence comes from uncultured Collinsella sp., assembly GCA_902475375.1. GTDB lineage: Bacteria > Actinomycetota > Coriobacteriia > Coriobacteriales > Coriobacteriaceae > Collinsella. Next base: position 6,865 of record CABRZC010000094.1, on the reverse strand, counting down.
GCACACGCCGCTCTCCAGGCCGTACAGGACGCAGGACTGCGCTGCGCGCTCTTTACCAACCCCAGCTTTCCCCAGGGGGCCATCGAGTGCCGCATGGGTTGGGGCGACCTGGCCGACGCCCCCTTTGAGCTCGTCACGCACATGGGAAACACCACCCGCTGCAAGCCCGATGCCACCTACTATCTAGAGCAGCTTCAGGTGATGGGACTCGAGCCGCACGAGGTCCTTATGGTGGGCAACGATCCCAGGCGCGACTTCCCCAGCCCCGCCTGCGGCATTCAAACTGCCTATGTTGGCCAGGGAAAACCCGGCCGAGCCACCTGGCACGGAACCATGGAAGACTTCGCCCGCAACTTCAACGCCGTAGTAGAAGCCTTCTACGAACACCAAGTAGCCGACGAACTGTCGTAAGACCCCTCGCTCCAAACAAAATAACGCCGCAGGTTGAGCATAAGTCAGCGAAAATGCCCCTAAGCGAGCAATGTGCCTTGAAAGAGGAGGGCATAGGCCTTCTGGCCATGCCCGACGATTGAAAGGCAGATTGCCGCTTAGGAACGTTTGCAGCGTCGACTGGTTACGCGGTTTGGTAAAACCGCGTAACTAACAGACTCGAGTCTTGCCGATCATAATGTTGAGGATCTCGACGTCGGTGTCTTTCATGCCCACACGGCCCACGTAGCCCATGCTGGCGATTGTCTGCTCGACGGTATCCTGGATCAGGCCCTCACCGGCGCGGAAGCCGCGACCCTGCATGGCCATATCGTGACCCAGAATCGCCGCATCAACGGCAGCGGAAATCTTGGCGGCACAGCTTGCCTTGGCGCCATCGCACACGATGCCGCCCACGTTACCGAGTGTGTTCGAAACCGTCGCGCCAATCTGCTCGCGCGTGCCACCGCACAGCCAGGTAATCGCAGCGCCGGCGCCACACGCGGCGCAAATAGCACCGCAAAACGCCGAGAGCGCACCAATATAGCTCTTGATATGCACGGCGATAAGATCGGACAGCATCACGGCGCGCACCAGGCGATCGTGGTCGCAGCGCAGGTACTCGGCATACTCCATAACGGGCAGTGCGCAGGTAATGCCCTGGTTGCCCGAGCCGCACACAATGGCGACCGGCAGCGCACAGCCGTTCATGCGGGCGTCGGACCCGGCGGCCGCACGGGCGCGGGCACGGCAGGCGACGTCATCGGCACGAGCACCCAGCAGCGTGCGGCCAACCTCGGCACCCCAAGCGTGCGCCAGGCCCTCGGCGCTGATCGCGCCGTTCAGCTCAATCTGACGTTCAACGGCAGCGCGGGCACCATCGATGTCGCCGTCCTCGATAAAGTCGATGATGGACTCAATCGACATGGGCGTGTCAGCGCTATCTGCCGCACGCTCGGCCACAACGCGCTCGGCGCAGGCGGCACACTCCCCCGCCGACTTGCCGCATACCGGAATACCGTCGAGCGTATGGCACGTGACATTGGTGTGGTGGTCGGTAATCTCGACGACTGCGGTATGGCCCCCGGCTGTGGCAGTCACCTTGATGTAGAGGTTGGGCACACCCTCGACAAGCGACACATCGCAGTAACCGGCATCAGCAAGCAGCTCGGCCACGCGGGCGCGATCCGCGTCATCGACGCTCTCGAGCACCTCGAGCGCACTCTTGGCGTCGCCGCCCACGGCACCCAGCACGGCCGCCGCTTCAATACCGTGCATGCCGCCCGAGTTGGGCACGGTCACGCTCTTAACGTTCTTGATGATATTGCCCGAGCAGGCAACATCCATATGATCGGGTTCGCAACCGAGTGTCTGGCTCGCCAGCGCCGCTGCATAGGCAACGGCAATAGGCTCGGTGCAGCCGAGCGCACAGACAAGCTCGCGGTTCAAGACATCGCAAAAAGCGGCATCGCGGATGGAATCGGTAGACATAGGTATCTCCTGCTTACATAACGAACTGGGCTCTCGATAATAGTTAACTCTTTTATTTGATAACAATGCATCAGAAACCGCAACCATGGTTCCGACGGACGGCGCTTAAGCGCAATCTGACGGCATTCATTCATGAAAAGCCGGTCTTGTTGCACGCTAAAGCGTTTGACCAAAAAACGCCCGAGCGTTTACACAAAAGTCGCGCTATCATGCAGTCGAACGCGGTAAAACCTTTAGCAATTCCGCCGCACGGACCAGAGAGGAACCACTCATGAAGATTGGTATCGGCAACGACCATGCCGCCGTCGAGCTCAAGAACATCATTTCCGAGCACCTGAAGGAGCGCGGCTGCGAGGTCGTGAACTTTGGAACCGACACCTCCGAGAGCTTTGATTACCCCATCGCCGGCTACAAGGTGGGTAAGGCCGTTGCCAACGGTGACGTCGACCTGGGTATCCTGATCTGCGGTACCGGCGTCGGCATCAGCCTGGCCGCCAACAAGGTCGAAGGTGTTCGCGCCGTCGTGTGCTCCGAGCCCTTCAGCGCCAAGCTCTCCCGCATGCACAACAATACCAACGTGCTCGCCTTTGGCGCCCGCGTCGTGGGCTCCGAGCTCGCCAAGATGATTGTCGACGAGTGGCTCGACGCCGAGTTTGAGGGCGGTCGTCATGAGCGTCGCGTTAACCTCCTCAACGAGATCGACCACACGCGCGGCCTCAAGGTCGTCGACGAGGCCTAAACTACTCAGTGCCACAAGCTAACAGCAGGGGGCCCGCTCGGAACTCATGTCCGAGCGGGCCCCTTCATAGATTTTGGAATAAAAAGGGCGCCGCGGATGGAGTTCCGCGGCGCCAAAGCCACACGCTAACAGCTTTAAGGAGTCAAAGCTGGTTTAGCCAAAGAAGCGCTTGATCTCGATCTCGGCGTTCTCCAGGCAGTCGGAGCCGTGGATCACGTTGGCGTTGACATCGACAGCAAAGTCGCCGCGAATGGTGCCGGGGGCAGCATCAAGCGGGTTAGTAGCGCCCATAAGGGTGCGCATCTTGGAGACAGCGGAGAGACCGGAAACGACCATCTTGACGACCGGACCGCTCGTCATAAAGTCGCAGAGACTGCCAAAGAAGGGCTTGTCGGCCAGATGGGCGTAGTGCTCCTCGACGGTAGCGCGCTCGAGCGTGGTCATCTCCATGCGCTCGATGACAAGGCCGCTGCGCTCAATGCGAGCGACGATCTCGCCGATCTTGCGGTCGCGCACGGCGTCGGGCTTAATCATGATGAAAGTCTTCTCGATAGCCATAAGGTAGCCTTTCAAGTAGGTTCGCGCGTGCCCAAGTCCCATTCCGGCACCCGCCTGGACTGCATCGTAACAGAGTTTTAGCTGCAGTTAAACAAAAAGCTGTTTATTGAAACGCTGCAATTTATTAAAACGCTCCATATGTGTCACTTCTGTTTCGAAGCCCGATTAGAGTACCATCCGACCGCCCATCAACCGCATCGAACCGAGCGAACGGTCGGTTGTCGCCCGTGAACGCACCCCCTTCACAACCTGCCCAAAGGTCCTACAGAAGTTCTCGACAAGCCCCTCCCCCATAGCAACAAAATACGGACGCCCGCAACAGCAGACGCCCGTAAAAGCAAAAACGATTTATCAATAAATGGCCAAAGCCGCTTCAGCCAAACCCTTACTTTGCCCCGTGGCCCATCTCGACGACCTTAGTCAGCGATCCAAACACGCCCTCGTCGGCCACGAGCTGCGCCTCGGCACGCTGCAGCTGCACGGCAACGGCGGCAGGGGCGGTACCGCCCTCGGTCGTGCGGGCGGCGACAATCGACGGGATGTCGAGCGCCTCGGTAATATCACGCTCAAAGAGCGGGCTCGCCTCCTGGAACACCTCAAACGGCAGGTCCTCAAGGTTGCAGCCGCGCTTCTCACACATCAGGACCAGATGGCCCACCACGGCATGCGCCTCACGGAACGGCAGGCCACGCTTGGCCAGGTAATCGGCAACATCGGTGGCGGCAAGGTGCCCCACACCACACTCGCGCGCCATGGCATCCTCGTTGACGGTCCAGGTCGAAATCATACCGGCCATAACGGACAGGCACTGCATGAGCGTATGGGCAGTATCGAGGGCGCCCTCCTTGTCTTCCTGCAAGTCCTTGTTATAAGCGAGCGGCAGGCCCTTCATGGTCACGAGCAGCTGCACCAGGTTGCCATAGACTCGGCCGCTCTTGCCGCGGATAAGCTCGGCAAAATCGGGGTTCTTCTTCTGCGGCATGATGGACGAGCCAGTGGAGTAGGAGTCGGAAAGCGTGATAAAGCCAAATTCGGAGCTCGACCACAGCACGATCTCCTCGGAAAGACGCGACAAGTGCATCGCCATGACGGAGCCGGCGTAATGCAGGTCGAGGAGGAAATCACGGTCGGAAACCGCATCGAGCGAGTTGGGGATCACGCCCGCAAAGCCAAGTTCGGCGGCCGTCATCTGACGATCGAGCGGATAGCTCGTACCGGCAAGCGCGGCAGCGCCCAGCGGGCAGTTGTCGGCAGCATCAAAGGCGACCTTCAGGCGTGTAAAGTCGCGCACGAACATCCAGGAATACGCCAGCAAATGGTGCGACAGCAGCACGGGCTGAGCATGCTGCATGTGCGTGTAACCCGGCAGAATCACCTTGTCGTACTTTTTAGCCGCATCCACCAGCACATGGCGCAGTTCAAGATTGGCCTCCATGAGCTCCTTGGCCAGCGCCTTGACGCCCAGGCGCGTATCGGTCGCAACTTGGTCGTTGCGCGAACGCCCGGTATGCAGGCGCTTACCAGCCTCGCCGATGCGACGCGTCAGCTCGCTCTCGATGGACATATGAATGTCCTCGTCGTTGATATCGAAGGTGAAGTTGCCGGCATCGATATCCTGTTCGATTGCGGTCAGACCCTCGGCAATCGCCTGCTCGTCCTCGGCGCTGATAATGCCCTGGGCCGCCAGCATCTTGGCATGTGCCTTAGATCCGGCGATATCTTGCTTATAGAGATGTTTGTCGACCGGCAGCGACGCGCCAAACTCCTGCGTGACCTCGGCCACGCCCGCCTCAAAACGACCGCCCCAAAGAGCCATGGAACCGTCTCCTTTCTCCAAATACCAAAACAAGCGCCCAAAGCAATGCGCCCTGTCGCTAAAGCGATTTTTCAACCGCTAGTTTTACACACTCCCTGCCGTGCGCTGGGCCATGTAGCTAATTTGCAAAGAAGTGACGCACCATGCACTTGGCGCCCAACGTCTCCCTCCGGATGTTGCCCTGCGAATCATCGATCCAGGCCTTCAGGCTCATAGGGACGTCCTCGACCTTTGCAGCATCGAACTCGGGCACGAGGGCAAGTAAAGCATGCGCGATAGCATGGAACATAATGGATACTCCTCATATATATAGGCGCAGAGCCGCCAAATTGATAGAAGGAGCCCCGCCGGATAACCCCGGCGGGGTTCGGACTCAGCCGCAGACGCGGCATCAAATACGCGGGCGGAACGTAGGGGCCACCGATGTTAAGAAGTGTCAGCAAGCATAACGAAAGGTAGGGACCCCGTGCGCCCGTTATGTATCACGCGGATGGGCCGCGCGAATACCAAGGAAAGGGAGGCTTAAGCCTGGGCGGCAGCAGAGCTGGGACCCTGGACCTTAGCCCACGTCTTGAGCGACAGCGTATCGATCTCGATAAAGCCAGCGCTAGCCTTCTCGTCAAACGTGGTGTCGCGGTCGTAGGTGGCCAGACCGTAGTCGTAGAGGCTGAAGGGGCTCTTGCGGCCGACGACATGGCAGTTGCCCTTAAAGAACTTCAGACGGACGGTGCCGGTCACGAACTTCTGGGTGTCGGCCATAAAGGCGTCGAGCGCGTTTTTGAGTGGGCTGTACCACTGGCCGTTGTACACGGCGGTGGCCCAATCCTGCTCGAGCTTAATCTTAGTCTTGAGCAGGTCGCCCTCAACGCAAATGTCCTCGAGTGCCTTATGGGCGGTGATGAGCGTCAGGGCGCCGGGAACCTCATAGCACTCGCGGCTCTTGAGGCCCACCAGACGATCCTCGACCAGGTCGAGACGGCCAAAGCCGTTGTCGCCCGCAATCTTATTGAGGGCGATGACGATCTCGGAGAGCTTCATCTTCTTGCCGTCGACGGCGACGGGCTTGCCGACCTCAAACTCAATCTCGGTATACGTCGGGGTGTCGGGCGTGTCCTCGGGATTCTTGGTCATAACCCAGGCGTCGTCGAGCGGCTCATTCCAGGGGTCCTCCAGGTGGCCACACTCAATGGCACGACCCCACAGGTTGTCGTCGATGGAATAGGGGTTGTCGTTGGCACCCTCGGGAACCGGCACGTTGTGGGCGTGGGCATAGGCGACCTCGTCGGGACGGCACTTCAGATCCCACTCGCGAACGGGGGCGATAACCTTAAGCTCGGGGTCGAGGGCCTTGACCGCAGCCTCAAAACGAACCTGGTCGTTACCCTTGCCGGTGCAGCCGTGGGCGACGTAGGTCGCGCCAAACCCGTGAGCGACCTCGACAAGCTTCTTGGCGAGCAGCGGGCGAGACAGAGCGGAGAGCAGCGGGTACTTGTTCTCGTACATGGAATTTGCGGCGATGGCCTTAGTCAGGAACTCATCGGAGAACTCGTCGCGCAGGTCGAGCACCTGGCAATCGAGAACGCCCAGGTCGAGCGCCTTCTGCTTCTTGGCATCCAGGCCGGTCTCCTCCTGGCCCACGTTGCCGCAGACGCAAACGACATCGAGATTTTGCTCGTCCTGGAGCCATTTGACACATACGGATGTATCAAGACCACCGGAATATGCGAGAACGACTTTTTCCTTGCTCATGGCTGTTTCCTTTCGCCCTTGGTAGCTAGTTAGAACATCGGTCAGTTGCAAGTCATTTCAAGGTCATATACCGTGCAATATCA
>CABRZC010000093.1 GCA_902475375.1 uncultured Collinsella sp. | reverse complement strand
GTCCAAACATGACCACTATATACGGTGAACGGTATGTATCAGTAGGCGAGCGGAAATTATTCAAAACTATCTACCGAACGGTAGGTATAGTAGTACTATAGCAGGTGAAACCCCGCTATTGTCGCGGCCGGACAGCATCGCGGGAAACCCGACGGAAGGACCAACCATGTACGAGAACTATCGTATGCCGGGCGAGTTCGAGAAGCGCTCCAACGTCTATGTGACATGGCTTCCCGATTACATCCGTGCAGAGGGTTACGATAACCGCCAGCCCTGCGTTGACGTGATCAAGGCTCTGCTCGAGTATGGCGACGTTACGGTCAACCTCAATTGCGGCACCCCCGGCTCCTATGAGGAGGCTTGCTCGCGCCTGAAGGAGGAGGGGGTTGATCTCGATCGCATCGAGATCACGCAGTTCGAAGACTCCAACTTCTATGTCCGCGACAACGGTCCCAGCATCATGGTCGACGACAAGGGCCATTCTTATATGGTCAACCCTGCTTGGACTTATTACGGCGTGTGGGACAAGAACTCCCCGGAGTGCCAGTCCGCACGTAAGGCAGCCGTTCACATGGCGGTTGCGCTCGGTTGCTTCGATATCGTCAATTCCGAAATGGTTTCGGAGGGCGGCGACCGCGAGTTTGACGGTCACGGCACTCTGATCGCCATCGAGGACACGGAATGCCGCAAGCGTAACCCCGAGTTCACGAAAGAGGAAGTTGAGGCCGAGTATAAGCGCATCTACAACCTCAACAAGGTTATCTGGCTTCCGCAGCCTATGCTCGAGGACGACGACTATCGACTGGGCATCCTCGACGAGAAGGAAGACGGAACTCCCGTCTTTGGCATGAGCTTTGCGGCTCACATTGATGAGATGTGTCGCTTTATCACTCCGAACAAGATTCTTCTTGCCGAGGTGTCCGATGAAGAGGCAGCTTCGAGCAAGGCTGGCGCAGAGTCTCGTCGCCGCATTGAGGCGGCCTACGAGATCCTGAGCAACGAAACGGACTGGGAGGGCAAGCCCTTCGAGATCGTTCGTATGCCCACCGCCGAGCCGATTGAAGTCGTTATCGCCCCTGGCGATGAGGATTACGAGCTCTATAAGGGCTTCATCGACGAAATGGGCGGCAAGTTTATGGATGGCACTCCCTGGCCCGAGGGTCCCGTTCACTTCTACGCAGCAGCGAGCTACTGCAACTTCCTCATCTGCAATGGCGTCGTTCTTGGTCAGCGTTATTACCACGAGGGCATGAACGAAGTCGTGAAGGAGAAGGACGAGCAGGCCAAAGCCGTTCTTGAGAGCTGCTTCCCCGATCGCAAAGTCATCATGATTGACTCTCTCGCGCTTAACCTGTCCGGCGGCGGCGTGCACTGCTGGACCAAGGACGTGGCAGCCAGCTGCTAGCGAGCCTTTGAGCCTGCACTGTCTGATTTAGGCGCCACACTTACTGCTCCCCGAGGGATATCCGTGTTTCCCTCGGGGACACATTCGACATTCATCTATTACTAAATGGAAAGGAAATAGGCATGAACAACAGCCTCCGCGGTCGCGACTACATCAACATCCATGATCTCTCCTCCGAGGATTTCCGCTATCTCATTGATCTTGCCTGGAACCTTAAGGCTCAGAAGAAGTCTGGTGTCGACCAGCGCTACTTCCCCGGTAAAAACGTCCTCGCCAACTTTGAGTGGGGTTCGACCCGTACTCGTTGCGCATTCGAGACCTCCTGCAATGATTTGGGCATGGGCTTCACTTATCTGACCAACTCCCACATGGGTGACTGCGAGACCGTCAAGGATGCCATGCGCGTCTTTAACGGCATGTACGATCTCATCGTCTACCGCGCACAGAAGGACGAGCAGTTCCTCTATGACGTCGCCGACCTGGTTGACATCCCGGTCATCAATGCCCTTACTCTCGGCGATCACCCGACTCAGATGCTCGCTGACGCTCTTACGATGGAAGAGCAATGGGGCGGTCTGCGTACGAGCCGCGGCAAGAAGATGGCTTTCGTTGGCAACTGCGCCGGCGCCCCGGTGTGGTATGGCCGTCTGTGCGCTATGCTCGACATGGACTTCCTTGCCATCGGCCCCGATGACCTCCGTCATCAGATGTGCAAGGAAATGATCGAAGAGGTGGAGGCCTGCTACGCCAAGTACGCTCCCAATAGGACCTTTACCATCACCTCTGACCTCGATGCCCTGGATGGCGTTGACGTTATCGTTACCGAGGAGTGGCGCTACATCAACCCCGAGTGCGGCGAAGAGGTTCTGGATCCCGACGACTACAACTCCTGGCTGGGCGATGCCGAGTCTTTGTACCCCTATCGCGTCACCAGCGAGCTGTGCAAGCGCACCAACAATCCCGACATCTTCTGCATGCATGAGCTTCCCTCTGTCCATAACGCAGATCACCGTGTTGGCAAAATGCTCCTCGACCAGTGCAAGAACGACCTTCATCGCGAGATCATCACCGAGGGCTTCGAGATTGCCGACGAGTGCTTTGAGGCCAACGCTTCGGTCATCTTCCGTGAGGCAGAGAACCGTCAGCACACCATCAAGGCCGTTATGTGTGCCCTTCTGGGTCTCTAGGAGCTGTATCAATGGAAAATGCAAAGTTAAAGAGCAGCAAGGTCTACGCATGGGTTCTCGTAATCGCGCTTGGCCTCATGTCTGCTGGTACGACCGGATCCTATAGCGTAATCGCCGGCTCCTTCGTCGCGCCCGTGTGCGAGGAGTTCGGGTTTGACTATTCAATCTTCTCGTATTACTTCACCGCGACGCTCATCGGTCTTGCGGCGGCGCTTCCGTTTGTCGGAAAACTTATCCCCAAGGTTGTTGGCAAGGTTTGGCTCCCCGTCGTCGAGCTTATTCTGCTCGCCGCCGGCGCAGGCATGGCCTTCTACACCGAAGTTTGGATGTTCATCGCCGCTGGCGCCCTGATTGGCATTTGCTTCGCCTTCACCACCGGCGTCGCCATGTCCGACGTTATTGACCAGTGGTTCAAAAAATCTGGTGGCCTGGCAATTGGTCTCGCCTGGGCAGTGAACTCGATTTACATGCTCATCATGAGCCCCGTCATCACCTCTGTCATCGAGGCCGCTGGCTGGAGGACTGGTTATCTGGTGCTCGCTGGCGTCTCCGCCGTGCTCATTCTCCCCGCTTCCGTCCTGATTATCCGCTATAAGCCTCAGGACAAGGGCATGCTGCCCTATGGCTACGTCGAGGGCGAGCCGGACGCCGAGACCGAGGAGACGACCGAGGATAGCACGCGTGGCGTTAGCTATGCGCGCGCCATTAAGTCGCCTGCCTTCTTCTTCTGCATCGGCTTCCTCTGCCTCGTTCAGCTCACTTGCTGCATGAACCAGCTCTTCCCGACGTATGCTTCCGAGGTTGGTTTTAGCCCCATGGTGGGCGGCTTCATGGTATCCGCTGCATCGCTCTTCGATCTGTTCCTCAATCCGATCGTCGGCACCACTTGCGATAAGTTTGGCAGCACGAAGGCTATTCTGGGCTGGCTCGCTGTCTCCATCCTCTCCTTTGTCATGCTCATGATGAGCAGCGGCAACTCGACGCTCAGCATCCTCGCAGCAGGCGTGAACGACGTAATGTACGTCATCGCTGGCACTGCCCTGACCGTTTTGGTTATGGACGTCTTTGGCTCCCGCGATTTCGGTCGCATCTTCGCGCTGATCTGCTCCGTGGGCTATATCGTCGGCGCCTTTGGCATGCCCGTTATGATGAAGGTCTATGAGCTTGTCGGCTCCTTCCAGGGCGTCTTCATCTTCTGCATCGCATGCAACGTTATTATCGGCCTGTTCTTGCTGCTGGCAAAAAAGACTGGTAAGAACCTCTCCTGGGACGAATAGTTCGATTCGTCTTAGACATACGCTGTAGGGCTTAACCTACAGCCGCTTTGGGGCATCGACTAACATCGGTGCCCTTTTTCATCGAATTTGACAAAGGGGCAGCCACTTTGTCACATTGAGTGGCATGTAAATCGGGGTCTAATACTTTTCCGAGAAGTGAACGAGTCAAAATGGACCCCCGAAGCGTCGACACTTTTGAGATGCAATTTCCTGCGGTTTTGCCAGTCAAATCCTGCGGTTTTGACGTCTAAAAATGTCGATGCTTCGGGGGTCCAAATACAGCCGTTCACTTCTCGGAAAAGTATTAGACCTCGAGATATAGATGATGTTTGCGAGCGGCAATTAGAGCGTAAGCTTTTAGTTCTTCTTTGCAGAGAGCATGAGTCTAATTTCCGGATGGGTGTATTCGTCGAACTCTTCCTTGGGCTCGGTGTCAAAGGTGTAGTACGACTTGATAGATTCGTCCTCCGTCTTGATGCTGATTTCTTCATATAGGGATCCGGCTAAAAATGCCTGTTTAAATTCATCCGACAGGCTGCATGGCGTGAGGAGGCCCGGTGTGGCAACGGAAATGTCCAACCCGTTGAGCGGGGCGCAGAGCGTCGCGATATCCTGCTCGGCGCGGGCGAGGTTGTCTGCAAGGCTTTCCTCGGGGTCGATCTGACTGGTGTAATCGACGTCCGTGAGCATGCTGTCTGCATCAAAAGAAAGGTAGACATAGGCTGCTTGAGCGCCGAGGTCATTATCGCGTAGATAGCCGATTATGCGGTAGCCGTAGTCGTGATATGACACGTATGGGTCGTCTGCTGCGACGCGTTCGCACACGGGCTCCAAGGCATCTTGCGCGATGGCGAGCTGCTCGGCGGCTGCAGCCTTTCTTGCCTGAAGCTCGTTATTTCCCTGGATAAACTGCGGGATGTAGACGCCAAGCAGCACAATGACGGGCACCACTGCGAGAGCTATGACCTGCTTCTTGACGCTTGGAATCGTCACGCCGTATGCGTTTGCCATGGCCTCGGCATTGCTCGAGGTTTCGGCTAGCACGTCTGCCGCCGTGGCGACTGCCCCTACGGCGCCGGCGACCTCGGCGGCACCGCCCAGGTCGCGCGCGAGATCGTTATCGCTGTTCTTGAGCATGCGGCCGGCAGCTTGCGCGGAAAGCACGCCGGCGACCTCCGCGGAACGGTCCTTGTTAGTCTGGGCTACCGCAAGCCTGCTCTGCAGCTCCTTCCACTGTTTGCCCTGCATTCCAAAGCGCGGCGCAAGAGCGCAATAGCAAAAGATGGCGAGTTCGATTGCGGTGAGTGCGATGGCGGTACATATGCCCGCGGGTTGGAATTCCTTTTGGTGGAACGCGATATCGTTGATCATTTGGAGCGGCAACATCAACAGGCATGCCACGAACGACATGACGAGTGCGGTCGCTGCGATCTTGGGGTATGTGCAGTACCGCTGGATGCGTTTCTTTTCTTGTTCGGTGAGCTGCTGCATGGGGCCTCGACTCTCATCGTTTTTGGGCGATGCGCACATGCTCTTGAGTATAGATGAGTGGAGGGTGTCTGTTGTTCAGACATAGCGGTCAACAGCGTGCTGTTGGCGGTCGTCGTGATCATGAACGTCGTTTTTGGAGCATGGAGCCGCTGTCATGGGGCGAATGACGCGCAAGGGGGCTGTCGCGGGACAGCCTCTCGCTGTTTGTGAGCGCCAGCAAATCGAAGGTGAATGGTTTCCCGAGAAGTGAACGACCTATTCTGGACCTCTGAAGCATTCGCACTTTTGGATGCAAAAACCGCAGGATTTGAGTGATAAAACCGCAGGAATTGGTCTTCCAAAAGTGTCGATGCTTCGGGGGTCCGATTTTACTCGTTCACTTCGCGGAAAAGCATTCACCTTCGTTGCGTGAGGCGACGGATGGAAGGGTGATTATCGTCAAGTAGCTACCTCTGCCTTGTGAATCATCTGAAGCACAAGGCATAATGCATGTGACAAGGGGGCAGTCCCTTTACCGCATTGATCTGAGAGTAGATGTTGATGATTCTATCGTTGGCCCCTATGGAGGGGATTACTGGGCATGTGTTCCGCCGCGTGCATGCGGAGTGCTTTGGTGCGCTCGACTGCTACTATACGCCGTTTTTGCCGCCGCCGCGGGTGGGAAACCGCTTTGGCGGCAAGGCGTTTAAGGAGATCGATCCTGCCAATAACCAGGGGCTCAACGTAGTGCCTCAGCTGATGTCTAAGAACGCGGACGAGTTTGTATGGGCGGCACAGGTGCTCGCCGACATGGGCTACCGCGAGGTCAATCTCAACCTTGGCTGCCCCTCGGGTACGGTTGTTGCCAAGGGTAAAGGATCGGGCTTTCTGCGCAACCTCGACGAGCTCGAGGTGTTCTTGAGCGATGTGTGCGAGCGGTCACCGTTGCCGGTATCGGTCAAGACCAGGCTGGGGCTTGAGAGCGACGACGAATACGAGCGTGTGCTCGATCTGTATTGCCGCATGCCGTTGGCAGAGCTGATCGTGCACCCGCGCGTGCAAAAGGACCGCTATACGGGATCGCCGCGCAAGGAGTTTTACGGCGAGACGCTGGAACGCGCGCCGTTCCCCGTGGCCTATAACGGTGACATTTTCGATCTTGAGGATATGGACGCGCTGGTGGAGGCCTATCCCGGCACGCGCCATGTAATGCTGGGGCGTGGCTTGCTTGCGAATCCCGCGCTCGCTCGCATGGTCAAGGGTGGCCCTGCTGCAACGGCTGCTGAGCTGCAGCGCTTCCACGACACGCTGTTTGCGGCCTATGCAGAAGAGATTGGCGGCAATGCGGTCTTTCGCATGAAGGAGTGGTGGTTCTACGCCAAATGCGCCTTCGCCGACCCCGCTACCGTTCACAAGCTCGTACGCAAGACCAAAAAGGTCGACGAATACCGCGCCGCCGTCGAGCGCGTCTTTCGCGAACAGCCACTTGCGCCCATAGCACGCTTCCACGGCTAGTTAGTCGTTGGGGACGCACTTTAACGACTAGTCATTTAAAAGAACGTCCCGAATGACTATGTTGCAAAATACCGTACGCCAGCATCCAAAGATGTCGAAAAATGTCGACTTTGGATGCTGGCGTACGTCTTTGGGCTCGGTGGATAACTAGGCAATCATTGCATCGATCGTGATGAGCTCCCTGAGTCGCTCTGTGCGTGTCTGCCCATGGCGCTTTGCTTTTGCGTCAAACGCATCAAGAACCGACTCACCCACACGTGCCGATAAAACAATGCTTGGCTCATCAGAGATCGGCGGTCTTCCCAGCTTGATGGTGCGACCCTTCGGCCACTTATCTTTTTCGTATGCCTCCGCGGCTTTCTCCAACTCTCCGGGGGGCAAACCCCATCATCTTTTCGAGCTGCTTAGCGTCCATAGCGCCCCCTATCGATTGACATAATGTCGAGCGCTGGTTCTCGGAATCTCTTTTTGTATACAGTTTTGTAGACAAA
>CABRZC010000092.1 GCA_902475375.1 uncultured Collinsella sp. | reverse complement strand
ACGTTTGCATGGTACAGGAGGCGGGCTTGAACGTTGTGACCGGCGGGCTCGACGGCCTGTCGATTGTCGCCACGACGGCGGGTATGGGCACGGTAAACGCTGCCGCCGCAACACAGCACCTCATTAGCAAGTATGCTCCACAGGCAGTTGTGTTTTCTGGTATCGCAGGTGGCCTGAATCCCAAGCTCCATATCGACGATGTCGTCATTGGCAAATGCCTGCGCTATCTAGATACCGATACCGCGCTTATCGCCGAGTCTGCACCGGGGCTCGAGGAGTTTGTCTCGACGCCTGCGCTGGTCGATATTGCCGCCGATGTGCTTTCTGAGCGTGGGTTTGTTGATGCTTCGACAAATGCGACCGCTTCGAACGAGGGCGCAAAGCAGTTCCTGGTCGGCACGATTGCCACGGGTAACCGCTTTGTGACGGGCGCCGCTATGCGCAATGATGCCATCGAGGCGACGCATGCCGATTGTGTCGGCATGGAGGGCGCGGCAATTGCCCATGTCGCAACCAAAAATGGTGTCGATTGCCTGGTGCTGCGTGCTATCAGCGATAATTGTGACGAGGCGTATGATGCGATTTGCGACCGCGAGTTCGATTTGTTCGAGTATGCGCGTGCCGCAAGCGATATCACGCTCGATATCGTTCGACGCATTGCCGCTGCGCAATAGCGCGTTTTTTGCAAGATCCTACGACCAAGGAGTGTCCATGGCCGATTCCATTAACTACCAGCTTGCCAAGTTCGTCGCCAGCTACGGCAAGGTTTCGCAGATCCCCGAGTCCACCTGTCCCGAGGTGAGCTTCGTTGGCCGCTCAAATGTGGGCAAGTCGTCCATTATGAACAAGCTCTTTGGCCGCAAGAACCTGGTGAAGGTTTCGAGCACGCCGGGCAAGACGAGCAACATCAATTTCTTCGAGGCCGACGACGTGCACTTTGTGGACCTGCCGGGCTATGGTTTCGCCCGTCGTTCCAAGGCCGAGCGCGACCGCTGGGCCGAGCTCATCGGCGACTTCTTCGACTCCGAGCGCAGCTTTAACTTGGTTGTGTCGCTAGTGGACATTCGCCATGACCCCAGTAAGCTCGACCATGACATGATCGACTACCTGCAGGGCAACGAGTTCAACTTTATCGTCTGCCTCACCAAGGCCGACAAGCTCAGCCGCACCCAGCAGGCCCGCCAAGCGGCAGCCATCAAAAAACAGCTCAACGTCCCGGCCGAAAACGTAATCATCACAAGCTCCCAAACCGGCGTGGGCATCGACGAACTCAAGCGCCGCATCGCCGAAGCCTGCCTCTAATAAGTGCCCCAGCCTAGCAAGAGCCCCTATCAATAAAAGGCCATGATTTCAGCCTGGCGCCCCTTCAAAGCGTGGGTCCCTGTAGACATCGCTAGCTACGTTGCCATAGGGCCACCCAGGGGCATCCCCTTAAAAACATTCCGCAGCACGAGGCCCGCTTATCCGCAGCTCCGAAGGAGCAGGATAAGTGGGCCTCAAGTGCGAGGACGTTTTTAAGGGGATGCCCCTGGGTGGCCCGGACAGACCGATCGGCGATGTCTACAGGTACTCGATTTGAGCGCCTTCCGTGTCGCACGTCAGAATATGCGTATCACACTTAGGGAACTGCTCGCGCAGCTTGACCTGCAGGAACTTTGCCACGATGGTGTCGTCGGTCACAGCCATAAGGGTCGAGCCCGATCCGCTGATCCAGATGGTCTTGGCGCCGCCGTTAAGGCAGGTGTCGCGCACGGCGTTGTAGTCGGGAATCAGACGGCGACGATAGGGTTCCTGGATGCGGTCGTCATTGGCGGCGGCAATCAGGTCGAGGTTGCCGGACTCAAGACCGCGCGTCATGCCGGCGATGCGGCCCATCTGCCATACGGCGGTGGAGAGCGGAACCTCCTGCGGCACGACCTTGCGCGCCTCGCTCGTATGCACCTCGTAGGGAGGAATCACGGTAATAAAACGCAGGCGATCGCTCACCTCGTAGCGCAGGCACTGGGGGAGCGAATCGGTCGGCGTAAAGGAGCAGACGGCGCCGCCCAGGATAGCGGGGGCGACGTTATCGGGATGGCCCTCGACCTCGGTGGCAATGCGGACGAGCTCGGCACGGTCGACGGTGTGGCCTGTCAGCGCGGCGGCGGCCATAATGCCGGCGACGACACAGGTGGAGCTGGAGCCCAGGCCGCGGGCGACGGGAACGTCAGTCTGAATGTCGATGGCGACGGGGAAGGCCGGCTCGCCCCATGCGGCCAGTGCATCGACAAAGCTAACGTAGACCAGGTTGTTCTCGTTTTGGAATTCCTCGGGGCAGCCCGTGATGGTGAGCTTGTCGGCGCGCTCGAAGGTGAAGTGCGAGTAGAGGCTGACGGCCATGCCGAGGGTGTCGTAGCCGATGCCTAGGTTGGCGCTTGTTGCTGGGACAGTGATCTTGATCATGTGGGTCCTCCTGGCGTGCCTGGCTGTTTAGTTCGCTGCTCGGGCAGTCCTGGCTCGCTCGGAAAGCACATTAAGTGCTTTCCGGCTCGTGCGGAACTCGCGACGAACGAAACAGCCAGGCACGCTGTGCACGTTCGTCATCATCCCGGTGGGTATCTGATAAAAGAAGGTGCGCCGGCTTTCGCCGGCGCCTTATAAGGGGTTTTAGTTGGAAGCCATCTTTTTTGCTGCAGACTCTACGTAGTTGGCCATGTCGGCTACGTCGCAGACGTCTTCGAAGCGGACGGGCTTGGACTCGAGCTCGGCGAGCTGGACCGGGGCAACCGTGTTGGTTGCCTGCTCGAGCACGCGCATGGCCTCAAAGTCGTCCTCGGGAACGTCGAGGCCCAGGGCGTCGCAGCAGGCGCGCGGGAACTTGTAGGGGCTGGCGGTCGAAAGCAGCACGCGGACCTTGGCGCCCTCGGCGGGAGCGACCTGCTCAAAGACGTGATAGCCGCAGGCGGTGTGCGGGTCGATCACGTAGCCGTTCGCGTCCCAGCAGCTCTTGATGGCAGTGCGTACCTCGTCCTCGCTGGCCCAACCGCAGCCAAAGACGCTCTGAATCTTTGCCAGCAGGTCGGCGGGAACTTCGTAGCGACCAGTCCGCGCCAGCTGCTCCATAAGGCCGGCAACGAGCTCACAGTCGCCATCGGACAGGAAGTAGAGCATGCGCTCCAGGTTAGAGCTGATGAGGATGTCCATCGAAGGCGAGATGGTCGTGAAGAACGGGCGGTTGCGGTCGTAGACGCCGGTGCTCAGGAAGTCAGCCAGCACGTTGTTCTTGTCGCTCGCGACGATGAGCTTGGCGACGGGCAGACCCATGCGCTTGGCATAGTAACCGGCCAGGATATCGCCAAAGTTGCCGGTCGGTACGCAGAACTCCACGGCGTCGCCGGCCTCGATGGCGCCGGCGCGCAACAGCTGCGCATAGGCGGCAAAGTAGTAGACGACCTGCGGTACCAGACGGCCGACGTTGATGGAGTTGGCGCTCGAAAGCACCGTGCCTGCGGCCTCCAGACGCTCGGCAAGCTCCTTATCGGCAAAGATGCGCTTGACGGCGCTCTGGGCGTCGTCAAAGTTGCCGCGGATGCCGCAGACGGCGACGTTATCGCCCTCCTGAGTGGACATCTGCAGATTCTGTACGCGGCTGACTTTGCCCTCGGGATAAAAGACGGTGATGCCCGTGCCCGGGGCGTCGGCAAAGCCGGCGAGTGCTGCCTTGCCCGTGTCGCCCGACGTGGCGGTGACGATCATGATGCGCTCGGCGCCGCCGTCCTGGGCGGAGGTGCGGGCCATGAGGCGGGGGAGCATCTGCAGGGCGACGTCCTTGAAGGCGCTCGTGGGGCCGCCAAAGAGCTCCATCACATAGGTCTGAGGGGCGTCGGTGCCCGGTGCTGCGTCGAGCTTGACGAGAGGCGTGACCTCTTCACTCGCGAACGTGCCGCGGTATGCCTCGTCGACACACGCCGAAATTTCTTCGTCCGTGTAATCGTTCAGTAACATTCCCAACACATTTTGAGCGATTTCAAAGTACGATTTATCAGCAAGCGAGCTGATATCGACCTGCTGGGTGCCAAGCTCGTCCGAGACAAACAAACCCCCGTCGGGAGCGATGCCGGTACGGATTGCCACCTTACTTGAGCATGATAAAGTGCGTCCTCGTGTACTATGATAAGTTCCCATATAACAGTGCTCCTCGGATACCTTGGTCCCAATCGGTGAAACCATGGTATCAGAGCGCGCAAAACAGGTTTGCAGAGGCTTTTAGAAAGGTAACCTCCACGCCATGATAAAAATTGCCAAGTTTGGCGGCTCGTCGGTCGCCGACGCCGAACACTTCAAGAAGATCAAGGCCATCGTCGATGCCGACCCTGCCCGCCGTTTTGTGGTGGTTTCCGCCTGCGGTCGCCGCTTTAAGGACGACACCAAGGTGACCGACCTGCTCTACCTGGTTAACGCGCACGTTAAGTATCACGTGTCGTGCGAGGAGCTGCTCGAGGACATCGGTCAGCGCTATTTTGATATCGCTGACGAGCTGGAGCTCACCTATCCCATCCGCGAGGAGTTCGCAGCCTTTGCCGAGCGCGCCCGCTCGGGCGGCTACTCCACCGAGGAGCTTGTGAGCCGCGGCGAGTACTTCACCGCTCGCCTGATGTCCGAGTACCTGGGCCTGCCGTTCCTGGACGCCGCGACGGTTGTGGCGTTCCATCACGATGGTACGCTCAGCATGAACCGCACCTCCGAGCTGGTGCAGGAGTACGGCCAGCAGGGTGGCTTTGTTATGCCCGGTTTCTACGGCGCGACGCGTGAGGGCCAGATCAAGCTGCTCGATCGAGGCGGTGGCGATATTTCGGGCTCGATTCTGGCCAAGTGCCTTGGCGCCGATCTGTACGAGAACTGGACCGACGTTTCGGGCTTCTATTCTGCCGACCCGCGTATTGTTCCCGAGGCTCAGCCCATTGCGCGCGTTACCTACGAGGAGCTGCGCGAGCTTTCGTACATGGGCGCAAGCGTCCTGCACGAGGAGGCCGTGTTCCCCGTGCGCGAGGCAGGCATTCCGCTGGTCATCAAGAACACCAATGCGCCGCAGGACCCCGGCACCATCATTAGCGAGACGGCTGACGAGGGCGAGGCGGAGCCCATCATTACCGGCGTGACCGGCAAACGCGGCTTTGTCGCCATCAATGTGGCCCGCGACCGCACCAAGCCCCGTGTCGGCTTTATGCGCCGCGCGCTTTCGGTCTTCGAGCGCTATGACGTTTCCGTTGAGCACATGCCCACCGGTGTCGACCGCTTTGGCGCCGTGGTGCAGGAGCAGGACGTTCACGATTCGCTGTACTCGCTTGTGAGCGACATTCAGCAGGAGGTCGAGCCGCTCGAGATCGAGGTTGTCGAGGGCCTGGCGCTCATCGCTACCGTCGGCCGTAACCTGCGCGGCCGCGCAGGTATCTCGGGCCATCTGTTTGGTATGCTTGGCCAGGCCGGCGTGAGCGTGCGTATGATTTCGCAGAGCTGCGACGAGATCAACATCATTATCGGTGTCGAGGAGAAGGACTTCGACCTGGCGATTCGGACCATTTACCGTGCCTTCTCCGATGAGAACGGCATTGTGAAGGTCTCCGACCTGGAGGCTTCCGCGCCGGTCGATCCCGCCCTGGCTGCGCTCCACAAGTAGCTACTATCTCGCTAGATTTTTGGGACTCGCCTCAAAAATCTACGGCGGGGCGTTTCGTTTCGGTTTCGTTTCGACGGGGCGGGTTTCGTGTCCGCCCCGTTCTTGTATACACTGACAACAATAATCAGCCTGCTCGGCGTGCGGGCAAAAGCCAAAACCTTTAAAGGGGGAAGCATGAAACAGTACACGGTTGCTATTTTGGGCGCGACGGGAGCCGTGGGCACCCAGATGCTCGAGTGCCTCAACGAGCAGGAGTTCCCGGTCGGCAAGCTCAAGCTGTTGGCAAGTGCACGCTCCGCGGGTAAGACCGTTGAGTTCCGCGGTGAGCAGATCGTGATCGAAGAGGCTTGCCCCGAGGCCTTTGAGGGCTGTGATATTGTGCTCGGAGCCGCCGGTGACGATATCGCGAAGGAGCTACTGCCTGAGGCCGTCAAGCGCGGCGCCGTCGTGGTCGACAACAGCCATGCCTTCCGCATGGATCCCGAGGTACCGCTGGTCGTGCCCGAGATCAATGCCGACGATATCAAGTGGCATCACGGCCTTATCGCCAATCCCAACTGCGCGACCATCATCGGCCTGGTTCCCACGTGGCCGCTGCATCAGCTCGCCGGCGTGAAGCGCATGATTGTTTCGACGTATCAGGCGGCTTCGGGCGCCGGCGCTCCCGGTATGGCCGAGCTCGAGGCTCAGCTGGTCGCCCTGGGCCGTGGCGAGGAGATTCCCGAGCCGCGCGCATTTGCCGCCCAGCTCGCGAGCAACCTGATTCCGCAGATTGGCGGCGTCAAGGAGGAGGGCTTTACCTCCGAGGAGATGAAGCTGCAGAACGAGGGCCGCAAGATCATGCACCTGCCCGAGCTGCGCGTGAACTGCACCTGCGTGCGCGTGCCTGTGCTGCGCTCGCACTCCGAGAGCATTACGCTTGAGTTTGAGCGCGACATTACGGTTGACGAGGCCCGTGCTGCGCTGGCTGCCGCTCCCGGCGTCAAGCTGGTTGACGATATGGCTGCCGAGGATGCGCACGAGCGCTTCCCCATGCCGATGGACACCTCCGACCAGGACCTGATTTGGGTCGGTCGTGTGCGCCGCGATATCTCGAACCCCGAGGCCGCGCGTGGCATCACCTTCTGGTGCTGCGGCGACCAAATCCGTAAGGGCGCGGCAACCAACGCCGTCCAGATCGCTAAGCTGCTCTGCGAGTAGCGGTTTACCTGTCCGGCGGGGGCCGGGCTTAGTTTTCAGAACGTCCTCGACCATGTGTGGCGCCTTGTCCTGCTCCTTCGGAGCTGCGGACAAGGCGCCACACTGGTCTGCGGAGTGTTCTGAAAACTAAGCCCGGCCCCGCCTGCGGCGACGCTGCTGTAAGCGGCTTGCGATGGGGCCGTTGTTGGTTGGGGCCGCTGGGCTGATGTGAGGGCACGTGGCCGTTGCGGGCCCTGGCCCCGGCGGCGGCCTCGGCGCTTCGCGCCTGCCGCCTTGGGGGACTGCGGAGCGCGGCCGGCAGCTGCGGCGCGTTGCGCCTGCTGCCTGGGGTGACTTTGGGGTTGGGGTGAATCGGGGTCTAATACTTTCCCGAGAAGTGAACGACCTTATTTGGACCCCCGAAGCATTGGCATATTTTGACCGCTATTTCCTGAGGTTTTGCTGCGCGAATCCTGCGGTTTTGTGGACTAAAGGTGTGGATGCTCCGGGGCTTCGTTTTTACTCGTTCACTTCTC
>CABRZC010000091.1 GCA_902475375.1 uncultured Collinsella sp. | reverse complement strand
CGCAAGACGGAAAGCACATTAAGTGCTTTCCTTTGCGTGCGGAACTCGCGATAAAGTTCTCATGCGCCGCCCGGCTCCCGCGGCTCTCAGGGGCTCCCATCCCAAATGCGGAGCAAAGCTCCGCATGCCATCTTTTTCTTTCAGCTAAAGAACGCCGAAAATTCGACGCTGGCTTGTTAACCTTGCTGGACGTTGTCGACGCCGATCCAGCCCAGAAGCTATATCGATACAGAAAGGCCCCCGACCGGAGGGGCCGGATATAAGGTTTATCGCGAGTTCCGCACGCAAAGAAGGCCACTTAATGTGGCCTTCGTCTTGCGCAGGACTGTAGAGCAGGAAACCTTATATCCGGCCCCTCCGGTCGGGGACCGCACAAGCACGACTACAGCGTCATGTTTGGATCGGCGTCGACGTCGAACGGCGAGATTTCACCTCGGTCGAATTTACGGCGAGCGACCTCCGCGATCATGGCGGCGTTATCGGTGCAGGCAGACAAGGGCGGCACCGTTACGCGGATTCCCTGACGCCCGAGTTTCTTGATCATCATCTCGCGCAGATGCGGGTTGGCCGAGACGCCGCCGCCGATGCAATACTCCTTGCACCCGGTAGCATGCAGGGCGTTTTTGGCCTTCTTGTACTGCACGTCAAAGACCGCCGCCTCAAACGAAGCCGCCAAATCCGGCAGATGAATCGTGCGCCCGGCCTTGGTCTCCTGCTCGATGTAGAGCGTCACCGCCGTCTTGAGGCCCGAAAGCGAGAAGCGGTAGTCGCCCCTGCTGTTCAGCGCGCGGGGGAAATCAATCGCCTTAGGGTTGCCCGTCTCGGCAAGCTTGGAGATGATGGGGCCTCCGGGATAGCCAAGGCCCAGTGCCTTTGCCACCTTGTCGAAGGCTTCGCCCACGGCGTCGTCAAGCGTCTCGCCAAGCACCTCGTAGTCGCCCCATGCCCTTACGTGCACGAGCATGGTGTGCCCGCCCGAAACAAGCGTAAAGATAAACGGCGGCTTGAGGTCGGGCTGCGCCAACAGGTTGGCAAACAGGTGACCCTCCAGATGATTGACGCACACCAGCGGTTTGCCGGCAGCATACGCAAAGCCCTTGGCAAAGGCGACACCCACCACCAAGGCACCCACCAGGCCCGGACCTTGCGTCACGCCCACGGCGGCAAGTTCACTTGGTGCAATGGCTCCGCCCGTAAGGCCCAGCGACGCTGCGGCGTCCTCGAGTGCCGCGTCCACGACGCTCACGATGACCTCAACGTGCTTGCGCGAGGCGATCTCGGGCACCACGCCGCCAAAGCGAGCATGAAAATCAATCTGTGTCGACACCTGGTTGGCCAGTATATTGCCATCCGCATCGATAATTGCCACGGCTGTCTCGTCGCAGGAGCTCTCGATGGCAAGCACCAGGCGGCGGCGCTCGATTTCGGCACGCTCCTCAGCGGTGCGTTCGGGCGCGGGCAGCGGCCATACACGCTGTTCGGCAGCCGTCGGCTCGGGCGAGGCATTGTCGAGAGGAAGCACCAGGGGCAGCGGCGCCGTCATGACGATGGCATCCTTGCCGGCACCGTAATAGCCACGGCGACGACCCGCCTCGGTAAAGCCCAGAGCGGCATAGAGCGCAATTGCGGCCTCGTTGCCGTCCTCAACCTCAAGCGAAGCCGTGGTGCAGCCGAGCATCTGCGCGTCATAGCTCACGTGCGACAGAAGCTTGCGGGCGATGCCCTCGCGGCGATGCGCCGGATCGACGGCAACGTCCATAATCTGCACGTCCCCGTCGACGACCATACCGCCGGCAAGACCCAGCAGACGGCCGTCGTCGTGCGCCACCCACCAGCTACGTGGCGCGGCAACGTCCTCGCCCAGCTCGGACAGGAACATGCCCGGCGTCCACGCCTCGTGTCCGGCGCCTTCAAAGCAGGCGGTCTCCAGTGCGCTCGCGCCCTCGGCATCCGCCGCGCCCATGGGGCGGAATTGCAGATGACGTCCGGCGAGCTCGTCGGCAACACCTGTCACCTCACTCTGCGCGCTCTCGGCAAGGCCCAGGCGCTTGCGCTCGTTTTCCTCGGCGTCCGAAAGGCGCGTATAGATCGGCAAGACGCGAGCCGGATCGCCATCGCCTGCGGCGTGCGCCATCAGCAGGCCCTCACCCGAGGGCCACCACAGATCTCGCTCCACGCAGCGCGCCGTCTCATCCTCGCCCAGCAGTTTGCCATAACGCACGAGACCGTCACCAGTCAGCTGAACCTGATCCCAGTCCGCGGTCTGGCGCCACTCATCAAGCGCCACGGCGGCCTTGACCACACGCTCGCGCTCAAACAGACGCTCGGGGCCCTCATCCCCCAGCACATAGAGCGCCGGGTACACCTCGCCGCGCATGGCATCGGCAAGAACACCAAGCTTGCCGCGCACGCCGGCCTTCCATGCCGTCCAGGCGCAAGCATCGAGCGTCGACACGCCCAGCAACGGCACATTGGCACCGTGCGCCAGACCCTTTGCGGTGGAGATGCCGATACGCACGCCCGTAAACGAGCCGGGACCGCGACCGACCACATAACAGCCGACATCGCTGCGATCCAGGCCGGCCTGCTTCAGTAGGCCATCAACAGTATTCACGAGCTCCACGTTGGCATGGCGGCGACACAGATGGTCCCCACTTACCAGCTTTGCCTCGCCTGTCTGCACGTCAATCCAGCTTGCCGCGCAGGCAAGCATGTCGGTCGATGTGTCGAGCGCCACCACCAGCGCGTTGTCGTTATGCAAGCTCATCTTGTACAGCCTTATCTATCAAATGGGAAAGCTCAATCGCGCGCTCGCCGTGTGCCTCGAGCGTTATCGTTCGCACGTCGCTGTCGTCCTCATCGCGCTTAAGCGTCACCGAAAGATACTCATCTGTCAGTTCATCCTGAAACTGCTCGCCCCATTCCAGCAGGCAAACACCCTCATAGCCCAGCACGTCAAAAATGCCCGTATCCTCAAGCTCGTAGGCATGCTCCAGGCGGTACAGATCAAAATGGAACAGCGGAATACGCCCTTGGTCATGAACGGCCATGAGTGCGAACGTAGGGCTTGTGACCATATGCTCATCGCCCAGAGCGCGCGAAACGCCCTTGGTAAAGTGGGTTTTGCCCACCCCGAGGCCGCCGGTCAAGATCAGCACATCGCCATCTTCTAGACACGGTGCGACCAGCTCGCCAAAATGCTCCGTATCGGCAGTACGGGCCGTTCTATAGGTACCTACCCCCAGGCGCTCCAGGGACATATACGCTCCTTATTATTATTCCGAGGCGGTCTCCGGCGCGGGGTGCCGCTCCAGATAGTCGCCCAGCATCTTAAAGTCTTCCTCCAGCAACTCCTGCCACGCCGGATTGCGCAGCGCCGCCGCAGGATGAAACGTCGGCATCACCACAAAGTGGCCCATCTGATGGAACCTGCCGCGCAGCTTGGTAATGCCGATCTCGGTCTTGAGCACAAAGTGCGTTGCGGGGTTACCGAGCGTCACGATGATATCGGGCCAGATGCTTCGAATCTGCTCGCGCAAAAACGGTGAGCAAGCCAGCACTTCCTCGGGACGCGGATTGCGGTTTCCCGGCGGGCGGCACTTAAGCACGTTGGCGATATAGACGTCCTCGCGCTTAAGACCTGCCAGGGACAAAATGCCGTTGAGGTCTTCACCCGCCGCCCCCACAAAAGGTTCGCCCTGCAAATCCTCGTTGCGACCCGGTGCTTCACCAATAAACATGACGCGAGCGTGGGGGTTTCCCACGCCAAACACGATGTTATGGCGCGACTGATAGAGCTGGCAGAGATGGCAGTCGCCTAAAACAGCCTCAATCTCCTCGAGTGCGACCTCACGTGGCGCCTGATGGGTATGGCCGGGAATGTGCATGACGCCCATAGCGGCTCCTACACGTAGACCTTGTCGAGACGCATGCCAAAGCCGCAGGCGACCTCGTAGTTAATCGTTCCGCGCAGTCGGGCCATCTCGTCCATAGTGATCTCGGCATCGCCATCGCGGCCGACAATAATCATCTCGTCACCATACTCGGCCTCGGGAATCTCGTGTGCCGGGTTGGACTGAATGGCGACCATAAACTGATCCATGCAGATATTGCCAACCTGACGCACGCGCTCGCCGCGATACAGCACATCCATACGATTGGAAAGCGTACGCGATAGGCCGTCGGCATAACCGATCGGCAGCGTGCAGATCTGAACGCGCGTACGCGGTACGCGGTAGGTAAAACCGTAGCCCACGCCCTCGCCCATCGCAGGGTGCGCCACGCGCGTCACGCGCGCATGAACGCTCATAACGGGATCGAGCTGCATCACACGGCTACTCAGCTCGCACGGCTGCATGCCATACAAGCCAACGCCGGCGCGAATCATATCAAAATGCATCGAGGGGTCGAGCATCGAGGACGGCGTGTTGGCGCAATGCACGATACCGCACTCAAAACCCGCATCCTTAATGGCCTGAACGGCCTCGGTAAAGCGCTGGCACTGCAGCTTGTAGTCCCAGCCCGAAGGTTCATCGGCCGTGGCGAAGTGCGTAAATACGCCGTCGCACTGAATACCGCGATGGAAATCAATACCGCGGACAAAGTCGAGCACCTGCGTGTAATGTACGCCGATGCGGTTCATGCCCGTCTCGATGGCGAGATGATACTTGCCCACCTTGCCCGCCGCGACGGCACATTCGCCATACGCAAGAGCAAAGTCGGACGTATAGACCGAGGGCATGATATCGAACTCGAGCAACGTCGGAATGGCCTCGATAGGCGGCTCGCTTAGGATAAGGACGGGTTTCGTAATCCCGCCCTGTCGGAGCTCAACGCCCTCGTTAACCGTCGCCACGGCAAACATGTCGGCGCCGGCCGAATACATAATCTTGGCGCACTCAACAGCTCCATGACCATAAGCGTCGGCTTTAACCACGCAGCACAGGCGCTGACGCGGATTCAGCAAATTCTTATAGGCCCTCGTGTTGCGGCGAAGCGCCCCGCGGTCGATCTCGACCCAGGACCAACGCGTCAAATCGGCTTTATTCATAATTAGTCATCCGACCCTTCGTCCGTGATTCCCAGATCATCGAGTGCATCCTTTGCTGCCAACTCCATGGCGGGACCGATCAAGTCGATAAGATCGGTCGCGATAACGCTCTTCTCGCCAAACTCCGTCGCCGCGGCAAAACCGGCATAGCTATGAAGCGCGACGGCATACGAGTACAGCAGCTCCCAGCGGTCCATCTCGTCGCGCATGGTGGCTAGCGTGCCGGCCAGAATACCCGCAAGGACGTCACCCGAGCCAGCGGTCGCCAACGACGCCGGGCCAGAGAGCGGCAGCAGCACGCGCTCAACACCGCAAATGGCCGTCGTCGGGCCCTTAGCGATAACAACGAGGTTATCGGAACCGGCGGCCCAGACAACCTTTTGCGCGGCGGCAATCGCGGTTCCAAGATCATTGACCTCATCACCGGCGACGAGACGCGAAAGCTCACGATAATGCGGCGTCATAACGAGCGGCTGCTCACGACGATACATCTCGGGATTACTGTCGATGCCATCGATTGCAATCTTGGCAAGGCAGTTGAGAGCATCGGCATCCAAGATAAGCGGTACGTCGAGCTCAAGCAGACCCGAAACCACCTGCATGGCACCGGCAGATGTCGTCATGCCGGGACCACACAGCACGCAGCTATATTTCTTGGCAATCTCACATACCGTCATGCGCGCAGCGGCACCAAAAGAACCGCGGGAATCAGATGGAATAGCAAAGACCGGAATCGAGGGGAGCGCCATGCGGATAAGGTTGGCACACGCATCCGGAGTCGCGACTGCCACATAGCCGGCGCCTGCGCGGGCAGCGGACTTGGCAGCCATAATGGCCGCACCAGGATACTGCGCCGATCCGGCAACAATGAGCACCGAGCCGCGCGAGTACTTATCGATATTCGTAGGCAGCGGAGCAAAATAGTCCACAAGGTCACCGGGTTCCACGATCTCGGCAGCATGGTCGACATCGTCAATAACCTCATCAAGGCGGTCATACAGACCGCCGCAGACCAGATCGCCTGCATATTCGGGACCGTCAGCGCTGTATAAGCCGATCTTGGGAGCAATCATCGTCACCGTACGCTCGGCACGAATGCAGTCGTCATCCACCACACCCGTCTCGGCATTCAGGCCCGAGGGAACATCGATGGAGACAACGCGATCGGCATTTTCATTGACCGTGGGGATCCAGATTGAAAACGGCGCACGAAGATCACCATGAAAACCGGTACCAAAAATGGCATCGACTACAACATCAGCCTTATCAATCAGCACCTCCAGCTCATCACGAGAGGGGCCGACACACACATGCACGTCGCGACCAGCAGTACGACGGGCGACATGACGAGCGAGAGCGGCAGGGATCTCATCCGGCTCAACCGGAGAGACGATATCTACATCAACGCCCTTATGCGTCAGAATGTCAGCGGCAACCCAGCCATCTCCGCCATTGTTGCCAAAACCGACCAATACAAGAACGCGATCGGGGTTGAGCTTTAAAATCTCGTTAGCAGCAAATTCGCCCGCCAACTCCATGAGTTCGGCCTTCGAGGTACCCTCACGCTCGATAATATCTTCGAGGCGAACGACTTCCTCGGTACTCAAAACCGGTTTCATCTATGCTCCTAGCATATCTTGCGGATCATCATCCAGATGTTCCGACAAAGCAGATTGTTGCAGCTGTTCGAGCTCGTCTAAGACAGAACGAGCCTCTTTAAATGTCTGAGCAACGCGCTCCTTCGTGCTCACCTTTTCTTCCTTGGGTTTAGGTCGAGCATCCTCGGTGATCGCAATGGCATTAGCGACAGCCAAGTCACCCGTCAGAGTAATAGAAAGAGCGACCTCGACAACGCCCAATTCCTGGGCGATTTCGAGAGCACGACCCGAAAGCAGCGCTTTTGGCTTGCCGAGCTTATCGCGCGTTACGGAAACGTCTTTACGGCCAACGCCCTGGCTAAAACCCGTACCAAGCGCCTTAAGCACCGCCTCGCGAGAAGCAAAACGACTGGCATAATGCGCGGCAGGACGAGACGAGGCATCGCAATACGAACGCTCTTCATCGGTAAACACGCGCCGAACAAACGCGGGCGTATTCTCAAGGATTGATTTCATTCGCGAAATCTCGACGATATCAACGCCGATTCCGGCTTCGGCCATAATCACCTCCATGCTGCACAGACTATGACATTGTAGCCCGTTCGCAGAAGATGCGACAAACGAGGGTCAAAAACACAGCGAGAGTGGAGTGATGGCCCTATAAACGCAAAAAGGGGGAGGCCGCGAGGCCTCCCCCTTCTTCATTCCGTTGCGACGGCTCGGTGCCGTCCACCGGTCAGCGGCGCCCTGGCCTCCCACGGGCTGACCCC
>CABRZC010000090.1 GCA_902475375.1 uncultured Collinsella sp. | reverse complement strand
TAAAGGCCAAGGGGCCCAGTCAACCTATCAGCAGCGATTGTTCAGCAACTAGTTGAATTTGAAGATCTTTGAGGCAAGATGGTATAGGCCGAGTGTGGTTTTGTCTCCGGCCCGTCCACGCAGGTTGGTAAAGAATCCGACCACGCCGTAGCGTGCACGACGATACATACGCTCGTCATAGGCTTTCAGATCACTCCACAACGTCTTCAGGCGCTCGTCGGCACAATCCTCGTCGGAAAGCTTAGTGAGCACCGAGCAGATTGCCATCATCATGGTGAAGTAGCCCATCATGTACGAACGCAGACGCGAGGACTCAACATCCTGGTACAGGTGGAACGATTCCATCATGATGCGCGTTACGCGGAACTGCTGACCCAGACGCTTGACCATCGTGGCCTCATTGACGCTCTGGCCCTCGCGACCGATAAAGTAGCGATAGAGGTCGATGTCGGCGTAGTACATGGTCTTGCAGCGCGGCAGCGGCACGTATGCGTAGATATTATCCACGTAGAACGTGTGTGCCGGCATAGGCAGATTCGACTCGCGCAGCACATCGGTGCGATAGCACAAGCTGTGCATGAGCAGGTTCTGATCGGGACGGAAGTGTCCGATCTGGTCCCAAGAGAAAATCTTTTTGCGCGGCAGGGCAAACTTGTAGCCAATCGCGGTGTGCGTGCCCTCGTAAACCTTCTCGTACACGTAGTTCGAGATAAACAGGTCGACGCGCTGGTCGCGCTCCTCAAAGCCACGCAGAATCGACAGCATGGTCGAAAGCGCCGCTCCGTCGAGCCAGTCGTCCGAGTCGACAACCTTGTAGTAGGTGCCCTGCGCCTCGCGCAGACCCGAAAGGACGGCAATACCGTGGCCGCCGTTCTCCTGGTGCACCGCGCGAATGATTCCAGGATAACGTGCCTCCCACTCGTCGGCCTTGGCGGCCGTCTCGTCCTTGGAGCCGTCGTCCACCACGATAATCTCGATATCAGTGGCGTAATTGCTCCCCTCCAAGATGGAGGTGATGCAATGGTCCATGTCCTTGGCGGCGTTATACGAGGGAATACCGAATGTTATGACTTTATGCATGGCAGGCGATAATCTCATCCGAAAGATCGAGGGCGGAGTTGGTCACGGCATCCATATCGTAGTAACGATACTCGGCCAGGCGACCCACCGGGTGGAAGTTCGTCAGGTTCTGGACGCGCTCAAGATAGCGCTCATAGAGCTCGCGGTTCTCGGGCTCCAGAATGGCGTAATAGGGCGTTTCTCCCGAACCGGGCGTATAGGCCTTGGAATACTCCTTCATGATGGTGGTCTTGCCGGGCAGGACCTGACCAGTCATGTTCTTGAACTCGGTGATACGCGTGTAATCCTCGCTCGTGGTGTAATTGACGGTGCCCACGGGCTGGAACTGGTCCATATCGAGCGTCTCGAACTTCATGTCGAGCGTACGGTACGGCAGAGCGCCCAGGTCGAGGTTGAACAGCTCGTCGAGCGGACCGGTGTAGACGATCTCGCCGCCATAGACCTTGCCGTCGATCTTGACGGTGGTCTCGTCGATCTCAAAGAGGTCGCGGGCGTCCACATCGCAGAACACATCAATCAGATCGTGGTCGAGCATGTGCTCGAACAACGCGGTATAGCCGTCCTGCGGCATGCCCTGGAAGGGAGCCTGCGGGTAGTAGCGATCATCGTCGCCCACAAAGACGGGAACACGGCCGGTGATTGAAGGATCGATCTGGTCGGGCGTCTGACCCCACTGCTTCATGGTGTAATGCAAAAAGACGTTCTCGTAGACGTAATCGGCGACCTCGGCAAGATCCGGGTCGTTCTTCTTGCGCAGCTCCATGATGGGCACCTTGACGTCCTTGCCAAAGGTCTCCACGAGCTTCTGATACAGCTCCTCGCCGCGCTCATCACCAAAGGCGAGCTTAAGGCTCGCATGGTTAAAGGGCACGGGCATAAGGGTGCCATTGATGTTGGCGAGCACCTTGTGCTGGTAGTCCGTCCACTTGGTAAAGCGCGACAGGAAATTGTGGACGCGCTCGTTAAAGGTATGGTAGATGTGCGGACCATACTCGTGGACCAGGATCCCGGCCTCATCAGCGCAGTCGTAGGCGTTGCCCGCAATGTGGCTACGGCGCTCCAGAACGGCAACACGATAGCCGATGGTCTCGGCGAGACGGCGGGCACAAACGGCACCGGCATATCCGGCACCGACGACAATCATGTCGTATACGCCGGCGTTAAAGCCTTCAGGCAGGCCTGAGGTAATCTGCATCGATACTCCTTGTCAAAAGCCACGGGCTCGTTAGCTGGGCTTTTCTCGAACATTCTTCGAGACATATTTATCAGAGCGATTATAGCGCTAATGCGTCCTATAATGAGCTTGCCACACAAGGAAAGCTCAAGCACCGCGGCGTACATAATTGAAAGGTAAACCCGCTAGCAGCGGGTTTATTCGTGAACAGCCGGGCGCCTGGAGCTTAGCGAAACGCTTGTAAGGAGTAACATGAGCGATTTCCTAAACCGTATGAAGTCTGC
Organism: uncultured Collinsella sp.; assembly: GCA_902475375.1. Lineage (GTDB taxonomy): Bacteria > Actinomycetota > Coriobacteriia > Coriobacteriales > Coriobacteriaceae > Collinsella. The sequence continues at coordinate 4,993 of CABRZC010000090.1, read as the reverse complement.
CGCCAAGGCCGACCTTAAGACCATTGTCCTGCCCGAGGGCGAGGATCCGCGTACCATCGTCGCGGCAAACAAAATCATTGAGGAGGGCCTGGCAAAGCTCGTCATCCTGGGCAACCCCGACGAGATCGACGTTCCCGGCGCTACCGTCATCGATCCGCGCAATGCCGAGAAGCACGAGGAGTACGCGCAGAAGTTTGCCGAGCTCCGCGCCAAGAAGGGTGTCACCATCGAGCAGGCTCGCGCCCAGGTGATGGACGCTACCTACTTTGGCACCATGATGGTCAAGATGGGCGACGCCGATGGCCTGGTCTCCGGCGCCTGCCACTCCACCGCCGACACCCTGCGCCCCGCACTGCAGATCCTCAAGACCGCTCCGGGCACCAAGCTGGTCTCGGCCTTCTTCGTGATGTGCACCGACACCCCGCAGTTCGGTACCGACGGCACGCTGATCTTCGCCGACTGCGGCCTCAACATCAACCCGTCCTCCGATGAGCTCTCCGAGATCGCCATCGCCTCCGCTCACTCCTGGTCCACCTTCATGGGCAACGTTGAGCCGCACGTGGCCATGCTCTCCTACTCCACCATGGGCTCCGCCGGCGGCGAGGTCGCCAAGAAGGTCCAGGAGGCTGTGAAGTTCTGCAAGGAGAAGGCTCCCGAGCTCGCCATCGATGGCGACCTGCAGCTCGACGCCGCCATCGTCCCCACCGTCGCCCAGCTCAAGGCTCCCGGCTCCTCCGTTGCCGGTAAGGCCAACGTGCTCGTGTTCCCCGACCTCGAGGCTGGAAACATCGGCTACAAGCTGGTCCAGCGCTTCGCCGGCGCTGACGCCTACGGCCCCATCCTGCAGGGCATCGCCAAGCCGGTTAACGACCTTTCGCGCGGCTGCTCTGCCGACGACATCGTGGGTGTCGTGGCCATCACCGCCGTCCAGGCTCAGATGGCTGAGTAGCGTACGTACTCGTCCGAAGGCCGTACGGGCTAACCCCTGAAAACGTCCTCGACCAATGAAACGCCCCCGTTCTGCTCCTCCGGAGCTACGAACGGGGGCGTTTCTGGTCTGCGGAATGTTTTCAGGGGTTAGCCCGTATGGCCTTCTACCGCTACGTAGCAGTCAGGGTATCTGGGGTGGACGGCGGCTTGGCTACGAGCTGGGGCTGATGATCTGAACGAATGGGTGCCGTTGCTGAAAGCGCAGGCGTTGCCGGCGATGATCACTTTGGGACTGGAATTTCCGTATGCTAGTAAAAAGGCCTCCGGAGCTGTTGCTCTGGAGGCCTTTCGTTTACTTGCAAATGCGCGCGTTAGTTGTTCTTGGTCAGGCGCTCGACGTCGTGGGCGATCATGTATTCCTCATCGGTGGGGATGACCATGACCGTGACAGCGGAACCGGCGGCGCTGATGACCTGCGGGCCGTTGCCCACGGCCTCGCGGTTCTTGTTGTTGTCGATGCGCACGCCCAGCCACTCAAAGCAGTCGCAGAAGGCCTTACGAATCGACCAGTCGTTCTCGCCGATGCCGGCAGTGAAGGTGATGGTATCCACGCCCGCCATAGAAGCGATCATGGAGCCGGCCTGCTGCATAGCCTTATAAGCGAACATATCGAAGGCGAGCAGGCAGCGCTCATCTCCCTCGGAAGCGCGCGTACGGATGTCGCGGGCGTCGTTGGAGATACCTGAGATGGCAAGCAGACCAGACTGCTTGTTCATCATGTCGTCGACTTCCTGGTAGCTGTAGCCGCCCTCGCGCTGCAGGTAGCACACGGTAGCCGGGTCGATAGAGCCGCAGCGGGTTCCCATTATCAGGCCGTCAAGCGGCGTGAGGCCCATCGTGGTGTCGCGGCACACGCCGTCCTCGATGGCGGCAAGCGAGGCGCCGTTGCCCAAATGGCACGAGAGCAGGCGGTGGCAGCGCGAGCCCAAGATCTCCTTAGCCATCATCCACTCGTAGCGGTGGCTCGTACCGTGGGCACCGTACTTGCGCACGTGGTACTTGTCGCACACGTCCTTGGGCAGGGCGTAGGTGTAGGCAACCTCAGGCATGGTCATGTGAAACGAGGTATCGAAGACGGCCACGTTGGGCAGCTCCGGATACTTCTCACGGCAATACTCAATCGCCGCGGCCTCGCCGTAGTTGTGCAGCGGAGCAAGCGGTGCCACCTCGAGAATCTTGGCCATAACCTCGTCGTCAACGACTGCGGAATCATCAAAGTGCCAGCCGCCCTGAACGATGCGATGCCCAATGCCATCGATCGCAAAGTCGGTCTTCTCGAGCTCCTCAAGCACGCGAGCGATAGCAGAGCGATGATCGGGGAAGGGAACCTCCTCGGTCTGCTTGGCGCCACCGTTCTCGGAGTGGCCAAAGATGCCCATGTCCGATCCGATACGCTCGCAGTTGCCCTTGGCGAAAACCTCGCGGGTATCGGTATCCAAAAGCTGATATTTAAGGCTTGAGCTGCCGGCGTTGACAACAAGTACGTTCATGAGACTCCTTTGCAGTGCAATACGGTCGACGCAGACCCCTTAAGGCGGCCGCATTTTAATAAGAAGTTATCATATCTTGATAAATAGCTATCAGAATGTCGCCCGACGAGCGCAAAAGAGGGGCTGAACGGCACTTGGTCGTCCAGCCCCCTCCCCTCTTGCAATTACTTGCCGCTGACGATGCGCTCGACGTCGGAAGCGATCATGAACTCCTCGTCCGTGGGGATGACGAAGATCTTGACCTTGGAATCCTTGGCGGACAGGCACCAAGCGCCGTCGCCGCGCAGGGCGTTGCGGGCGTGGTCCATCTTGACGCCCATAAAGGCCAGACGGTCGGCCACGCCAGCGCGGACGGCCGGAGCGTGCTCGCCGATGCCAGCGGTAAAGACAAGCGTGTCCATGCCGCACATGGAGGTTGCCATCTCGGCGGCCTTGGCGGCAATCTTGTAGACGAACATGTCGAAGGCGAGCTGAGCCTCGGGATCGCCGGCAGCAGCAAGCTCCTCGACGTTACGGCAGTCGTTGGTCTTGCCGCCGGTCACAGCCAAAAGGCCGGACTTCTTGTTCATCATCTCGTCGACCTCGTCGAAGGTGTAACCGCCCTCGCGCTGCAGGTAGCACACGGTAGCCGGGTCGATGGAACCGCAGCGGGTGCCCATCATGACGCCGTCGAGCGGCGTCAAGCCCATGGTGGTGTCCATGCACTTGCCGTCCTCGATGGCGCACAGGGAGGCGCCGGAACCGATGTGGCACACGACGACCTTGCGGGCCTCGCCGTTGGTCATCTCGGCGACCTTCTTGGAGATGTAGCGATAGCTGGTGCCATGAGCGCCGTACTTACGGATGTGCAGCTTGTCGCAGACGTCCTTGGGCAGGGCGTAGGTCTTGGCGACCTCGGGCATATTGAAGTGGAAGGCGGTGTCGTAGACCGTGACGTTGGGCAGGTCGGGATACTGCTCCAGGCAGAACTCGATAACGTTAGCCTCGGGGTTGTTGTGCAGCGGGGCGAGCGGGGCAACCTCGCGGATCTTGGCAAGAACGTCCTCGTCGACGAGGGAGGAATCGCCAAAGTACCAACCGCCCTGAACGATACGGTGGCCGATGCCCTCGATCTTGACGCCGTTGGCCTCGAGGTCCTTCAGGACGACCTCGATGGCGACCTTGTGGTCGGGGAACTCGATGTTCTCGGTCACCTTCTTGGAGCCGTTGGCAGCATGGGTGAAGGTACCGCCGGTAAAGCAGACGCGCTCGCAGGAGCCCTTTGCGGACACCTTGTGGGACTTGGTATCGATGACCTGATACTTAAGGGTCGAAGATCCTGCGTTGACGACCAGAACGTTCATGTGTCTCCCTACTAACAGGCGGTGTGGCGCCGCCAGGTTACATACGCTTCAATAATAAACCCAAACGCCCTCGCGCTCGGGTTTATTGCGTTGATATATAAGTTATCGGTGCCCAAATACTCATGGCCTTTGACTTGTAAGACGAAATAGCGCGGGGACATACACCAGGGAAGAAATCCCGAGCGCAACAAGCAATACGACTCGAATGCCCGCAACGCTACTCAGCACAGCGTTGAGCAGATAGAAAAGAACAGCACCCACCGCCACCATCTGGCTTTGAACCGAAATCAGTGAACAGCGCATTGATGAATCGGAAGCATTTTGGAAAACTGAGTATTTGATTGGAGCAAATAACGAGTACGCAACCGTCTGCAGCACATAGAACACGGGCAGCAAATTAGCCGGAGTAAGGGGAATCAAAAACAAAGCTGTCAATACTAAGCGAATGATGCCGCAAATACGCGCAAAACGGCTCTTGTCGACATGAGCAATCACACTGGGCACAATAAGCCCCATGGAGGCCGAGGCAAGGAGCTGGACCGCAATGGTCACACCCGAAGCGACGGCATTCATTCCGCGACCCGCAAGCAGCAGTGAGAAAAAGTCTTCCAGGGCGACAAAAGCAAATGCCTGAGAACAGTCCATGATGAACGCTGAACGAAGAATGCCATTACCCGCAATAGCGGCACCGATCATCTTCGGGCTAATTCCACGCTCAGGTGTCCCCGCAGTGCCCCCTCTTCGCATCTCAGGAATGCAGACAACGACAACCAACGTCAACACCATGACGATGATATCGACCGAAAGCCCAATGAGATACGCGCCAGCAGACGAAATGAAACCGCCCACGCAAGCGGAGATGGCATAAGAGGCATAGAAAACAAATCGCTCAACGACATTAAGTCTTACGAGCTGGTCCTGAGAGACGCTGTCTATGTAAATCGCTTCTATGGATCCGCTCAGACATGCAACGGCAAAACCTTTGAGAGCGAACGCACCGATTAAAAGCAGAGGGGAACGGACGAGAAGCAGGGCGGCGTAGTATCCAAGCATCCCCACGACGCCAACGAGACCGCTTGTCTTTCGTCCAAACCTATCAGCAATATAGCCAGTGGGAACTTCGAGGATGAACTTGCTCACTTGATATGCAATCATCATGCTAGAAATCGC